>CAYHHH010000003.1:7475-20615 GCA_964356125.1 uncultured Bifidobacteriaceae bacterium | reverse complement strand
AAAAGGGGACGGGAATCTTTTTCCGAGAGTTCGGTGGAAAAAGATTCCCGTCCCCTTTTTTACCGCAGGAAGGCTTCCGTCAGGCCGCCGTCGACCGGAATGATGTGGCCGGTCGTTTTCGCGCTGTCGTCGCTCAGCAGCCACACGATCGCGTTCGCGCAGTCGCGCGGAAGAATCGGCCGCCGCGTCAGCGTCCGCTGCGCGTAGAACTCCGCGAGCTTTCCCCGCAAATCCTCGGTGGATTCCGATTCCGCAAAGCCGATGTTGTACTTCTGCAGCGACTGCATCACGCGATCGCGCGGAAACATCGTCGATCCCGAGACGACGGTGGCGGGCGCGATCCCGTTGACGCGGACGAGCGGCGACAGGCCGATCGCGAGCTCGCGGATGAGATGGTTCACCGCGCTTTTGCTCGTGTCGTACGCCTCGCTGCCTTTTTTCGACACGACGGCGTTCGCCGACCCGGTCAGCACGAGCGAGGCCGGCAAATCCTGATCCTTGAAGATCCAGTCCGTCTGCTGTGCGAGCAGATAGTTGCCCGTCACGTTCACCAGGAAGGTCTTCGACCATTGGGCGTCGGTTAAACGGCCCGATGCATCGGCGACGGGATAAATCGCCGCGGTGTTGACGATGCCGTCGATGCCGCCGAATTGCAGGACGGTAAACGCGGCGGCGTTCGCGAGACTTTCCGCGGAGCTCAGATCCACCGTGATGGCCGCCACTGACTCTGCTGATGACACCTCCGCGGCCTCCGCGGCGACCTGCGCTGCGCTTCCAGCCGCCGCGTCGGCGACCACCACATGCGCGCCCTTGCGCGCGAGGAGCAGCGCGACTTCGCGGCCGATGCCGCTTCCGCCACCGACAATCAGCACAATCTTGCGGCTGAATTCCGCCTCGGCCGGCATCCGCTGCAGCTTCGCTTCTTCGAGCGCCCAGTACTCGATGCGGAACGCTTCCGATCGCGGCAGCGCGACGTAATTGTGGAACTGTTCGAACTGAGCGGCCTGCTCCGCGCGCCGCGCCTGCGGCAATGAGCCCTCGGCCGCGGCGGGCTGAAGGCTCTCGAGCGCGGTGGCGCCGGCCATCACGTTGATGGCATTCAGGAAGAACTCGGTCGTAATCCGCGCTTCTGTTTTATTTCTGCCGAAGCCGAAGAGCCCGACGCCCGGAATGATGACGACCGACGGGTTCGAGTCGCGCAGCTTCGGCGAATCTGCTGTCGCCAACGACTCGTAGTAGCGCGTGTACTCGCTGCGGTAGTCGCCGACTTGCATGCGAATCGCCGCCTTCAGCGTCTCGACGCTGCCGGTGGCCGGGTCCCAGTCGATGAAGAACGGACAGATGCGCGTGCGGAGAAAATGATCGGGACAGCTCGTGCCGAGGCGGCCCAGCGCGCCGCCCCAGCGGGACCCGGCGAACGTGAGCGCGTCATCTGTGTCCGTGAAATGCGCGATCACGCGCCGGTTCGACGACACCGTTCCGCGCAGGGCCGGAAGAATCTGCGCCGCTACGTCGCGCCGCGTGTCGAGCGGCGTGTGCGCAGGTCCGCCGAACGCCCCCGCGCCGCGGGCTGCCGCGGCCGTTCCCGTGCGGTGCTCGTCGATGAACACGCCCATCTGATCGATCGTGCGGATGCTGTTCAGATAGCACTCGCGCTCGGTGGCGCCCCAGGTGAAGAGGCCGTGGCTGCCGAGGATCAACCCTTCCGCGCCGGGGTTGTCCCTGACCGCCGATTCGATCAGCAACGCCAGCTCGAAGCCGGGGCGCTGCCACGGGACCCAGATGATGCGGCGGCCGAACCGGCGATTGAACTCCTCGAGCTTCTGCTTGCCGTTTGCGGATGCGGCCAGCGCGATGGCCCAGTCGGGATGCAGATGATCGACGTGCGGCGCGGGAAGGAAGGCGTGCAGCGGCGTATCGATCGACGCCGCGACGCGGTTCTGTCCGAATGCGGCGGGCGGGTAGTACTCCACCATCTCGTCTTCGAATGCCTCGCCGCGATAGCGCGTCTTCAGCTGTTCCAGCTTGTCGAGATAGAGCAGCGCGAACCCCGCGTCGGCGATCGAGCCGAGATCGCCGCCGCTCCCTTTCACCGCCAGCACGCGGACCGGCGCCCCCGTGAACGGATCGGGGACATCGATCTTGGAGCTCGTGTTGCCCCCGCCGAAGTTCGTGATGCGCAGGTCGGCGCCGAGCAGATTGGAGCGATAGCGAAGCAGGGACAACGGGCTCGCGGCGAGCCGGTCGGCCTCGCGCTCGTCCCAGAGATCTTTCAGATGCGTCAGGGCTGTCGTGTCAGGCATAGAGGAGTCCGCAGTACTGTTGAAAGCGAGTCGCTTCCCGGTTCCACGTGTCCACATCGCGCGGCGTGAACACGGTCGTGGGAAACGAACGATCGATGATGGCGCGCGCGTCGGCGAGCGACGCGGCCGCGCCGGTCGCGAGCATCTGCACGGCCACGTTGCCGAGCGCGGTCGCTTCCACGGGGCCCGCGACGACGGGCAGGCCGGTCGCGTCGGCGGTCAACTGATTGAGGAGCGCGTTCTGCGAGCCACCGCCGATGACGCGGATGCGCGCGATCGGGCGCTCGATGACGGATTGCAGATCGCGGATGACGAGGCGGTACTTCAGCGCCAGGCTGTCGAACACCGCGCGCGCGTACCCGCCGGGCGTCGACGGCGCCGGCTGGTCCGTTTTGCGGCAGAACCGGGCGATCGCCTCCGGCATATCGTCGGGATTCGCGAACGACCGATCGTCCGGATCGATCAGGTGGGCGAACCCGGGCTCCGCCGCCGCCGCCTCCATCAGTTCACCATACGTAAACGTCTGATCCCGCTGCGCCCACGACCGCCGGCATCCCTGCAGGAGCCACAGGCCCATCACATTCTTCAGCAATCGCGTGGTGCCTTCGACGCCCCCTTCGTTCGAGAAATTCAGCAACATGGCGCGCGGCGTCAGCACGGGCGCGTCGAGCTCGGTGCCGACCAGCGACCAGGTGCCCGAGCTGATGAAGGCGGTGTCGTCACGCGCGGTAATCGCCGCGACCGCCGACGCCGTGTCGTGCGAGGCCGTCGCCACGACGGGCGTGCCGGCCAGCGCGCCATTTCCCGCGGCCACGTCCGGAAGAATGGGGCCGATGATTGTGCCGGCCTCGACGATCGGCGCGGCCAGGCGCGCCGGCAGCTTCAGCCGCGTCATCAAGTCGGCCGACCAGGTTCTCGTCCGCGGGTTCATCAACTGCGTCGTCGACGCGTCGGTGTACTCGCAGGCGATTTCGCCGGTCAGCCAGTAATTGAAGAGATCGGGAATCATGACGAAGCGCCGCGCGGCGTCGACGAGCGCCGGCGTCTGGCGGCTCGCCGCGAAGAGCTGGAAGATCGTGTTAATCGGCAAGAGCTGCACGCCTGTGGCGGCGTAGATCTCCTCGCCGGGCACGATGGCAAGCGCTTCGGCCATCGCCGCGGCGTTGCGCGTGTCGCGATAATGATAGGGATTCTCGAGTAGCTGCCCCTGCGCGCCGAGGAGCGCGTGGTCCACCCCCCACGAATCGACGGCCATGGCGGCCAGCGGCGTGTCCCCCACGAGCGTCAGCGCGTGCCGCATCTCGCGCCACAAGGCTTGGACGTCCCAGCGCAGCGTCCCGGCCTCGGACACGGGCGTGTTCGCGAAGCGATGCACCTCGTCGATGCGCACCAGCCCGGCGTCAAGGCGCCCCAGCATGGCTCGCCCGCTTTCAGCTCCAAGATCGAACGCGAGATACGATGTTCCGGCCACTCCGACCGTATGATATAGCCCCTTATGCAGAAGAGGGTTTCGGTGAGCGAAACGTGTATTCAGGAAGCAAATAGCGCCGTTTTGCCGGCGCTCGAAGACGATTATGACCATCTCGCCAGGCGGCTCGCCCGGCAGGGGGTCGACGCGGAGGCGCTCGTCGAACGGGCGATGGCGTTCAAGGTCGCCGTGCCCACCTGGGGTCTCGGGTCGGGCGGCACCCGGTTCGCGCGTTTCGCCATTCCGGGCGAGCCGCGCAACGTGTTCGAGCGGCTCGAGGATTGCGAGGTCGTGCTGAAGCTGACCCGCGCCACGCCGGGCATCTCGCTGCATATTCCGTGGGACAAGACCGGCAATCCGGGCGAGGTGCGGGCGTTCGCGCACGCGCGGGGCCTGTTCATCGACTCGATGAATTCGAATACCTTTCAGGATCACGCCGGACAGCCGCTCTCGTACAAATTCGGCAGCCTCAGCCACACCGACGCGGCGGTGCGCCGGCAGGCGATCGAGCACAACCTCGAGTGCCTCGAGATCGGCGCGGCGCTTGGCGCGCGCGCGCACACCGTGTGGATCGGCGACGGCGGGAACTTCCCCGGCCAGCTGCACTTCCGTCGCGCGCTCGAGCGGTATCTCGACAGCATGAAAGCGATTTACCGCGCGCTGCCCGAGAACTGGCGGCTCTTCATCGAGCACAAGTTCTACGAGCCGGCGTTTTATTCGACGGTGCTGAACGACTGGGGCACGAGCTACTACTGCGCGCGCGAGCTCGGCGATCGCGCGTTCTCGCTGGTCGACCTGGGGCATCACGGGCCGAACGTGAACGTCGAGATGATCGTCGCGAGGCTGATTCAGTTCGGCAAGCTCGGCGGCTTCCACTTCAACGACAGCCAGTACGGAGACGACGACCTCGATGCGGGGTCGGTGAAGCCGTTTCAGCTGTTCCTGATTTTCAACGAGCTCGTCGACGCGGAGCGCGCGGCCGTGCCAGGGTTCTCGCCGGCGTACATGCTCGACCAGTCGCACAACGTGACCGACCCGATCGAGTCGCTCGTCGCGAGCAGCATCGAGCTGTCGCGCGCCTACGTGCAGGCGCACCTCGTCGATCGCAACGCGCTGGCCGCGTATCAGGACGGGAACGATCCGCTCATGGCGCTGCAGACGCTGAAGCAGGCGTACACGGCCGATGTGACCCCCATCCTCGCCATGGCGCGGGCGCGGGCGGGAGGCGCGATCGATCCGATCGCGGCGTATCGGTCGAGCGGATACCGCCGCCAGGCGGCGGAGCGGCGCCCCTCCGAGGCGCGCTCGAGCGCAGGGATTGTCTAAGCCGCGAGCGGCGCGGGGGGGGCGCGACTAATCATGATTCGCAAGGCGTTCCGCATGTCGGTGCATCACGGACAGGAAGATGAGTACGCGCGCCGGCACAACCCGATCTGGCAGGCGCTCGCCGACATGCTCGTCGCGCACGGCGTCCGCAACTATTCGATCTTTCTCGACCGGCAGACAGGCGATCTCTTCGCCTACGTCGAGATCGAGAGCGAAGAGCGATGGGACGCGATCGCGGCGACCGACGTGTGCCGCCGCTGGTGGCGCTACATGAGCGAACTGATGCCCTCGAAGCCCGACGGCGAGCCTGTCTCACGGCCGCTGCCCGAAGTCTTTCATCTGTGAACCAGGTGCCGCTGCTCTCCGCCCGCCACGTCACCAAGTCGTACGCGGGCGTGCGCGCGCTGTCTGACGTGTCGTTCGATCTCGACGCGGGGGAAGTGCACGCGCTCGTCGGCGAGAACGGCGCGGGGAAGTCGACGCTGATCAAGGTGATGACCGGAGCGGTTCCCGCCGACTCGGGCACCCTGGCGGTGCGCGGGCAGGCCGTCACCGCGATGAGCCCGGCGACGTCGCGTGCGCTGGGCATCGCCGCTATCTATCAGCAGCCCGCGCTGTTTCCGCACCTGACGGTCGCCGAAAACATCGCGTTCTCGCTCGAGCCGCGCGCGCCGTGGCGGGCTATCGACTGGAGCCGCCGCCGGCGGGAGGCGCGCGAGCTCCTGGACCGCGTCGGCGCCGGCATCGACGCCGATCGGCTGGTCGACAGCCTCAGCATGCCCGAGCAGCAGCTCGTCGAGATTGCGAAGGCGATCGGATCGGCGGCGCGCGTGCTCATCATGGACGAGCCGACCGCGTCCCTCAGCGGGCCGGAAGTCGATCGCCTGTTCGAGGTCGTCTTGCGCCTCAAGTCGGACAAGGTCGGCATCATTTATGTTTCGCACCGGCTCGAAGAGATTCTTTCGATCGCCGATCGCGTCACCGTGCTGCGCGACGGCGCCACCGTCGGTACGCACGCGCGCGACGGTCTGCAGCGATCGACGCTGATCAACCTGATGATCGGCCGCGAGTTGTCGGCGATTTTTCCCAAGCGCGCCGTGGCCCTCGGCGAGGTCGCGCTCGAGCTGCGCCGCGTCACGTGCCGCGCGGCGGGTGTGCACGATGTGTCGATCGAGGTGCGCAGCGGTGAGATCGTGGGGCTCGCGGGGCTCGTCGGGTCGGGACGGACGGAGCTCGCGCAGACCGTGTTCGGCCTGACGCCCGCCGACTCTGGCGACGTGCTGGTGCGCGGCCGTCCGGTGGTCGTGCGATCGCCCCGGGGCGCCATCGAGGCCGGCATCGGCTATCTGCCGGAAGATCGAAAACAGCACGGGGTCGTCCCGGAAATGGCGGTTGACCAGAACGTCAGCCTCGCAAATCTCGGTGCCGTCGCCAGGACGGGGTTGATCGATCGCGCGCGCGAGCGAAGCCAGGCGCAGCGGTATGTGGATCAGCTGCGGATCAAGACGGCGTCCGTCGGATTCGACGTCGAATCGTTGTCGGGCGGCAACCAGCAGAAGGTCGCGCTCGCGCGATGGCTGGCGATCGCGCCGAAGGTGCTCATCCTCGACGAGCCCACCCAAGGGGTCGACGTCGGCTCGAAGTCGGAGATCCACGCGCTCATGCAGGAGCTCGCCGGGCGCGGCCTCGCGGTGCTGATGATCTCGTCGGAGCTTCCGGAAATTCTCGGCATGAGCGATCGCGTGGCGGTGATGCGCGGCGGCACGATTGCCGGCGTGCTATCGCGCGAGGACGCCACGCAGGAGCGGGTACTCGCGATGGCGCTGGGGAGCTGACATGCAGAATCGCGCGACTGAAGTCGCGCCCTACCTCCGTTCTCATCGCCGGGAGATCTGGGTCGCAGTCGCGATCGGCGTGCTCTTCGCCGCGCTGGCGGTCGCGCGCCCGGAATACTTCAGCCGCGGCAATCTCATCGATCTGTTTCTCGCCAATCTCGGCGTCCTCGTGATTGCCGCCGGGATGACGCTGGTGTTGCTGTCGGGCGAGATCGATATCTCCGTCGGATCCGCGTTCGCCGTGTGCGCGGTCGCCGCGGGAGTGCTGGCGAAAGCCGGCGTGCCGACGCTGTTCGTCTTCGGCGGCGTGTGCGCGCTCGGCGCGATCATCGGCGCGGTGAACGGCTCGCTCGTGAGCTATCTCCGCCTGCCGTCGATCGTCGTCTCGCTCGCGATGATGATCGTGCTGCGCGACGCGCTCCGGTGGATCACGCAGGGCGCGTGGGTACAGGATCTGCCGGCGGACTTTCAGTGGATGGGGCTGTCGCAGGGCGTGTACCCGTTCGCCGCCGGGCTGCTCGCCGGCGCGATCGTCACGGTGCTCGCATGGGGCCTTCGCTACACCGCGGCAGGGCGCCTCGTCTATGCCACGGGATCGAGCCGCGACGCGGCGCGCCTCGCCGGCGTCAACACGTCGCTCGTGACGCTGTGCGCGTTCGCGGCGCTCGGCGCGCTCACCGGCCTTGCCGCCGTGATGAACGCGATGCGGTTCAATCAGGTGCCTGCGAACACCGGCCTCGGTCTCGAGCTGAAGGTGATTGCCGCCGTTGTGGTCGGCGGCACCGCGATTACGGGCGGGCGGGGCACCATGGCTGGCACCGTGCTGGGCGTGGTGCTGCTCGGCGCGATCGGGCCGGCGCTGACATTCCTCGGCGTGAGCGCGTACTGGGAACGCGCGATTCAGGGCGCCATCATTCTCGTCGCGGTGGCCGCCGATGCGCTGCCGCGCAGAACCGAACGCTATGCAGCCCAACTCCGCCAGGCGCGGGCATAAGGCTGCGCTCGCGGCCGCGCTTGCGGCCGAGGTGGCGATCTTCGCGGTCGTCGCGCCGAATTTCTTCACGCTCGCCAATTTCTTCGAGATCGCGCGGCTGAACGCCGAGCTGGGATTGCTCGCCGTCGCGCTCACGCCCATTCTGATCACCGGCGGCATCGATTTGTCCGTCGGCGCCGTGATGGGGCTGGCCGCCGTGTGCTTCGGCGCCGCGTGGCGCGACTGGCAATGGCCGATTCCCGCCGCGGCGGGCGTGGCGCTCGCCGTCGGCGCGCTTGGCGGCGGTCTGAACGCCGTGCTGATTTCCCGCCTGCGGCTGCCCGCGCTGATCGTGACGCTGGGCACCTTCTCGCTGTTTCGCGGCGTCGCGGAAGGGATCACCGAGGCCGCCGTGAGCTACAGCGGGTTTCCGCCCGCGTTTCTCGCGCTCGGCCAGGGATATCTGGGGGGCGTGATTCCCGCGCAACTGCCGATCTTTCTCGCGGTCCTCGCGGCGTACGTCATCCTGCTGCATCGATCGGTCGTCGGCCGCGCGCTGTACGCGATCGGCTTCAGCGCCGGCGGCGCGCGGTTCGCGGGCATTCCCGTCGAGAACCGCATCGGGCTCGTGTATCTGCTGTCGGGGCTCGTCTCGAGCGTCGCCGCGGTCATTTACGTCGCGCACCTGGGCCAGGCGCGATCGGACGCGGGCAACGGATACGAGCTCGACGCGATTACGGCCGTCGTGCTCGGAGGAACTTCGGTGTTCGGCGGGCGCGGTACGCTGGGCGGAACGGTGCTCGGGCTGGCGGCGTTGTCAGTTTTAAAAAATGGCCTGCAGCTCGCGGCCTTGCCGACGGAGTTGACGGGGATTCTGACCGGCGTTCTACTCGTATCTTCTATGAGTCGCGGGGGCCCCTCGCCCCGCTCCACGCCGCTCGCTAGCGGGGCCCCCGAGCCCCGCGCCGCTCGCGGCGTTGACTATCCCGTGGAGGTCTTCGACGTGAAAAACAGTCAAGTTGCCGTTTTGTGCGCCGCCATCCTGCTCGGCGCGTTCGTCGTCGCCGGCACGAACGTGTGGCTCGTGCGATCGCTCGATTCGCGTCCTGCCGCTTCCGCGAAACGAACCGTCATCGCGATGATGCCAAAGGCGAAAGGCGATCCGTATTTCGTGAGCTGCCGCGTCGGCGCCGAGGCGGCCGCCGCCGAGCTGGGTGTCGATCTCATCTGGGACGGCCCGACGGGCCTCGACGCCGCGCGCCAGAACGAGCTCGTCGAAAGCTGGATTACCCGCGGCGTCGACGTGATTGCCGTCGCGGTGGAGAACCGCGCGAGCATCTCGACGGCGCTTCGGAAAGCGCAGGGGCGCGGCATCCACGTGCTGACGTGGGACGCCGACGCGGAGCCTGACGCGCGCAGCTTTTTCGTGAACCAGGCGACCGCCGAAGGCATCGGCAACGGGCTCACCGATGAAGCCGCGCGGCTGCTCGGCGGCAGAGGGGAGTTCGCGATCATCACGGGCGCGCTGAGCGCCGCGAATCAGAACGAGTGGATCAGCTTCATCAAGAAGCGCGTCGCCGAGCGCCATCCGAACCTGACGCTCGCCACGATTCGGCCGAGCGATGACGATCGCGACAAGGCCTTTGCGGAGACGCAGACCATTTTGCGCGCGTTTCCGAACGTGAAGCTGGTGATGGCGATTTCCGCTCCGGCTGTGCCCGGTGCCGGCGAGGCTGTTCGCCAGGCGCGGCGCGCGGACGTGAAGGTCATCGGCCTGTCGCTGCCAAACATGAACAAGCCGTACGTGCACGAAGGCGTGGTGCAGACGGTGATGCTGTGGAACACGGCGGATCTCGGATATCTGACGGTGCACGCCGGCGCGCAGATGGCGCAGAACAGGCTGGCGCCGGGCGCGACATCTCTCGAGGCCGGCCGCCTGGGCACGATCGACATTCGCGGCAGCGAAGTCATCCTCGGTCCGCCGCTGCTCTTCACGAAGGAAAACATCGACAAGTTCGATTTCTGAAGGAGGTGGGGATGGGGCGATTCAGTTGGCTCGCCATGACATTGGCACTGGCCCTCGGGGTGGCGGCCTGGACGGCGGCCCGCGCGCAGGCACCGGGAACGGGCTACCTCTCCTACGACGCGGCGCGGCCACAGGGGTGGGCTGTGCGGGAGCACCTTGCGTCGACCAAGGCGACGCTGCCGCTGTGGAATGCCGCGAAGCAGAAACTGATCGATGGCAAACAGATCTTCAGCTACACCATCGATCGCCTCGATGTCGAAGGCTACTGCCGTGTGGCGCCGCACTACGACTACGTCTTCTTCGAGATGCAGCACAGCACGATGACGTGGGGCGACATCGAGAGGATGATCGCCGCGTGTCCACGTGCCGGCGTTCCAATGATTCGCCTGCCCAACGAGTTCGAAGACACCGTGCAGAAGGCCACCGACATCGGCGCCATCGGACTGCTGGCTCCCACCGTTGACACGGTCGAGAAGGCGCAGTCCGTCGTCCGCTTCGCGCAGTTTCCGCCGCTCGGACGCCGCAGCCAGGGTGCGAACCAGGCCGCGAGCATCTGGGGCGTAAACGGGATGAATTACCGGCAGACGGTGAACGCGAACATGTTGATCGTGATGATGATTGAAACGCCGACCGGCGTCGCCAATGCGTACGACATCGCTCGCGTGCCCGGTGTCGATGCCTTACTGGTCGCCAACGGCGATCTGGGCAGCTTCTCCGGCTTTGCACCCGGCTCGCCGCCGTACGAAGCCCTGGTAACGCAAATCCATGATTCGGCGTTGGCGGCGGGCAAGTTCGTGGGTGCGGTCACCGCCGCCTACGCGCAGCGAGGCGGCGTGCCCGGCCGGACCGACTGGGCCGACTACCGAATGAACTGGAACGGCCCGGCGTTTGACGGATGGCAGCCGCCTGCGCGGGGACGCGGCGGCCGCGTCAACCCGCAGTCGCAGGAAAAGCAGTAGCGGGGAGGGGTGTGAGGGCCATTCTCGATTTCCTCGAGCGAGCCGGGCTGGTCCCGCCTGGATCCGTTCCGACGTTCCAGCCGCTCGGCGGCGGTGTGTCGTCTGACATCTGGCTCGTGCACGCGGGCGCGTCCGAGTATTGCGTCAAGCGCGCGCTCGGCCGCCTCCGCGTGGCGGCGGAGTGGCACGCCGACGAGTCGCGCAACGCGAATGAAGTCCGGTGGCTGACGCAGGTCGGCAGGCTCAACGCCGATCTGGTGCCCGCGGTGCTGGCGTCGGACTCGTCCCTTGCCGCGTTCGCGATGGAGTTTCTGCCGCCCGATCGCCACGAGCTCTGGAAATCGCAGCTCGCGCGCGGCTGCGTGATTCCCGAAACGGCGGCCGCGGTGGGGCGCCACCTCGCGTCCATTCATTCCGCGTTTGCGAAATCGCCGACCGCGGCAGCAGAGTTCGACACCGGCGCGTCGTTCCATGCCCTGCGAATCGAACCGTACCTGCTCGCGACGGCGCGCGCACATCCCGATCTGTCGCCCACGCTCGAAGCGCTCGCCGAACGTACCGCGCACACGAAGCGCACCGTCGTGCATGGCGACATTAGCCCCAAGAACATCCTGATCCGCCTGTCTCGCCGTAGCGGCGTAGCCGCGAAGGCGGACGGCCCGGTGTTTCTCGACGCCGAGTGCGCGTGGTTCGGCGACCCGGCGTTCGACCTGTCCTTCTGCCTCAATCATCTGTTGTTGAAGACCCTGTGGGTGCCGTCCGCCGGGCGCGAGCTGCTGGAGTCGTTCGATGCGTTGACGGAGGCGTATCTCCGCGGCGTCGACTGGGAGGACGCTGCGGCGCTCGAGGAGCGGGCCGCACGACTGCTGCCGGCGTTGTGCCTCGCCCGCGTCGATGGGAAATCGCCTGTCGAATATCTGACCGATGAGGTGTCGAAGAATACCGTTCGACGCGCTGCGCGCGCGATGTTGCTGCAACCGACTGACAAACTCGGCGAGGTCCGGAGTACGTGGCACAAAACGATCGCATCGAACGCGTAATCGGCAGGCGCGTCTGGGACTCGCGCGGACGCCCGACTGTGGAAGCAGAGATCGTGCTCGCGAGCGGCGTGAGAGGACGCAGCATTGCACCCGCGGGCGCATCCACCGGCATCAACGAGGCTGTCGATCTGCGCGACGGTGGCCGCGCCTCCGGCGGGTTGGGTGTGGAGCGTGCGGTTGGTCACGTGTCCACGGAGATCGCCAACGCCCTTCGCGGGATGCGAGTGACGGACCAGGCCGAGATCGACCGCATGCTGATCGAGCTTGACGGAACCCCCAACAAGGCGCGCCTCGGCGGCAACGCGATTGTTGCGGTGTCGATGGCTGCGGCGCATGCGGCGGCGGCGGCGCGCGCCATTCCGTTGTGGCGTCACCTCGCCGGGGAAACCGAGCCCACGCTGCCGATGCCGATGGTGCAGATTTTCGGCGGTGGAGCGCATGCCGGCCGGCGTGTCGACATCCAGGATTTTCTCGTCGTGCCGATCGGCGCGACGACGTTCGACGAAGCGATCTCGGTTGCCGTGCGGATCTACGAGTCGGCCGGGCGCATCATGGCCGAGCGCGGCGCACTCCATGGGGTCGCTGACGAAGGGGGCTGGTGGCCGGAGTTCTCTTCCAACAGCGACGCGCTCGACGCGTTGCTGCTCGCGATCGAACGAGCCGATCTCAGGCCCGGCATCGACGCGGCGATCGCCATCGACGTCGCCGCATCGCAGTTGCGAGCCGGCTCGCGCTATCGCTTCGCCTCGGAAGATCGCGAGATGAGCAGCGGCGAGCTCGCCGACACGCTGTTCGACTGGTGCCGCCGTTATCCCATCGTCTCTGTTGAGGATCCGCTCGCGCAGGATGACGATGCCGGCATGCGCGCGTTCACCGCGCGGGCCGGCAGCCACGTGCAGGTCATCGGGGACGACTACCTGGTCACGTCGGCCGATCGGATCTCGGCTGCCGCTGCCGCCGGCGCGTGCAACGCCGTGCTGCTCAAGCCCAACCAGTCGGGAACCGTCACCGAAACGAAAGCGGCGCTCGACGCCGCGCGCGCCGCGGGCTGGTCGTCGATTGTGTCGGCGCGCTCGGGCGAAACCGAAGATGTCACGATCGTGCATCTCGCCGTCGGCTGGGCTGCCGGTCAATTGAAAGTGGGATCGTGCGCGCGTTCCGAGCGCACGGCGAAATGGAACGAGGCGCTGCGCATCGAAGAAGCGCTCGG
>CAYHHH010000003.1:0-7375 GCA_964356125.1 uncultured Bifidobacteriaceae bacterium | reverse complement strand
GCGACGCCGGGGTTTCGCGCGGCGATCTCGGCGCTCGAGAGCGACTGGCTGCGCATCGTGGTCGTCGACGAGACCGATACGCAGGCGCTGGCACGCGAGATTCGGGACGCCGAGGTTCTGCTGCATGTGCTCGAGCGCGTGACGCCGGCTGTCATCGCGCAGGCCCCGCATCTGAAATTGATTCAGAAGCTCGGCGTCGGGGTCGACACGATCGACCTCGACGCCGCGCGCGCGCGCGGCATCGCCGTGTGCAACATGCCCGGCGCCAATACGCGCGCGGTCGCGGAGCTCACGTTGCTGCTGATGCTGGCGACGCTGCGGCAGTTGTCCGCGCTCGACAGGCGGACGCGTGCTGGCCACGGATGGGCGCTCGAGGCCGCGCTGCTCGATCAGCTCGGAGAGCTGGGCGGCCGCACGGTCGGCCTGGTGGGATTCGGTGCGGTGGGGACGTGCCTGACGCCAATGCTGCAGGGCATCGGCGCGACGGTCATCTACACCTCCCGCCGTGCCGCTGCCGGCACCTCGGCGCCATTCGTATCACTGTCTGATCTTCTGGCTGCCGCCGACGTCGTGTCGCTGCACGTGCCGCTCAATCCCGAGACCGCGGGGATGATCGGCGAGCGCGCGATCCGGACAATGAAGCAGGGCGCCGTGCTGGTGAACACCGCGCGAGGCGGCCTTGTCGATTACGACGCGCTGCACCGTGCGCTTGCCACAGGCCGCCTCCGCGGCGCCGGGCTCGACGTATTCGACGCCGAGCCCGCCTGCGCGGCGCACCCGCTGTTCCAGTTGAGCAACGTGATCGTCACGCCGCATGTCGCGTGGTTCACAGCTGAGACGCTGCAGAGAAGTCTCGGCGTGTTTGCGGAGAACTGCAGGCGGCTGCGAGATGGTGAGCTGCTACTGAATCGCGTCGTATAACAGAAGGGCAAAAGCTCAGAAAAAAACCTTTTGATCTTCTGATCTCCTGTTAAAAAAGCTCAGGCCGTTGCGACTCGTTCCCACTGCCGCGTTTGAGCTGATCGCAGCACGGCGTCGGTGACGAGATCCGTCGCCAGCCCGCTGCGGAAGGTGGGCTCGGCCGCCGTGCCGTGTCCGAGCGCCTCGAGAAAATCGGCGATCTGATGGGTGAACGTGTGCTCGTAGCCGATCTGCAGCCCCGGCACCCACCATCGCTTCATGTACGGATGGTCGCCGTCGGTGACGTGCACGTTCTTCCAGCCGCGCATCTGCCCCTCGTCTCGATGATCGAACACCTGCACGCGGTGCAGGTCGTGAAGATCCCAGGAGGCCGACCCGTGCTCGCCGTTGATCTCCAGCGTGTAGAGCGCCTTGTGCCCGCGCGCGTATCGCGTGGCCTCGAACGTCGCGAGCGATCCGTTCTGGAACCGGCACAGGAACGCGCTCGCATCGTCGATGCCGACCGGCTCGACGCGCCCGCTCACGCTGTGCGTGCGCTCCTTGATGAACGTCTCGGTCATCGCCGTCACTTCCGCGATCGGTCCGTTCAGCCACATCGCCGTGTCGATGCAGTGCGCGAGCAGATCTCCCGTGACCCCGCTGCCGGCGACCGCCACATCGAGGCGCCACAATCCCTCGCCGCCCTGCGGCAGCTCCCGCGAGATCGTCCAGTCCTGTAGAAATTTCGCGCGGTAATGAAACACCCGCCCCAGACGCCCCTCGTCCACGAGCGACTTGATCATCGTGACGGCCGGCACGCGCCGGTAGTTGTACCAGACCATGTTCGGGACGCCGGCCGACTCGACCGCGTCGACCATGCGCCTGGCCTCTTCCGCGTTGCGCCCGAGCGGCTTCTCGCACAGCACCATCTTGCCCGCGCGCGCCGCGGCAATCGCGATCTCGGCGTGCGTGTCGTTCGGGCTGGCGATGTCGATGAGATCGATGTCAGGGCGCTCGACGAGCGTCCGCCAGTCGTGTTCGACCGACTCGTACCCCCATGTCGCCGCGAACGTCCTGGCGCGATCGGCGTTGCGCGCGCACATCGCCTTCAGCACCGGCTGGTAGGGCAGGGTGAAAAAGCGCGGCGCCTGAAGGAACGCGTTCGAGTGCGCGCGTCCCATGAAGCCGTATCCGACGAGTCCTATATTCAGCGGTTTAGCCATAGCACCTAATTCGTCCCGTGGGCGTTTCTGACGGCGATCATCGCCGCGAGCACATCGCGCCACGTCTGCGGGTCCATCATCGTGGCGTTCGGAAACATGCACCCGTCCCAGCAGATGTGCTCGAACGCGCGCGTCGGCGCGCCGGTGTCATCGCGCATCCACTTGCCGGCGACGCGGACGATGTCCATCTTGCCGTTGGGATTGTTCGGCAGGCAGTGGCGGCCCGTCTTGTCGTGCGATCCCGATCCCTTGACCGTCCCGTCGTTCTGCGCGACGTGAAAGTCGATCGTCCACGGGCGGAGTGCCGCCGTCATCCTGTCGATCGCGCGATCGAGCGTGCCCTGATCGGACCAGTCGTACCCCTCTGGCAGAATCCGATCTTCCGGCGCGTTGCACCCCATCGTGAACAGTAACGTGTGGGCCATATCGGCCTGAAAGCCGATCGTCCGCGGCCGCCCGACCATCTCCAGCAGCTCGAGCATCCGCTTCCAGCTGTGCATGCCGCCCCAGCAGATTTCCCCTTCGGCCGCGAGACGCTCGCCGTAATCCTCGGCGATCGCGCACGCTTCCCTGAACGTCTCGGCGATGCGCTTCGTGTTGGCGCCAGGATCCTTCGCCCAATCCGCAGGGCTCGCCGCCGAGTCGATCCGCACGACGCCGTAGGAACGGATGCCGAGGTCGCGCAGCGTCCTGCCGATCGCGCACGCCTTCCTGACCTGCGTGAGGAACCGCTGGCGGTCCTCGTCGCCGCCCATCGCCGAGCCGCCGCCCGTCGGTCCCCACACCGGCGCCACGAGCGATCCGACCACGAACCCGCGCGCGCGGATGCGATCGGCAAGCCGCCGGAGTGCGTCGCGATCGGAGTCGATATCGACGTGCGGATCGAACAGAAACAGATCCACGCCGTCGAACTTTACGCCGTCGACACTGGCGGCCGCCGTCAAGTCCAGCATGGTGTCCAGATCGATCGGCGGCTCTGAGTCCGGCCCCTTGCCGACGAGCCCCGGCCACATCGCGTTGTGAAGGGCAGGTTGTGTGTGTGTCATCGTGGATTGTCCGGGTTTCCCGGCCCGAAGTGTTTCAGGATGACGAGCGGCTCGGATTCGCTCAGGTTCTGTATCCGCACGCCGGCGATTGCGGCGTCGGCTGTGACGAACAGCTCGTCCTCTGTCATGTCGCCGAAGCGGATCATGGCGGGCGTCGACACGTGGTGTTGGCCGATCGTGCCGTGCCCTTGCGTGAGGATCAGGCCGTACGCGGCCGCGTCCGTGATCGTGGCGGTTCGCGTCGGCAGCACCGTCAGCTCCTTCGCGGAATACCACGGCGTGCCGTAGCATACCCACTGCTCGCGATAGCCCGCCTCGGCGGTTTCGGCGTCGGACTGCAGCGCGCGCGGAAACACGCGGTTGCTCATCCCGAATTCCGGGTTCACGTTGCCTTCCCAGTCGAGCATGCTGACGAGATAGTCGAGATCGTCGTGATGCTCCGGCCGCACGTCCTTCGTCAGCAGGCTGCGATCGACGACGCGGCCGTCGACGAGCGACTGGAACATCGCGAACACGTCGCTGTTCACCTGTGGTTCATACGTGACGAGCGAGCCGGGCGCGTGGAGGATGCCGGGATTGATCTGCCAGCCGGTTCCCGGCTGCAGCCGGTACGCGCGCGAGAGGAACAGGATGCCGTTGTCTCCCTTGTTCCAATCCTGGAGGCACCGCCGCACGTCGTCTTTCGTCGTGCCCGGCTCGAGGCCCATGAACGTGAACGGAAACGCGTTCTCAATCTGGTTGTACTGAGGAGGGAAGTAGTACGCCTCAGGCTTGCCCTTCTGCCCGACCAGCTTCGCGAACGCATCGCTCTGGTGCAGGTGATGCGGAATCGCGCCCATGTTGTCGAAGAACTTGCAGAGCAGGTTCCATCCGCCCTCTCGCTGCATCGTGCTCGATCCGAGCAGCAGATCGCCCCCTTCGTCGACGAGCGACTTGAACAGCACGCGCGCGCCGTTCTGCATGCGCACGCAGCTGAGCCCTTCGTCCTCCGGGGTTCCCGGACCGTTCGACGCATGCGTCGTCGACGAGAACCAGCGCTCGTTGATGCCGCCGCGATGCGCGCCGAGCGCGTAGAGATCGTCGGGATGCAGCCTGAGCCGCCGGCCGGGAATCATGAACGTGCGGGGCACCCAGCACGGTTCGAGCCGGAGAATGCCCGCGCCCGCGTCGATTGCGTCCTGCGTGCCGAATCGGGAAGATATCCTGGTTGACATGGGGCCAATACGATATCGCGGTCGCCGCGCCGCCACAATCGAGAATGCACATCTCCGAGTGACGGTCCTGCAGGAAGGCGGTCACATCGCGGAGATCTTCGACAAAGCCACCGGCGTCAACCCGCTGTGGACGCCGCCGTGGCCGTCGATCGAGCCATCGGAGTACCGTAAATTGGATCCCGATTTAATTTACGGAAGCGGCAGCGATGCCCGCCTGCTCGCCGGCATCATGGGGCACAACCTCTGCCTCGATATTTTCGGTCCGCCCTCTGATGAAGAAGCGAAGGCGGGTCTCACTGCCCATGGCGAAGGCTCGGTCGCTCCCTACGAACTGACGGTGGCCGGCGACGCTCTCGCCGCCCGGGCACGTTTTCCAATCGCGGGGCTCGAGTTCGAACGGCACATCGTTCTACGCGATCGCGTGGTCCTGATTCGCGAGACGTTGAAGAGCGTGACGAGCGCCGATCGCGCGATCGGCTGGACGCAGCACGTCACGCTCGGGCCGCCATTCATCGAGCAGGGGGCCACGCTGTTTCGCGCATCCGCGTCGCAATCGAAAGTATTCGAGTCGACGTTTGGTGCGCACGACTATTTGAGGCCCGGTGCGGAGTTCGTATGGCCGATGGCGCCGGCGCTGAACGGAGGCCTTGCCGACCTGCGTGTGTTCGCCGATGCGAAACAATCGAGCGCCTACACCGCCCATCTGATGAACGGCGATGCGACGGCGTTCTTCGTGGCGTTCTCGCCGCGCTTCGAGCTGGCCCTCGCCTACGTCTGGAAGGCCGCAGATTTTCCATGGATGGGAATCTGGGAAGAAAACCACAGCCGGATGAACCCGCCATGGAACGGCCGCACGATGACCCGCGGCATGGAATTCGGCGTGTCCCCGATGCCCGAAACGCGGGACGCGATGGTGAAGAGGGGTACACTGTTCGGTGTTCCCACGTTTCGGCGCATCGGGTCCGGAGAATCGATCGCCGTGGAGTATTACGCCGCGCTAATGTCCTAGGATATGTCCTGACAGGAGGTGTGTGATGGCGCGTCTGTGTGTTTGTGCGCTCTTCGCGGTCGTTGTGTGTGGAGCCGCCGGCCGTGCGCAGGCGCCCGCGCCCATCAACGCGTTGCTCATTACTGGCGGCTGCTGCCACGACTACACCGGCCAGAGCAAAGTGCTGATGGATACGCTCAATGCCGTCATGCCGATCAACTGGACGGTCGTGCACGGCATGACCGCGCTGCCGGAGGGGCGCCTTCCGCTCTTTGACGACAGCGGCTGGGCGCGCGGCTTCGAGATTGTCATTCACAACGAGTGCTGGGCGAATGGCGATCTGCCGGCTCAGGTCGTGCAGAACATCACGAACGCCGCCGTGCCGCGGATGTTCTTCCACTGCGCGCTCCACTCGTATCGCGTGATGACCAACGACGCGTGGCGCGAGCTGATCGGCATCACGAGCCGGCGGCACACGCCGTCGCACAACATCATGCTGAAGTGGGCCGACAACGATCCGATCACGGCAGGGCTTCCGCCCTTCGTGACGCCGATCGACGAGCTGTACGTGGTCGAGAAGGTGTGGCCGGGCACGAAGGCGATCGCCACGGCCGTGAATGCTGTGGACAAGGGGGTCCAGGGTCCGAATGAGATCTATCCCGTCGTCTGGACGCATGAGTACGGCGGGCGCGCGCGGGTGTTCGGCACGTCTCTCGGACACGCGAACGAAACCTGGAGCACCAACCAGTTCAAGGAGCTCGTGACGCGCGGATTCCGCTGGGCGCTGAAGAAAGATCCGATCGCGATGCCGCCGCCTGCGCGCCGCGGCGGGGGGCCGGCACGGGGCGCGGCTCCGGGCGGACCGGGCGCCGCGCCCGAAACGCGATGAAGTTCGGTGTGAACACCCTCATAGTCCGCTGTCTGCAGCGGCGGCGATCTGGCGCGATCTTGCGTCCACCCCTGAGACGATCGCGTTCAGCGGCGTCAAGTTCCTGCGCGCGCACGTCATGAGGAGCGTATGAGACTTCCGATCGCCATCCTTGCATCAGCGACGCTGATGTCTGCGCAAACCACCCCCTACGCCCCGAAGCAGAGCGATCGTCCCGAAGTGCTCGCCGTGGACGAGCCGGGCTTTCAACCAATCTTCGACGGCAAGACGCTCGCCGGATGGGAAGGGAACGCCACGTACTGGCGCGCCGAGAACGGCGTGCTCGTCGGGGAAATCACTCCGGCGACCGTCATCAAGAGCAACACGTTCATCATCTGGCGCGGCGGCTCGCCCGCCGACTTCGAGTTGAAGCTCGACTACCGCATCACCGAAGCGGGGAACAGCGGCATCAACTATCGCAGCGTGGTCGTGCCCGATACCGTCACCCCCGACAACACGTTCGCGATGAAGGGGTATCAGTTCGATCTCGACGGCCGCAGGCGGTACGACGGCAACAACTACGAGGAGAAGGGACGCCTGTTCCTCTCCGTGCGCGGCCAGATGTCGCGTGTGGTGGGCGGCCGGCCGCCGGTCGTGCTGGCGTCGTTCGCAACGTCCGAAGAACTCGCGAGTGTACCGACCGCAGACTGGAACGCGGCCCATCTGATCGTGCGCGGCAACATGGCGACGCACATTCTCAACGGCCGTCTCATGAGCATCACGGTCGACGACGATGCGCCGAACCGCAAGCTGAATGGGTTGATCGGCATGCAGGTGCACGTCGGCCCGCCGATGAAGATCGAGTATCGGAATATCAGGTTGAAGCGCTGGTAATGCGCGCCTCTCACTCCCGATCGCGACGATGGCACGAGTCGAACCGGAACAGATCTGCGGACTATGCGGTGCAGATTGAGTCGGTCGGCCGGAGCCTGCTGTTCCGCAGCGAGAGAATGGGCGCCGTGTTCTACCTCACCGCGGGACAGGCCGTCTATTGCCGGGAACACCTCACCGCCGCAGGTCTGGGCAGTGGCGTGGTCGAGTGATCGCCGGGTCTACAAATCAAGACCCGGCCTACG
>CAYHHH010000002.1:84072-92422 GCA_964356125.1 uncultured Bifidobacteriaceae bacterium | reverse complement strand
ACTGCGCGGCGCTTCCGGAAACGCTGCTCGAGTCCGAGCTCTTCGGCCACGAGAAAGGCGCCTACACGGGCGCCGATCGCCAGCGGATCGGGCGCTTCGAGCAGGCCGACGGCGGCAGCTTGTTCCTGGACGAGGTCGGCGACATGAGCGCCGCGATTCAGGCCAAGATTCTGCGCGTCCTGCAGGAGCACGAGTTCGAGCGCCTCGGCGGCACGCGGACGCAGAAGGTCGACGTGCGGTTGATCGCCGCGACCAACCGCGATCTGTCGCAGATGGTGGCGACGGGCCAGTTCCGGGAGGACCTGTACTACCGCCTGAACGTGGTGTCGGTCGAGATGCCGCCGCTGCGCGAGCGCAAGGAAGACATCATCGCCCTCGCGATGTTCTTCGTGAAGAAGTTCGCCGGCGAGCTGAAGAAGAAGTGCGACGGGCTCGATCCCGACGCGCAGAAGATGCTGCTCCGCTACAACTGGCCGGGCAACATCCGCGAGCTCGAGAACGCGATCGAGCGCGCCATTCTGATGACCGAAAGCCAGTTCATCGGCGCGGAAGATCTGCGGCTCGGCGAGGCGGCGACCGCGGGCACCGTGGGGCTGCGCGAGGCATCGGCGCTCGTGAAGATTCCGCCGTCAGGCGTGCCGCTCGAAGAGATCGAGCGGAGCGCGCTGATGGAAGCGCTGAAGATGTCGAACTGGGTGCAGAAAGACGCCGCGGAGCTGCTCGGCATCAGCCCGCGCGTGATGAACTACAAGATCAAGACGCTCGGCATCGAGTTCCCGCGCGGCCGGAGACCGGCGATGGTCGCAGCCGCCAGCTAGTAGCTAGTAGCTGGTAGCCGGTAGCTTGTAGCCTATCCGGTAGGGTCCGGCTTCAGCCGGACCGTCGTGGGGCGATGGTGAGATATCCGTCGCCCCTTTTTTCAGTACTGCAGCGCACGCCGGCACATGCCGTGAAGCGACCGAAGCGCCTGAATTGCAGGAACTTGGTGGGCCGGACGATCGTGGTAGCGAGCCCGTAGTATTCCAGGACCTTTTCGCCCAGCGTCGGAGCTCGGAACGATCACGAAGAAGTATTGCCGGCCGAGGGCAGCGAGGCCCGCAAGTTCGCTGGCAATCACCCCTTCATCAGCGGAGCTTTCGGTCATGGCGAGATGGATGTCTCGCGCCGGATCCAGCAGTGCGCCAATGTTCTCGGGAACACCGGCCGTCGCAACCAGCTCGAGCTCGTAGCCCGCCTTCTCCTTCAGGTACCGGTTGAGAAGTACTCCCAGGCGGTAGTAAGAGCCGGCCTTGATTTCGTAGGTGAGACTCGGGGCAAGACACTGCGATACCGCGGCGAGGGATATCAGGATTGCGGCGGCGAGACCGGCTACTACGCCGCGTTGACGCCCGCGAGCCATCGGCGGCGGATTATAGCAGTCGCGGCCAGCTACAGGCTACCAGCTAGTTAGCCCGCGGGTGTGATTTCTTATAGACATCGATCAGCTGCGCGGCGTTCACGTGCGTGTATCGCTGCGTGGTGCTGAGGCGCGCATGACCCAGCAATTCCTGAATCGCGCGCAGGTCGGCGCCGTTCGCGAGCAGATGGGTCGCAAAGGAATGTCTCAGCGCGTGCGGGCTGATGCCGAACTTCGCACCACAGAGCGCGACGTACCGCCGCACGAGCCGATCGACGCTGCGCGTTGACAGCCGCCCGCCGCGATAGTTGAGGAAGAGCGGCGCCTTGACGCCGCGTGCGGTGGACGCACCCCTCGCACCTAACGCCCCCGTCGCACCTAACGCACCCGATCGATCTTTCATCCAGGCGCGAAGCGCATCCGCCGTGCTCGTATTGAACGGCACGAGCCGTTCTTTCTTCCCTTTTCCGAGCACGCGCACGATACGGCTCGATAGATTCACGTCCTCAATTCCGAGCCCGACCAGCTCGCTCAGCCGCAGCCCTGACGCGTAGAAGAGCTCCAGAATGGCGCGGTCCCGACGGCCGAGCGGGCTCGAGCCGTCCGGCATCTCGAGCAGCTTGCTCATCTCGTCGATCGTGAGGTGCGCGGGAATCGTCTGCGGCTTCTTCGGCGCGGCCACCAGCGAAGACGGATCGTCTTCGATGAGATCTTCGCGCCGGAGGAATTTGACGAACGTGCGGATCGCGGACAGTTTGCGGGCCGACGAAGTCGCCGAGATGCGCTGCTTGTGGAGCTCGCCGAGAAACGCCCGAATCGCGAACGCATCGACATCGGCCGGGCTCAGCTCGTCCAGCGGCTTCTGCCGAATCTGAGACGTGTGCTTCAGGAACGTGGCGACGTCGTTCTCGTAGGCCGTCACCGTGTGGCGCGAGACATCGCGCCGGCGGAGGTGCTGAAGGAAGTCCTTGAGGATGGTTTTCATGCCACCGTTTGCCCTTCGCCCCTCACCCCTTGCCCCTTCCACGCCTCCAGGTCCTCCAACGCGCGTTCAGACACCGCCAGTTTCCGTTTCTGCTTATCGCGCGGCTGCGACGCGGGAGGCTGGATAATCCCGAACGTGATGTTCGCCGGCTGATAGTCGTGCGGATTGGCGTGCGACACGTAGAACGCGAGCGCGCCGATAGCGGTCGTGCGCGGCGGCACCCGCGGCGCCTCACCGCGCGACAGCGCCGCGGCGTTTCGGCCGGCGATCAGCCCCGATGCCGAGGACTCGACGTATCCCTCAACGCCGGAAATCTGCCCCGCGAAAAACAGCGACGGATTGGCGCGCGTCTGCCACGTCTCGTGCAGCACGGTCGGCCCGTTGATGTACGTATTGCGATGGACCATGCCGAACCGCACGAACTCCGCCAGCTCGAGGCCCGGAATCATGCGCAGCACTCTCGCCTGTTCGCCCCACTTCAGTTGCGTCTGAAACCCCACGAGGCTGTAGTGATCCCCGGCGAGGTTGTCCTGCCGCAGCTGCACGGCGGCGTACGGCTGCCGGCCCGTCCGCGGATCCTTCAACCCGACCGGCTTCATCGGTCCGAACCGCAGCGTATCTTCGCCGCGATGCGCCATCACTTCAATCGGCAGGCACCCTTCGAAGAACTTCTCTTTGTCGAAATCGTGCACGGTCGCAGATTCGGCGCCAACGAGCGCCGCATAGAACGCGCCGTACTCGTCTCGCGTCATCGGGCAGTTCAGGTAATCGCCCTCGCCATCGTCCGTTCCGCACGTCTTTCCCGTGGACTCTGGACTTTGGACGCTGGACTTTGGACTATTTCGATTCCACCGAGACGCGCGGAACACGATCTTCATGTCGATCGTTTCGGCGAGCACGATGGGGCTGATGGCGTCGTAGAAGTACAGATGCTCGCTGCCGACGAGCTGCACGATCGCTGCCGACAGGTCCGGCGATGTCAACGGACCCGTTGCGATGATGACCGGAGACTCGGGAGTCGAAGGCGGGATCGACGTGATCTCGTCGCGCGAGAGCGTGATGAGCGGATGCTCGTGTATCGCCTGCGTCACGGTGCGCGCGAACAGCTCGCGATCGACGGCCAGCGCGGCGCCGGCCGGCACGCGCGCGATCTCAGCCGCGTGCATCACCAGCGAGTCGAGCCGCCGCATCTCTTCCTTCAGCAACCCGACCGCGTTGTCCAGCTTGTCGCCGCGAAACGAGTTGCTGCACACCAGCTCGGCAAGCCGATCGGTTTTATGGACTTCGGTCGGCCGCACCGGCCGCATTTCGTGAATGGTAACGGGGACACCTCGGGATGCGGCCTGCCACGCCGCTTCGCAACCCGCTAAGCCGCCGCCAATGATGTGGATCATTCGGGCCTAGTCCCCAATCCCGAATCCCTAATCCCTGCAGTGTTCAGGCAGGCACCGGCTCCTCTTGCAGCGGTGCATCCCTCTCATATGAACAGTCATCCTTGCTGCAGACGAGCTGGCGCCCGGCCTTCTTCGTGATCTTCTCGAGCAGGAACGGCGTGTTGCACTCGGGGCACGCTTCCGCGATGGGGCGCTTCCAGAGCGTGAAATCGCAGTCGGGATAGTTCGCGCATCCGTAGAACGCCTTGCCGCGGCGTGACTTGCGCTCGACGATGTCCCCGCCGTCTTTCGGACAGACCACGCCGGTGCTCTTCATCTTCACGTACTTGCAGGCCGGATAGTTCGTGCACGCGGTGAACTCGCCGAAGCGCCCCTGCTTGATGACCAGGAACGAGTCGCACTTCGGACACTTCTCTTCCAGGATCTGATCGGGCTTCGCCGCCTTCATCGATCCGCCCGAAGTGATGATCTTTCGTGTGGTCTTGCACTCGGGATAGCCGGTGCACGCGAGGAACTGCCCGAACCGGCCGCGCTTGACGAC
Organism: uncultured Bifidobacteriaceae bacterium; assembly: GCA_964356125.1. GTDB lineage: Bacteria > Acidobacteriota > Vicinamibacteria > Vicinamibacterales > JAMQPK01 > JAMQPK01. Next base: position 88,106 of record CAYHHH010000002.1, on the reverse strand, counting down.
CATTGGCTTGCCGCAGTTCTCGCACGTCTCGTCCTGCGTCTCGTCGGTGTCCGAGCCGGCCTCGCTCTTCTCGAGCTCGCGCGTGTTGGTGCAATCGGGATAGCCGCTGCACGCCACGAACGGGCCGAACTTGCCCACCTTGATGACCATCCCCTTGCCGCACCGATCGCAGATTTCCTCGGTCTTGATGCCTTCCTTGAGGTTCTGCATCTCCTTGCCGGCCTTGGCGAGGTCTTTCTTGAACTTCTTATAAAAGGAGGTGAGCGTCCCCTTATAGTCGGCTTTCCCCTGCTCGATGCGGTCGAGATCTTCCTCGAGGCTGCGGGTGTACTCGACATCGAGGATGTCGTCGAAGCTCTTGACGAGCAGATCGGTGATGATCAGGCCGAGCGCGGTCGGCTTGAACTTCCCTTCCACCTTGTTCGCGTAGTCGCGATCCTGCAGCACGCCGATGATCGACGCGTACGTGCTCGGGCGGCCGATGCCGTTCTCTTCGAGCTCTTTCACGAGCGTCGCTTCCGTGAACCGCGGAGGCGGCTGCGTGAACTTCTGCTCGGGGCGCAGCCCCTTCAGCTCGAGGCGATCGCCCTCGGCGAGCGGAGGCAGCACGCCTGCCTGGTCGGCCTCGTCCTCCTCGTCTTTTGATCCGGGGGCCCCTGCCCCCCGGTCGGCCGCCATATTGCTGACTTCGTCGCTCGCCCGGTCGTACGCCTTCATCCAGCCCGGAAATTTTGGGACACTGCCCTTCACGCGAAACAGGTAATCGCCTGCGGCGATGTCGACGGTCGTTTCGTCGAACGTCGCGGGGGGCATCTGCGACGCCACGAACCGGTTCCAGATGAGCCGGTAGATCGAATACTGCTCGGGTGTCAGGAACGGCCTGACTTTTTCCGGGTCGTATTCCATCGACGTCGGGCGGATCGCTTCGTGCGCGTCCTGCGCATCGGACTTCGTCTTGAACGCATTCGGCTTGTCCGGCACGTAGTCCGGACCGTAGGTCTCGCCGATGTGCGTCCGCACCGCCGCCAGCGCGTCTTCGGAGACGCGGGTCGAATCGGTACGCATGTACGTAATGAGGCCGACGGGACCCTCGACGCCCAGCCCGGGCAGCTCGACGCCTTCGTACAACCCCTGCGCGATCTGCATCGTCCGCTTGACCGGGTAACGGGCTGTCTGCTGCAGCTTGCTCGTGATGAAGGGAGGCGCGGCGTTGCGCTTGCGCTCTTTGGTTGCGACCGACGACACGACGAACGTGGCGCCTTCGAGATCGCGCAGCACCTCTTTCGACTGCTCCTCATTGCCGATCTTGAGCGTCTCGTCGCGCCGCTTGACGAGCTTGGCTTCGAAATCGGGCGGCAACGGGCCGCTCAGCGACGCAAACAGGTGCCAGTATTCTTCGGGGACGAACTTCCCGATCAGCTGCTCGCGATCGCAGATGAGCTTGAGCGCCACCGACTGCACGCGGCCCGCGCTGAGGCCGCGGCGCACCTTGTCCCACAGGATCGGGCTGATCTTGTAGCCGACCAGACGATCGAGCACGCGACGCGCCTGCTGCGCATCGACCATCTTCATGTCGATGGAGCCCGGGTGCTTCATCGCTTCCTGCACCGCCTTCTTGGTGATCTCGTTGAACATCAGGCGGTGGATCTTTTTCTTCTTCGTCCCGAGCTCTTCGGCGAGGTGCCAGCCGATGGCCTCGCCTTCGCGATCGGGGTCGGTCGCGATGTAAATGTCGGTGGCGTCCTTCGCCGCGCTCTTCAGCTCGGCAATCACCTTCTTGCGCGACGCGAGCAATTCGTAGACCGGCGCGAACCCTTCATCGACGTCGACGCCAAGCTTGCTCTTCGGCAGATCTCGGACGTGTCCCATCGACGCGAGCACTTTGTAGTCGCGTCCGAGATACTTATTTATGGTTTTTGCCTTCGCCGGTGATTCGACGATGACCAGTAATTTAGCCATGGGAACCTTTCGAATACCTTAGCACGGGCCACGGAATCGTACGAATCGCCCACCTTCGACGCGCCGCACCGCGCCCGCGAGCTCGAGCTCGAGCAATCGCGGCAGCAGCTTCATCCGATCGACACCCGATCGTTCGGCGATCTCGTCGAGGTCGTAACTGTCGCCCTCGACCATCGACCGGAGAACCGGATCCTGAGACGCGGAATTCGCCTTCTTGGATTCTCTCGGCGTGCTCATCCCTAATCCCCAATCCCTCATCCCTGGAGGTAGTTCTTCAAGAATATCGTCCGCACACTCGACCAGCTTTGCACCGTCGCGCAGCAGCGCGTGCGCGCCGGCATTGCGTCCTCCGAGCACATTGCCCGGCACCGCGAGGACCGTGCGCCCCTGCTCCATCGCGAAGTCGGCCGTGATCAACGAGCCGCTGCCTTCTGCCGCCTCGACGATGACGACCGCGAGCGACAAGCCGCTGATGATGCGATTGCGCTGCGGAAAATGCTCTCTTCGTGGAGGCGTGCCCGGAGGGAACTCACTGACGAGCGCGCCGCGCTCGGTGATGCGCGCCGCGAGCCCGCGATGTTCCGGCGGATAGATCACGTCGACGCCGCAGCCGAACACCGCGATGGTGACGCCGCCGCCTTCGAGCGCGCCGCGATGCGCCGCGGAATCGACGCCGCGCGCCATGCCGCTGACCACCGCGACGTTGCGCCGCGCGAGATCGGCGCCCAGGCTGCGGGCCACTTCGAGCGCGTATGGAGACGCCGCGCGCGATCCGACGATCGCGACAGATGGCGCGCGCAGGGCGTCAACATCGCCGGTAATCCAGAGCGTGTCGGGTGGATCGTGGATGGCGTCCAGTGCGGCGGGAAAGCGGAGATCGCCCCGGGATATTGCAGAAATGTTCGTGCTCACGGCTGCTCCAATCGCGCAGCGCGAGCCGGCGCCTGACCTGTCCAATATTATATCCCTTCCGCAACTCTCCCTTGCCCCTTACCCCTTACCCCTTGCCCCTGCTATAGTGGAGTTCTATCCCTATGCCAAAGCGCCTGTTACCTGTCGTCGTGCTTCTGACGGCCCTGAGCGGAGTGGCGCATGCCGACGACGCGCGCGCAGATGCCAAGGCCCAGGTGGAGTTCGGCATCGCCGTCGCGCAGCGCGGTCTCTGGAAGGAAGCGATTTACCGGTGGGAGCGGGCCACGCAAATCGATCCGACATACGCGGCCGGGTTCAATAACCTGGCTGTCGCGTACGAGCACGAAGGCATGCTCGACAAAGCGGCCGAAGCGTACGAGCGCGCGCTGAAGCTGGAGCCGAACAACGCCCTCGTGCGGCAGAATTTCGAGCTGTTCAAGGAAATCCATGACCGGACGACCCAGTCTCAAAATCCTTAGCTGCGTGCTCGCCGTCGGCGTGGCGGGATGCGCGAGCTTCTACGAAATCCCGATCGAAACGCCGATCGCCGCCAAGCTCGATGTGTCGGCATTCCAGCGTGTGTTCATCGCCGGCTTCATCTCGGGAGGTACCGACGATGTCGACGGCAACCTCGAGACCGTGCGCCTGCTTCGCAGCCAGTTGCGCATGAAGTCGAGCCTGCGCGTCGTCGATGCGGATGTGCTGCCGCTGATGGACGTCGCGTCGGGCCGCACCGAAGCGGGACCGAATGCGCCGGCGCGCGAAGGCGCCGAAAGCGTGCCCGAGATCAGGAACGAGAAGGACCTTCAGCCCTACGAGCACATCTTCGCCGACGCCGATTACTGGAAGCGCATCGGCGAGGAGTATCAGAATCCGCTGATCGTAACCGGAACCGTGCTGTTCACCCCGCACTCGCAGGCGGGCATGGTGCAGCGCGAGCGCGAAGTCATCGATCCGCTCGGCCGCCGCCGCGTCGAGCCCGTGCGCGAGTACATGGAGCGCAAGGGGTTCATCCTGCAGGAGAAGTTCATCTTCATCGACGGCCGCTCGGGCGCACAGATCTACTCGGAGGCGCTCCGTGAGGAACGGCTGTACAACCAGAACGACAACACACCCGCGTTGTCGTCCTATTTCGAGCTGATGGACGAGATCATCCCGCGCTT
>CAYHHH010000002.1:0-83972 GCA_964356125.1 uncultured Bifidobacteriaceae bacterium | reverse complement strand
GGCCTGTGCTATAATCTTTTGTTCTCTAAGCAAGGGAGTGTGTCCGTGTACGCGATCATTCAAGCCGGGGGTCGTCAAGTGAAGGTTTCGCCAGGCGCCACCGTCGAGCTCGACGGCAAGGCGGCCGAGGCGGGCCGTGAGGTGACCTTCGATCAGGTGCTGTTTTTGGCGAGGGACGGCGGAGAAATGACCGCCGGCGCGCCGTTCGTCAGCGGGGCCAAAGTGCTTGGCATCGTCGACGGCGAGTCGCGCGGCCCCAAAGTGCGCGTGTTCAAGAAGAAGCGCCGCAAAGGTTTCCGCAAGCAGGCGGGGTTCCGCGCCTTCTACACGAAGGTGCGCATTACCGACATTATTTCGTAGACCGTTTACCGTCTTCCGTTCACCGTTGAACGGTAAACCGTAAACGGTCAACGGTAAACCAGAGAGATACACCCCATGGCTCATAAAAAAGGACAAGGCAGCTCACGCAACGGCCGCGACAGCAATTCGCAGCGGCTCGGCGTGAAACGCCATGACGGCAATATCGTGACCGGCGGATCGATTCTCGTGCGGCAGCGCGGGCGCCGGTTCGCGCCCGGACTGAATGTCGGTCTCGGCAAAGACGACACGCTCTTCGCGAAGGTCGGCGGCCGGGTACGGTTCGAAGATCACGGCGCCCGGGGCCGCAGAATCAGCGTCCTGCCGGTAGAATAGTTCCTGGTGTTCGTCGACGAAGTCGACATCCTCGTTGAGGCCGGGCACGGCGGTGCCGGCGCCATGAGCTTCCGCCGCGAGAAATTCGTCCCTCGCGGTGGCCCCGACGGCGGTGACGGAGGCAAGGGCGGCTCCGTCTACGCGGTCGCCAGTCCCCACATCAACACCCTCATCGCGTTCCGATTCAACCGCGAGTTCCGCGCGAAGCGTGGCGGCCACGGCGAAGGGTCGAACCGCACGGGCAAGGATGCCCAGGACGTCGAGCTCGAAGTGCCGATCGGCACGCTGATCTATCAGAAATCCGAAGACCCCACCGACGCGCCGGTCGTGATCGCCGACCTCGTCGAGGCCGGCCAGCGCGCGCTCGTCGCGCAGGGGGGCATCGGCGGACGCGGCAACGCGCGGTTCGTCAGCTCGACCAATCGCGCGCCGCGCCGGTTCGAAGAAGGGCTGCCCGGCGAAACCAGGCAGCTGCGGCTTCATCTCAAACTGCTCGCCGACGTCGGCCTCGTCGGCTACCCCAACGCAGGCAAATCCACGTTGATCTCGCGCATCTCCGCCGCGCGACCGAAGATCGCGGATTACCCCTTCACGACGCTGATCCCGAATCTCGGCGTCGTGTCGTTGAGCGGCAACCGCAGCTTCGTGGTCGCCGACGTGCCGGGCCTCATCGAAGGGGCGCACGAAGGCAAAGGGCTCGGCGATCGGTTCCTGAAGCATCTCGATCGCACCAAGGTGCTGGTCCACCTCGTGGATGTCTCCGGCCAAACGGGACGCAATCCGATTGAGGACTTCGAGACCATCCAGCGCGAGCTCGCGGCGTTCAGCCCCGAGCTTGCCGCGAAGCCGCAGATCGTCGCGGCGACGAAGATGGACTCGGTGGACGACCCGGATGCCGTCGACGCGCTCGAAGCGCACGTGAAGTCCCGCGATCTTCCGTTCCTGCGCATTTCGTCGGTGACCGGTGAGGGATTGCCGGAGGTGCAGGAAGCCGCCTGGAAATTCCTGGCCGTCGGCGAGACCGTCCAGCGATGAACGTCGGCATCTTAGGGGGCACGTTCGATCCGATTCATCTCGGCCACCTGGAGGCGGCGGCCGCCGCCCAGCGCGCGCTCTCGCTCGAACGCGTGCTGCTGCTCCCTTCCCGCACCCCTCCGCATCGCAGCAGTGAGCCGCGCGCGTCGGTGTTTCACCGGTTTGCGATGGCCGCCCTCGCGGCAGCCGAGCGCGGCTTCCTGGTGTCCGACCTCGAGCTGCGGCGCGACGGGCCGTCCTATACCGCGCTCACACTGGAGGCGCTGCATCGCGACGGATACTCCCCGTCGCAGTTGTTCTTCATCACCGGCAGCGACGCGTTCGCCGACGTCGCGACGTGGTACGACTACCCTCGCATCCTGCAGCTCGCGAATTTCGTTGTGGTCTCGCGCCCCGGCGCGCCGCGCCCGTCTGAACTAATCCCTAATCCCCAGTCCCTAATCCCGGCTACGCCGAGTGTGATTTCGGTCGAGGCGAACACGCCGAACGTGTCCTCCACCGAGATTCGCCGCCGCGCCGGAGCCGGAGAATCACTCGACGGGCTGGTGCCCGCGAGCGTCGCCGGCCATATCCGCCGGCATCATTTGTACGTGCCGGCGCCAGTAGCGGCGGTGCTGTGAAGACTCCACGCAAACGCGCATCGAAAAACTTCCCGGCCCAGGTGCAGCGCGCGATCGACGCCGGGCACGATCGCAAGGCGGGCGACGTCGTCGTGCTCGACCTTCGCCCGGCCGACGGCTTCACCGATTACTTCGTGATCATGACGGGGCAGAACACGCGTCAGATTCAGGCGATCTCGGACGCCATCCAGGAATCGCTCGGCACGAAAGGCGTGAAGCCCGCGCACATCGAAGGGGGCGACAAAGCCGGATGGATCCTGCTGGACTACTTCGACTTCATCGTGCACATCTTCAGCCCTGAAAGCCGTGCCTTCTATGCATTGGAGCGGCTGTGGGGATCGGCGGACAGAATTCCTGTAGCCGATCCCGCTGCGCCGCCTCGGCTCGCGACCTGAGAATAGGGATTAGGTCAGACGCGCTTCGCGCGTGGCAAAACTTGCGATCATTAGCGAACTCCGGCGTTGTGGTTTCTGCACTAATCCCAAGTCCCTAATCCCAAATCCCTAGAGTTTCAGCGAGGCATGCGCGTTGCGTTAGAGGGCGCATGACAAAGATCAACTCATTCCGAGATTTGACAGTCTGGCAAGTCAGCATGGACCTCGCGGATGTCTGCTTCGATATCGTCGAGGCCATTCCATACCCGTACAAATTCACCTTCTGTGATCAGCTGATCCCAGCCGGTATCTCTATTCCGTCCAACATCGCTGAGGGCAGCCGGCGCCCGACGAAGGCCTATCTCAATCACCTGTCTTACTCCCTTGGCTCGCATGGCGAAGTCGAAACGCTCTTCGAGGTCATACACCGCCGCAAGCTCGTGCGCGATCCGCTGCTCGCGAAGGGAACGGTCCTTCTTGGACCAGTCGGGAAGATGCTCCACGGATTGGTCGAGTCGTTGGAGAATCAGCTGAATACGGAAAACGCGTGACAGCATGACACCCGTGACAGGCCTAATCCCTAATCCCCGATCACTAATCCCTCGCGTCGTCACCATGGCAGATGCGCTGGTGACGGCGCTTCTGGCGCCCGTTTGCGCCGTATGCAGCGCATTACTCGAACAGCCGACGCAGGGCTGTGTGTGCGCAGCGTGCTGGCGCTCCATTCTTCCGATCACGCCGCCTATCTGCGACAGGTGCGGCGACCCGCTCGCACGCGCCGATACCGCGTGCTTGAATTGTTCTGCTGGGCCGTCGATGGTGACGCAAGCACGCGCAATTGGAGAGTATGAGGGCACGCTCAGAGAGATCATTCACGCGCTCAAGTACTCAGGCCGACATTTGCTGGCACGACCGCTCGCTGAGCGGATGCGGCAGCGTGGACAAGAGCTGTTGGAGGACGTGGATTACGTCGTACCGGTTCCTCTTCACTGGCGGCGCCAATACCATCGCGGCTTCAACCAGGCACGGGAAATCGCGCGGCATCTCGGTCCGCCTGTGGTCGATGCGTTAGTCAGACGCCGATCAACGCGTCCGCAAGTCGAACTGGCCTCGGACCGCCGTCGAGCGAATGTGGAAGGTGCCTTTGGATTACGCCACCAGTGGCTTCGGATTTCTCGTGTCGCCGATTTGAGAATGGTGTTGGTCGACGATGTGAGCACGACAGGCGCGACTTTGGAAGCGTGTGCTCGCGTGCTTAGAGAGGGTGGTGCGTCAGAAGTCTACGCCCTCACCGCCGCCCGAGTCGTCTCTCGGCGGCGTCCCGGCCAGACCTAATCCCTAATCCCAAATCCCTAATCCCTGACTGTTAAGCGCTCCGTCACCGCCATAAATACGTCGTCCGCGATCTGATTTTTCGTACGCTCCCCGTCGATTGTGATCCAGTTCGCCTGCGCAGACTGGCGCAGGTAGCTTTCGCGAACCCGACCCAACAGTGCCAGATCCCGCTCGTACCGGTCCCTGTCGTGCGCTTTGCGTTTCGCTGCCGTTTCGGGCGCGATATCGACGTAGATCGTCAGGTCTGCCGGCGGCAGGAATCGCTGGATGTCTTCGAGCCACGCGGCGTCCAGCCCCTGCGCGTCGCCGTAGGCGATGCTCGACGCCCGATACCGGTCGCACAGCAGGATGAGTCCCCCCGCCAGCCATTCGAGAATCGCTTCGCGACGCTCGTGGCGGTTGGCCACGAACAGCAGCTGCATCACGTCTGCCCCGTACTCGCGCTCTCCCTGCAGCGCGCGCGCGATCTCTTCGCCGATCGACGTGCCGTAGTCCGGGAACGACAGCACGCGCACCTTGTGCCCCAGTGCCCGAAGCCGCTCGCGCAGCTGCTGCGCCTGCGTCTCCTTGCCGCTCTGGTCCAACCCCTCAAACGCGATCAACATACCGGACATAGATGAATCTGGAATCTATAATCTAGAATCTGAAATCTAGCTTTCGAGCGACAACTGGTCGTCGATCGTCTGCCGTCTACGTATTAGCCGTGACTTTCCGCCGTCCACCAACACCTCGGCTGGTAGCGAGCGCCGATTGTAATTCGACGCCATCGCCGATCCGTAGGCACCCGTCTCGAGAATCGCGAGCAGGTCGCCCACTTCGAGCTGGTTCAGCCGCCGCTCGCTGCCGAAGGCGTCGGTGCTCTCGCACACGGGTCCGACGATGTCGTAGGTGAGGTCTCGGGCGGTTCGCGGTGCGACCGCGACGATCCGATGGAAGGCGCCGTAGAGCATCGGGCGCATCAGCTCCGTCATGCCCGCGTCGAGCACGGCGAAATGATGGCCGCCGGCGCCATCCTTCAGGTCCACCACGCGGGCGAGCAGCGCAGCGGCCGCACCGACGATGTACCGGCCGGGCTCGAGCGCAATCGACAGCCCTGACGAAGCGACGATCGGCAGAATCGCCGCCGCGTACTCGGCGGCCGTCGGCGCCCGCGACCCGTCGTAGGAAATGCCGAGTCCGCCGCCGACGTCGATGTGATCGAGCAGGATGCCCGAGTCCCGCAGCTCGCGCGCCAGCCGCACCACTGCGGACGCGCCGCGCTGAAGGGGCTCCGTACTGATGATCTGCGAGCCGAGGTGGACGTGGATGCCGACCGGCTGCAACCCGGGCTGCAGCGCCATCTTGCGATAGAGCCCGTGCGCGTGCTCGAGCGGCACACCGAATTTGTTGATGTGCAGTCCGGTCGAGATGTGCGGATGCGTGCCGGCGTCGATATCGGGATTGACGCGCACCGCGACCCGCGCGCGCACGCCTCTCGCCTGCGCCGCCCGATCGATCCGCTCCAGCTCCCCCGCGGACTCGGCGTTGATGGCCTTCAGGCCGAGCTGCACGGCGCGATCGATTTCGTCAGGCGTCTTGCCGACGCCGCTGAACACGATGTCCGATGGCGCAAATCCGGCGCGCATCGCCAGATCCACCTCGCCGATCGAGTTGGCGTCGACCGCGCTGCCCGCCTGGCGGAGCAGCCGCACCACCGCCAGCGACGAGTTCGCCTTCATGGCGTAGTGGATGCGGTGCGGATGCGACGCGAACGCCTCGTCAAGCTCGCGGTACGACTGCCGAATGGATTCGGCGCTGTAGACGTAGAGCGGTGTGCCGTGCTCGCGCGCGATCTCCGCCAGCGGCACGCCGTCGCACACGAGCATATTTCCGTCACGAAAGAACCCGATCACGCGCGCAATCTTACATCAGCTATCATTCAGAGGCCGGTGTCCATCGACGAGACCATTCAGCGCGCGGCCGACGGCGACCAGGCCGCGTGGGACACCATCGTCCAGACGTACTGGCGCAAGGTCTTCAACGTCGCGTACCGGTTCGTCGGCACCTACGAAGAAGCGGAAGATCTGACGCAGGAGATCTTCCTCAAGGTGTTCAAATCGCTCGGCACCTTTGACAGGCGCGCGAATTTCCAGACCTGGCTCGTCAGCGTGAGCCGGAACTACTGCATCGACCGCTACCGCAGCAATCGCCGCGACCGCGAGGTGTTCGCGCGCGAGGTCGACGCGTCGACGGTGCAGGCCGAGGCGCCAGGGATGAACGCCTACGCGCGCGTCGATCAGCAGGATCGCGTGGCGCTGTTGCGCGAGGCGCTGCGCGCGCTGTCGCCGCCGCTGCGCACCGCGGTGCTGCTGCGAGACATCCACGAGCTGTCGTACCAGGAGATTGCCGAGCAGCTCGGCGTCGCGGAAGGCACGGTCAAGTCGCGCATCAACCGGGGGCGTGCCGAGCTCGCGAAGCAGATCGAGGCTCTGCGGGCCAAGGAAAAGGGGCAGTTATGAACGTGACGTGTGAACAATCCGGCGACGTCGTCATCGTGCACGCGGGGCCCGCGCGGCTCATGCACCCGTCGCTCTCGGAGTTTTCGACGCTGGTGACCGGTGAGATTGCCAGAGGCGCGCGGAAGATCGTCATCGACTTCGGCGGCGTCGAGTACCTCGACAGCGCGGCCATCGGCTGCCTGATGGATTTGTACCGGCAGGCCACGGCCGCGGGCGCCACGGTGAAGCTCGCGGGGCTGCGCAGCCGCGTCGAGACGATGCTGACGCTCACGGGCACGAATCAGTTCATGGAGATTCACCCCGACGCCGCCGCGGCCGTCAACAGCTTCTGAAAGGCCGGTACTGACGATGCGCAGCATAAAAACGAGCACCGGCGCGACGATCAACCTCGACGGCGACCTGCTCGCGATCCTCGAGACGCTGTACCGCGAGATTACCGTCAAGCGCAACTTCGAGCGCTCGTTCGAAGATATGATCCAGGAGATCCGGCAGCTCATCGACCAGATGACCGACGAAGAGCGCCGCGCCTACCTGGCCGAGAGCCTGTTCCTGAACTCGGTGAAATACGAGAACGACCGGGCCGAGGCGCTCATGCGAAAATTGACGAATAAGAAATGAACGTGCCGTGTCTCTAAATTACCTCGCGACGAAGTTCCAGTGCAGTTGGCCGTGGAGCACGCTCATCATGCTCTGCGACGGCCGCATTGTCTGCGGGTGTTCGGATCCTTACGGGAAACGCGTCCTTGGCGATGCCAGGACCGCCAGTATCTCGGAGATCTGGAACAACCCGCGCATGACGTCGCTGCGTACCGAGCTGAACGCCGGCGGCTCGTCGTTCTGCGGCAACTGCCCGCTCAAGCTGCCGCTCAAGGGGCAGACGCCGACGGAGCGGTCGCTCGACGTCGGACGCCTGCCGAACCGGCTGTATATCGAGTGCACCGCGGCCTGCAACATCTCGTGCACCGAAGCCTGCTGCGCGCCGGAAACCGGCATCACGAAAACGCGCAACGCCGGCATGCTCGACTTCGATCTCTTCAAGAACGTCGTCGACGAGGCGGGGCCCGGGCTCGTGCGCATCGACTTCTTCAATTACGGCGAGGCGTTCCTGCACAAGCGCGCCGTCGAGATGTGCGAATACATCAAGACGCGCTTTCCGCACATCTATCTCTACACCAGCACCAACGGGCTGATGTTCACCGAGGAGTCGGCGAAGCGGCTCGTGCACTCGGGCATCGACGAGGTGACCTTCTCGATCGACGGCGCATCGCAGGATACCTACGTGCAGTACCGGCAGCGAGGCAAGTTCGATCTCGCGCTTCGCAACCTGCGCGTCATGGCCGAAGAGAAGCGGCGCTCGCGTCGCGATGTGCCGCACCTCAACTGGCGTTACATCCTCTTCAAGTGGAACGACAGCGACGAGGAGATGAACCTGGCGCGGCGGCTGGCCACGGAAATCGGCGTCGATCGGCTGTCGTGGGAGCTGACGGATCATCCCGAGAACGCGTTCTCGCGCCGCTTCGTACCGGGCACACCGGGTTACGAGGCCATCAAGCATGAAATCTGGGACATGACCGGCCTCGGCAACGCCATTCCCGGCGCCACGCCGAAGGCGAAGATCGAAGTGCGGAAGCGGTTCTTCCCCGCGCGCCCGTTCACGACGCGCGCGGCCAGGAAGCTGAAGATCAGAACGCGCGTCGAGAACGTGTCCGCGCGCCCCTTCCCCGCGAAGGCCTCGTACGGCCGCCGGCTGGTCAGGCTCGGCGCGCAGTTGTGCGACGAGCACGGCACCCTCCTCGAGCGCGATTACGCGCGCGCATGGCTGCCGGAAACGCTGAAACCGGGCGCCAGCATCGACGTCCCCATCGAGATCGTCGCGCCCACAACGCCCGGCAACTACATGCTGAAGTTCGATCTGGTCAGTGAGGGGATTGACTGGTTCGAAAACAATGGGTCACCAACGACGCTGAAACCTCTCGTCGTCAGATAAAACAACAGAAGGCTCCTGTTAAGTAAGGGGTAAGGGGCAAGGGGCAATGATTGCCCCTTGTCCCTTGCCCCTTTCTAGAACAGGTATTTGATCCCGAACTGCAGCTGTCTCGCGGCAAGCGAGGTGCTCGTCACCCGGCCGCCCGTCGCCGTATCGATATTCGTATTCGGGTTGCTGTAGTAGACAGAATTGAGGAGGTTGAAGGCCTCGGCCCTGAACTCCAGGTTCGTCGATCCGGGGACGCTGAATCGCTTGAACAGTGAGAAATCCACGTTCCACTGGTGGTCGCCGCGAAGAATGCCCCGCCCCGAATTTCCGAACGTGAAATCGGGCGGCACGACGAAAGCCGTCTTGTCGAACCACGCGGCGATGGTGGGATCGTCCAGCTCGCCGTCGCCGATGCGATTGGGGCGCTGCCCGCCCGCGCCCGTGTTCGCCACGTCGCGCGAGACGCTCGGCGTAAACGGAAGGCCGCTGCGATAGTTCACGATGCTCTGCGCCTGCCAGCCACCGAGCAGACCGTTGGCGAGCGTTCCGGCTTCGCCGAGGAATCGCTTGCCCCGGCCGAACGGCAGTTGGGCGCCGAAGCTCATCGTCAGAAGGTGCCGAATGTCGAAGCCGGCCGGCCCCGTGTCGTACGTAAAGTTGCCGCCGATCCCTGGCGCAGGCACTGTCGTCTCGCTCTTGCCCCACGTGTGCGACACCAGGTACCACAAGCCGCCAGAGGTCCGCTTCTGCAGTTTCGTCTGCAGGGCGTGATACTCACTCGATCTCGCCTGGCTGTGAATGTTCATGTTGCCGAACCGCGGATACGGCCGGCGCGCCTGAATATTTCCGGGACCCGCTGCGGGAATATTGATCGGCTCGGCCTCCTGCTGATTCGTCCCCTTCGTGCCGACATAGTTGATTTCGAGGCTCATCCGGTTCGCAATTTCGCGCTGCACGCCGAAGTTCCAGCGCTGGTCGTATCCGAAGTCGGCATCGAGCGTCAGCGGGTTCCAGCCGACGCTGCCGACCCCCGCGCCGAACGGCACACCCAGGAAAAAGTCCGCCATCGTGCGCGTCGGCACCACGTTGGTCGTGGCGTTCACGGTCTCGCTCATGCTGAACGGCAGGAAGTGGAAGTTCAGCCGCCCGCTCGTGCCTTCGGCTTCGTAGAACATGCCATAGCCGCCGCGCACGACGGTACGATCGCCAAGGCGGTACGCAAACCCGATGCGCGGCGCCCACTGGTTCGTATCGTTCTTCGTCAGTTGCAGCGGAACGCCCGCCTGGCTGCTGGTCTGGATGAGATCGCCGAACAGGCGATACCCGACATCGGCCAGCGCCTGCGCGCCGAGATCGATCTGGTCGGAGTCGCTCGAGACGATAATGGGCTTGGCGCGCGTCGGATCGAAAACAGCCGCCTGATTACGGTACGAGGTCAGCCACGGCGTGTACTCGTACCGCAAGCCAAGATTGACGGTCAGATTGTTCGTCAACCGATAGTCATCCTGGAAGAAACCGTGCCAGTACGTGCCGGATCCGCCCCACCACGTCGCGGGGTTCGAGCGCGTCACGCTGTTGGGATGACCGAGCAGGAAATCGGCGAACGACACGCCCGTGCCCGCAGAAGTGACCGGACGCTGCGTCATCGAACCGTTGAAGTTGAACACGCCGTTGTGGCTTCTCGCGTCGGTAAACAGAATGTTGCGGTGATACATTCTGCCGCCGAACTTCAGGATGTGCCGGCCCTTGATCCAGGTGAGGCTGTCGATGAGCTCGTACTCGCCGCGGTCCTGCCATTTCGGGCGGCCGTCGCCGGCGTTACCGGAAAATCCCTGGTAGCCGGAGATCGTGAACGCGGGAAGACTGCCGATGTTCGGATCCTGAATGCCTTCGAGCCCTTTCACCCCGGCCTGTTGCTGCACGAGGTTGACGCCCTCGCCCTGGAAATACGCCGTCGAGCGGTACTCGCCGTACATGCGGCTGAAGCGAAGCTCATGGACCAACGAAGATCCGAAATTCGACGTCAGCGACAGCGCCACGTTGAACGCCGGCCCCTCGAGACGAGTCGACCCCAGCGTGTCCCATGCATCCTGTCTGGTTTCTTCGTTCGCATGCTTGCTGTATCGCGCGAAGAACCGGTGCTGCGAGGTGATCTCCTGGTCGAGCCGCAGCGTCATCTGGTCGGCGTTGAACTGCGTGATGGGGTTCGACACGTACGTATTGCCAGGCGCGTTCGGCAGCGGGATGTACCGAAGGAAGAACTGCGCCTGCGGCGAGAGGCGATTCGCCGGAATCTGGTTGTTCGCAAACTGCGTGCGCGTCGCGACGCCTCCGACGGTCGCGGTGGTCAGGGGATCGAAAATGGGCGCGAGGCCGCTGAAATCCCCCTGGCGCTGTGCCGCCGACGGCACGTTGGTGACATCGACGATGCCCTGCTGCCTCCGGTGACCTTCGTAGCTCGCGAAGAAGAAGGTCTTGTTTCGTCCGTCGTACAAGCCCGGAATCATCACCGGGCCGCCGAGCGTGCCGCCGAACTGATTGCGCTCGAGCTTCTCTTTGTTGACAGCGAAAAAGTTCTTCGAGTCGAGCGCGTCGTTGCGCATGAACTCGAACACGCTGCCATGAAACGCGTTGCCGCCCGATTTCGTCGTCACGTTGAACGTGGCGCCGGCGCCGTGGAATTCGGCCGAGTACGCGTTCTGCGACACGCTGAACTCCTGCAGCGCGTCCACCGACGTCTGAATCCAGGTGCCCCCCTGGTGCTCTTCGGTGATGTCCACGCCGTCCAGGAGAAAGCGCGTCTGCGATCCGGCGACGCCGCCGATGACGTTGCCATTGACGACCTCGGGGCGCACCGGCTGCGTGTTGCCGGTCGGCGGCAGCAGCGCGACACCCGATGTGAGGCGTGCCAGCTCGTGAAAACCTCTGCCGTTCAGCGGGAGATCGACGATCTGCTCGTTCGTGATGACCTCGCTCAACGTCGCCGATTCGGTGTTCAGCAGCGGCGTCTCGGCTGTGACCTGCACTTCCGTCGACAGCCCGCCGAGGCTCAGCACCAGCTCGACGCGGGCCGCCTGGCCGACGGTCAGCTCGAGGTTGTTCCTCACGGTCGTCTGGAAACCGGACATCACGGCGCTCACGTTGTAGATGCCGGGATCGAGCGGCGTGATGACGTAGTTGCCCTGCGAATCGGTCACGGCGCTGCGCGACAGGTTCGTCCTGATGTTCGTGACGCTGACGGTCGCGCCCGGGATGCCCGCCCGCTGCGTGTCGTAAATGGTTCCCACGATGCGCCCCGACTGAAGCTGCGCGAGAACGGTGTTGCCGGCGACCACACAGAGCACGGCCAGAAGAGCAAGGCGCGTGAGAATCTTCGTCATGGATCCTCCTGAATATGGTGGCTGAGGGGTGGAGCTTACCATGATGCGCGCATCGGTATCTCGATGTGAAACCGACCACAACTTCACGTTTTTGGATTCCTGGTCAGCACCGAAAACCCATCGTGGAAATGGCTGATGCCCTGGGTCCGGTAGGACTCATGGATCCGTTCAGAAAGGTGAGCCAGCAGTCTCTGCTCGGGCGAGCCCTGCCTCAGCCTCATCTGGATGCGGGGCCGCTCGCGCCTGGCCAGCAGCGCCGACACGATCAAGCGGGCGGCCGTATCGGCCGCCTCCTCACGGGAAAGCAGCGGCTGGGTCCGCCCAGGCCGCGACGGCAGCGGCTCGAAACTGAACTGGAACCCGGCTTGGTGCGCATAGGCGCGAAGGAGCGTCGGGCCAGTACGATCTCCCGCGAATTGCGAATAAATGACGAATGGCGTGCCAGACGTCAATTCCGGCGTCAACGCCTCGATGAACGACTTCGTCACCTCCAGCCCGTCATCGCCGCCCCACCCCGCTTCTGGAAAGAGCGTCTGCACATCCAGCTGCGGCCCGCGATCGGTCTCGCGGACGTTCGCCAGCGCTCCCACAGTCGCTCGATCGCCCGCATCGAGGTCGAGCCAGCCGGGCACGGCCAGAAATGGTGGGTTGCTCAACGCCAACGATACCGAACACCCGTCCAGCTCGGCGTGCAAACGGAGATCGCTCTCGACAATCGTCATCCTGTCGGCAACGCCGTTGATGGTAGCGTTGAACACGGACACATTGGCCGCGCGCCGATCGCGCTCCTTTCCGATTGCCTTCACGATGCCGGGATGCTGCTTCAGAGCCGCCACGAGCTGTATGCCGGAGCCGGACCCCATTTCGACACAGCACCCTGTGATGTCTCGCATTCGCGAGACCCGGTCCACGAGCTCGTACGAATCCGCGCCGATGTAGACGCGTGGCTTTCCTGTTCTGCGTTCGAAATGCGGTGGCGTGTCGGCAAATAGATGAATCGGCTCGCCGTTCGGCAATCTCCTGGAGAACAGCGACAACCCGTTCAGCCGGATGGCCTGCCCTTCCGCGCGAACGAAGAGTCCCAGCTTCAGGCCCTCATCAATGCCTCGGCTCTGTCCTTTGCCGAACAGGTGCTCC
Source organism: uncultured Bifidobacteriaceae bacterium (assembly GCA_964356125.1). GTDB lineage: Bacteria > Acidobacteriota > Vicinamibacteria > Vicinamibacterales > JAMQPK01 > JAMQPK01. The sequence goes on along the minus strand of CAYHHH010000002.1, from coordinate 70,925 downwards.
AGCGGTTCTCGTGGGAGCGGCTCTCCAAACATGAAAAACGTGAAGGCATATCTGATTCGCCGCGCGAGGCTGTGCTCATCGGCCGTTGGCGATGTCTTCTCGCCTTGACGAAGACGGACCTTCATGGCCGCGACGTCGACAGGCGACTCCGGCAGCGGGAAGGGGCGAACGTCGTAATCGCCCCCATACCGCGGCAGCCTGAACTCGCGATTCACCACGTCGAAGTGAACGGCGTGCAGGATATCGTTCAGGAGATGCGCGAGGGCTCGTGCATCTCCTGTCGACAGCGCGGAAAGATCAGCATCCAACCACTTACGCCGGCGTCCCGTATTCCTTGACGAACGCAGGCGAGAAATCGACGCCGAGGCCGGGCCCTTCGGGCACCCACATCTCCGCGAGGCTTTCCTTCCAGCCGCCCGTGAAGATGTCCTTGTAAAGCGCGGTGTTGGTGTTGCCTTGTTCGATGATCAGGTAGTTGGCAATCGACGTGCACAGGTGCAACGTCGCCGCCGTGCAAATGGGGCCGTTCGGGTTGTGAGGCGCCACATTCACATAGTGCGTCTCCGCCATCGCGGCGATCTTCTTGCCCGACGTGATGCCGCCTGTCCTCGCCAGATCGGGCTGCAGGACACGCGCCGCCCGTTTTTCGAGCACTTCGCGGAAGTTGTAATGCGACTGCAGGCTCTCGCCGGTTGCGATGGGCACGTTCGTTTGATGCTGGATCAGCGCCATCGCCTCGATATCTTCCGGCGGAACGGGCTCCTCGAGAAAGTAGACGTCGAACGGTTCGACCATGTTCACGATGCGTCCCGCCGAGTGCATGTTGAATTTGGCGTGCGCCTCGACACAGATGTCGAACGTCGGACTCGCATCGCGTACGCCGGCTATCATCTCGCGCGCGTCGTGAAGGTTCTGCGAGGTCAGCTCGCGATCGAGCGGCGTGCCGCCAAAGAAATCTGTTTTCCCGCCCGTGGCGCCCTTTGCGATGATCTCCTTCGTTCTCGCCGTGTATGCCTCGCGCGTTCGAGGGATGCCGCGCCAGGGCTCGCTCGCGTAAATACGCAGGCTCGTACGCGCCGGAATCGCGCGGCCGCCGAGCAGCTTGTAGACCGGCACGCCAAGCTTCTTGCCGACGATGTCCCACAGCGCAATGTCGATCGCGCTCATCGCGGCGAAGAGTGTGCCGCCGAGGGTATTGAATTCAGTCGTGTACATCTGAACCCAATGGCCTTCGATGTCCCAGGCGCTCTTGCCCATAAGCAGCTTGCCCGACTCGCGAATCTGCGTCAGTACAGCAGGACTGGTCGGAGGCGTCGTAGCCTCGCCCCATCCATGAATGCCTTCGGCTGTCTCGATGCGGACGCAGGGATATCCTCCCCCTCCTCCGCCACCCGGACCCGCGCCGCGCCCGCGAGCCGGAGCCGGTTGAGTCCGCATCAGATACGGCTCGATCTTGGTAATCGTCAGCGAATTCGATTTCGACGACTCCTGCGCGTAGGCGCGCAACGGCGCAAACACGGGAGCCAGCATGGGGGCCAGGATCGGCGATGCGGACGCGCGGAGAAAGTTTCGACGGTTCACGGTCGGCCTCCTCTGAGTGTAGATACCGGAGCATCGATGTACGAGCGGGTTTCGGGAGTGTAGCCCCAGGTCGCCCTGTGCGCCAACCACTAAAACGAGGCGATATAATACAGGCGCCATCCAACATGTTTGCCGGCGTCATCCCGATTCTCGCCACGCCATTTGCCGACGAAGACAGCCTGGATCTGAGCTCCTGGCAGCGGCTGCTGGAGTTCATGATCGAGCTCCGCGTCGACGGCGTCACGATTCTCGGAGTCCTCGGCGAAGCGAATCGGCTCAACGACGAAGAGCGCCGTACCCTCATCGAAGCAGCTGCCGCCGTGGTACGCGGCCGCATGCCGATCATCGTCGGTGCGAGCGCGTCGGGCACCCGCACCGCGGCGTCGCTGGCACGCATGGCGCACGATCTCGGGGCAGACGCCGTCATGATCGCACCCGCCAAGGAGCCGGTGCCCAGCGACGATCGCATCGTCGAGCTCTATCAGCAGATCGCGCAGGCTGTTTCCATTCCGATCGTACTGCAGGACCACCCGGCATCGGCCGATGTCCACATGCCGGCGGCGCTCGTCGCGCGGATTCTCCGATCGGTTCCGTCGATCGGCTGCGTCAAGGAAGAAGCGGTACCGACAGCGCCCAAGATTCGTCAACTGCGTGAAGCGTTCACCGAGCGGCGCATGCCGATTCTGTCCGGCCTCGGCGGGCTCTACGCGCCGTTCGATCTGGAAGCCGGATCCGACGGGTTCAACACGGGCTTCGCGTTTCCGGAAGTCATGCAGGCGCTCGTGGCGGCCGCACGCGCGCAGGACTGGCCGCGGGTGCATCAGATTTACTCGCGATTCGCCGCCCTGATCGTGTTCGAGCAGCAGCCCGGTGTCGCGATCCGCAAAGAGCTGTTCCGCCGACGCGGCCTTTTCGCCTCGCCGCGCGTCAGGCATCCCGGCGCCACGATTTCCGCCGCACAATCGCAGCAGCTCGACGCGATTCTTGCGCGCACGCTCCCCGGCGTCGACATCACTCGACCCATTCCGACCGGACACCTGGCTCGAATCTGACCGGAAAGAGAGGGCTCATGGAGTCGAAGGACGACATCGCCGAGCGGACGCGCCGCCGCATCACGCGCCGCCTGATGCCGTTTCTCTTCGTGCTGTACGTGTTCAACTACATGAACCGCGTCAACGTCGGCTACGCGGCGCTGCAGATGCGGGCCGATCTTGGATTCTCGAACACGGTCTTCGGATTCGGCGCCGGCATCTTCTTCATCGGATACTTTCTCCTTCAGATTCCGTCGACGCTGCTCACCGAATTGTGGAGCGCGCGCAACTTCATCACGCTCAGCCTGGTTCTCTGGGGCGCGCTTGCCGCGCTCACGGGGCTCATCGACACTGCCGGCGAGTTCTACTGGGTGCGCTTTTTCCTTGGCATCGCGCAGGCCGGCTTTTTCCCAGGCATCATCGTGTACCTCACGCACTGGTTCCGGTATCAGGATCGCGCGAAGGCCGTCGCCATGTTCATGATGGCGATCCCGACATCGAACATGGTCGGCGCCGCGGTGGCCGCCGCGCTCATGCGCATCGATTGGCTTGGGTGGAACGGCTGGCGATGGCTGCTCATCCTCGAAGGGCTGCCGACACTGCTCCTCGGCGTCGTCGCGTTTTTCTATCTCACCGACCGGCCCGAGGACGCGCGCTGGCTCGCCGACGACGAGCGGCGTTGGATTGCGGACGAGTTGGAACGCGAGAGGGAGAACAAGAAGCACGTCAGGAAACTGAGCACGCTGGAGGCACTGCGGCATCCGCAGGTGATCATCCTTGCGCTCGCCTGCTTCTGCTACATCACAAACAGCGTCGGTCTGAGCTCATGGCTGCCCACCATCGTCCGTCGCATCTCCGGCCTCAGCACGACGCAGGTCATTCTGATCTCGGGAATACCGTGGCTGGCAGCGATTCCGATGATGTTCATCACCGCATGGCATTCAGATAAGACCAGAGAGCGCCGGTGGCATGCGGCCATTCCTCTGTTCGTAGTCGGGCTCGCGCTGTCGCTGAGCATCGCCGCGGGCAACCACCTGGTACTGGCCATTGCGGCGTTTTCTGCGGCGACGATGGCGTTGTATTCGTTCCCATCGCCGTTCTGGGCTCTGCCGACGATCTTCCTGAGCGGACCCGCGGCCGCCGCGAGCATTGCGTTGATCAACGCAACCGGAAATCTCGGCGGCTTCGCCGGACCGTACATGATCGGCTATCTCGCCGACCTGACAGGCAGCTATACGGCGGGCATTCTGTACCTGGTTGCGTGCGGACTGATCGGCAGCGTGCTCGTGCTGTCCCTGCGGATCGTCAGCCGGGATGCGGCGCTGCGGAAGGAAAGCGACGAGGCGAGGGCGGTGGCGGCGGCTCTCACAAACCAAACGCGATGATGTTCGACCCCGATGCGATGGCGATGTGCTGCCTTCCGTCGAACTCGTACGTCATCGGTGACGCCCGCCACACGCTGTTCATCCCGAATTGCCAGAGCGGTTTTCCGGTTGCCGCGTCGACGGCGGCAAATCGATCCTGGTCGTCGCAGAAGAACAGCAGGCCGCTCGCCGTGGCCAGCGTTCCGCCGCGCGCGGCCCCGGGGCCCGTCTGCGGCAGTTCCCACGCGATCTTCCCGGTCTTCACGTCGATGGCGCGAAGAATTTTCTGATTCGGTGCATCTTCGGCCTGCCGCGTGGAGCCGCCCCAGTACGCGTTTCCCGCGGCCCATTCGCTGACGAACTTGACGAACACATTGCAGTTCTCGAGGGTCTGCACGTAATACAGCCCGGTCTGCGGGCTGTATGACGTCGAGTACCAGTTCGCCGCGCCGTGCGCCGACGGACAGACGCGCGTGCCTTCGGGACTGGGCTCCTGCCCCGGCACCAGCACCGGCCGGCCGCCCGATCCGATTTCGCGCGCCCAGGTCAGGTTGTTGACGAACGGCTTCGCGAGCAGAAATTTCCCGTCGGTGCGGTCGAGCACGTAGAAGAACCCGTTGCGGCTCGCCTGAACAAGAAGCTTTCGCGGGCGCCCTTCCCATGTCGTATCGACGAGCACGGTGGGCTGCTGTGCGTCCCAATCCCACACGTTGTGTGGCGTGAACTGGAAGTGCCACTTCAAGCGGCCGCTGCGCGCATCGAGCGCGACGACCGAGCTCGCGTACAGATTGTCGCCCAATCGCTCGTCGCCGTTGTAATCCGGACTGGGATTGCCGGTCGTCCAGTAGACGAGGTCGAGCGCTGGATCGTACACGCCGGTCATCCAGGTGACGCCGCCCGGATGTTCGATGCCTGTGCCCTTCCATGTTTCCGATCCAGGTTCACCTGGCTTCGGCACCGTCCAGAATCGCCACGCTTCGCGTCCGGTCGCCTGATCGTAGGCCGCGAGAAACCCGCGCACGCCCTGCTCGCCGCCGGCGGTGCCGGCGATCACCAAATCTCCGACAATCAAGGGCGCCGACGTGGCGTTGTAGTTCTGCTGCCAGTCGGCCATCACCATGTCCCACAGCAGCTCGCCCGTAAACCGATTCAGCGCGATCAGATGCGCGTGGTCGGTGACCATGAACAGACGCTCGCCCGCGATCGCAACGCCGCGATTGATACCGCCGGCCGCGTTGCCGACGAGGCCTTTCGTGCGCGGCCGCTGAAAGCGCCAGACCTCGCGGCCGTTGCCGGCGTCGAGCGCATAGCATTCGTTGGCGCTGGTGACATACATCAAGCCGCCCACGACCACCGGCGTCGTTTGCAGACGCACTGATGTCGGTATCGCGTAGATCCACCTGGGCGCCAGCCGTCCGACATTCGATTTGTCGATCCGGGTCAGCGCGGTATAGCGATTACCGGTTGTCGAGCCGTCGTAGCTCGGCCAGTCGACCGTGGAGGTGACCACGCGATACCGATCGCCCGATTTCCTGAGCAGGAGAACCGGGCCCGCCGCCGTGCGCAGCTGCACATCGTCGGCGCGCTCGTGATTGAGAGGGATGCCCTCGATCGTGCGGCCATCGGTCAACTCGTACGCGGCCGTTTGCGTGCGGGCCCGCGCCGGACCGAGTTGTGCGAACACACTCGCACCATGAACCCAGAACCAGGACCCCAGAACCGCCGAACCAAGAACCCAGAACCGCGTGTTCATGAGCAGCCGGCGATCCCCTACGCGACCTTCTTAATGCCTTCAGTAATGGCGACCGCGCGATATCCGCCCCGCGAACGGAAGTACAGCCAGAGCCCGATGAAGATGACAGTCAGGATGGCGCCGAGCGCGGCCACCATCTGCAGCGCGGCGCCCGGGCCGTACTGATCCATCCGCGCGCCCATGATCGGCAGCACGATGGCCACCGAGAGCAGGCCGGTGCCCCCCATGATCGACAGCAGCAGCGCGCCGCCGCGCGGAAACTGTTCAGCGGTGATGCCGATCATCGTCGGCCACAGGAACGTCTTGCCGATGCCGAAGAGCGTCGCGGCGATGAGCGCGACGGCCGCGCTCGACGTGCCATCGAGCGCGCCCAGCCAGTACAGGCCGACGGCACTCAGCAGCGAGCTGACAATCATCGTCCCGACCGGAGACTTGTGCGTGACGTTGCTGCCCCACATGCGGAGCACGAACATCAGCCCGCCCGTATACACGAGAAAGAACACGCCGCTGCCCCGTTCAGGGCTCAACTGCGGCACGAGCTCGCCCATCACGCGGGGGAACCACTGGTCCGGCCCCATCTCGACCGCCGCCGTCATGCACATGCACACGAGCAGCAGAAGAAAGAGCGGGCGCGTCGCTTCCTTCCACATGGTGCCGGTGGACACGTTCGACGTCACGCGCTCGGTCACGGGATAGCTGACCGACAGCGCCATGACGAGATAGATGATCGCGGGCACGAGGATGAGGCCGAGCTTCAACTGCCAGCCGATCCCGAAGTTGCTCATCAGGATGGCGAGCAGGCCGCCGATGACGAGCCCTGCCGGCCACCAGGCGTGAACAGAGGTGATGCGCCTGGTTTTTTCGTCCGGGTAGAGCGAGGCCATCAGCGGGTTGATGACCCCCTCGACGAGCCCATGCGAGATACCCAGCATGAAGAAGCCCGCGTACAGCAGCGTCGTGCCCGTGTGATCGAACAGCGACACCACCGGCTCGATCGGCCGCGGAGCGAGCACGATGAGCGCCACACCGACGATGAAGCCGAGCGCCGACATGATGTGCAGCCGGCGCATGCCGACGATGTCGACCAGGTTGCCGCTGATGAAGATGGCGATCGTGAACGCCCAGAACGCCGGGCTGAACACGAGCCCCATCTGCTCGTTGGTGATGTGGAACGACTGGCTCAGCGCCCCGGCGACGTCGCCGCGGATGGCAAACACCATCGACGCCGTCGCGATGGACAGGCAACTGGCGACGAACAGCTTCTGCTTCTTCATTCAGCAGGCCCCTCGACTCGGCTCGGGGTCCCGAAGGTGCGCGCCGGTCTTGAACCTGGTCCCCTTGGGAAGATCGAGCGGCTCCGCCAGCTCGTACCCGACCTGCCAGTCGAACCGGTAGTTCGGCACGCGCAGCACGGTTTTCTCTTCGCCGGACGGGTACACGAGTAATCGCGACATGGCGCCTCCGGGTAGTGCTCATGCGGTAGTGCTCAACTTAAGTTGAGCCCTACGAACGAGCCCTACGAACGAGCCCTACACATGCAGATGTGAGCCGCTATTATGCCTCAGGGTTTCACGATCGCGATACCAGATATCACGATGTGAGACGGCGCCCTTTCGCGCGCGCCGGCGCCACCCTGGCCACGGCGCCGCGCTTCCCTTGGTTGGGGTTCCGGCGCCCCAGGTCGTCCGACAGCCCCTGCGCGGCGGCGACGACGAGCCTGGCCACCTGCGGCACCTGCTCCTTGCGCAGACGAAAGACCGGCGCGGCCATGCTGAGCGACGCGACCACGTGGCCGCGGTGATCGAAAATCGGGGCGCTGACGCACCGCAGCCCCTCCTCGAATTCCTCGTCGTCGACCGCGTACCCGAGGTTGCGCACGCGCATCAGCTCCAGCTTCATCGCCGACGGCTTCACGATCGTGCGACGCGTCTTGCGCTTCAGCGTCAGCCGCGCAAGCAGGTCGTCGCACGCCTCTGCTGACAGGAACGCGAGCACGGCTTTTCCCGCGGCGGTGGAATGAATCTCCGTGCGCTGGCCGGTTCTCGTGAGCGAATGCAGGGCCCATCGCCCCTCGACGTGCGCGATCGACAGCAGCTCGGTGCCGTTCAGGATCGTGACGTGCGCGCCCTCCCCGGTCCGGTCGGCGAGCGTGCGCAGATGCGGCTCGGCGTATTCGCTGAGCTTGAGGCGGGCGATCGCGCACTCGCCCAGCTCAATCAGCCGCGTGCCCAGGCCGTAGGCGCCCTCCGGGCCTTTCTTGATGAGCCGGTACGACTCGAGGACGACCAGCAGCCGGTGCACCGTGCTCTTGTGCAGGCGAAGCTGCCGCGCGATGTCGGCGGCCGGCAGATCCGTTTCGGAATCGGCGACCGCCTGCAAGACCGCGATGGTTCGATCGAGCACCTGCACCCGATAGCGGGAGGCCGGCGGCTCGGGACGTGTCTTGCGCGTCGAAGAGGCTTTATTCACGCCGAGATAATAGCAGGGGTTCCCACTAAAGCCCGAACCGCGCGCCAAATGGTGGCGGCCCCAGGGCTTGAGCACGCGCGCCGGCGGCGCGACTGCGTGGGCGTCCCATCATCTAGGACGTCGCGACTCTCCATCTGACACGCGACGCAGGTGCCGATCCAGATCCCGGTAGGCGTCCGCCGGGCGTCGGCTGTCGTTCCAGCCATCGAGGAACGGCGCCAGCGGCGTCGTGTCCTCGTGGGTCTTCCGCGCGACGTCGCCCTCGGAGGTCGAGCCGCGCGGCTTCCAGTCGTTCCCGAGCGCCGCGCGCGTCCGAGCCAGCAGTTCCGTCGCATGCTGCTCGTCGCCGCGCGTCCAGTGCAGGTACCCGAGCAGGAACAACCCCCCCGCCGCGCGGGGGTTGGCCGCGCACACGGCGCCGAGCCGTTGCTCGGCACGCGTGCGGTCGCCCAGCAGCAGTGAGATCTCGCCAAGAGCCAGCAGCGCACCCGTTTCTTCGGGGTTCAGATCGTGAGCCCGCTGCAGGGATGTCTCGGCGGCGAAGAGATCCGCCGTCCCGCGGGCCGTCTGCGCACGCAACGCACCCCAGCGCGCGAGCGCGCGATGGCTGCTCGGGTTCAACCGGGTCAGGGTCTCCAGTTCGGCGAGCGCACCTGGCACGTCGCCCAGCGTCGCCAGGGAGCTGGCGAGGTAGTAGCGAGTATCCTCGTGCGCAGGATCGAGGGCGATCGCCTCGCGAAGCAGCACCGCCGCTCGCGCGACGTCACGGTCCACCTTCAATGCCTGCATGGCCTCGCGCTGCTTCGCCCAGAAAGCGACGGTTCGGCTCCTGTCGTCGGCGGGAATCGACGGCATCCGCCGTGAGGCGGTCGACGTCGCCGTGCGCGGCACCTCCCGCGGGGCATCCTGGCCTTCAGTGATCTCCCAGGTGCGGTCAGCCGCGAGCGCACCGAATGTGGCGGTCGCGCCGCTCGCCCACCTGATATCCAGCCGATCGATGCCGGTCTTGTCGCCGAGGCCGAAGTGCAGCACCGGGCTGCTCTGTGACAGGTACGACGCGGGGCTCACGGCGCGACGGACCTCGGTTGGGCCCAGGTACGCGATGGCCTGTGCACCCAGCCCGCGGCCATATGCCTCCGGCCGGCCCGGCACGCGGCTGCGCAGCTGCAGCTTCAGCCAATGCCCCCGCTGCATGCCGTTGCTGAGCAACTGCACGCCGGCGTCGCGCCGGACCATGAGGATGTCGAGATCGCCATCGTGGTCGTAGTCCGCGACGGCCAGGCCGCGCGCCACCGAAGGCCGCGCGAGCGCCGGCGTGAGCGGCGCCAGGTCGTAGAAGTGTTCGCCACGGCGGTTCCAGAAGAGGAACGGCAGCTGCGGCTTGAGCTGCCGTGGCTCGGTGTCGGTCTCGAACGTGCTGCCGTTGGCGACGACGAGATCCAGCCAGCCGTCAGCGTCGAAGTCGGCGAATTCGGCGCCCCAGCCGACCATCGGGAGCGCGATCTGCCCGAGGCCCACCGCGTCGGCCGCGTCGACGAACCGGAGCGGTGATGCCGAACCCTGACCGCCGACCGCGGGGCCCGCCGCCGGTTGACGGCCGGCGTCGACGAGCAGCGAATCGAAGAGCGCGTTCTCCTGCGCCACCCAATGGGTCACAAACAGGTCGTCGTCGCCGTCCTGATTCCAGTCGCCGACGGCCAACCCCATCGCACCCCTGTAGTCAGCCACCCACGCCGCGTGGCTGATGTCCTCGAACCGTCCCCGAACGTTGCGGTACATGACGTTGTCCGAGATGTCGTTGGCCACGTACAAATCGAGCCAGCCGTCGCCGTCGAAGTCGTGCCATACGGCGCTCATGCTACGGCCTTCGGGGTTGTCGACACCGAGGGCGTGCGCCACTTCACGGAAAACGCCGTTGCCGTTGTTTCGGAAGAGCAGATTGCGCTCGGGCTCGTACGAAGCCGGGTTGAGCGTGTAGGGCACCGACGCGCCGTAGTGCTGCGACCGGCGCGACCCGTTGGCCGGCTCCTCGCGGTACTGCACGTAGCCGCAGACATACAGGTCGAGGTCGCCGTCCCGGTCGTAGTCGCCAAAGGCCGCACCCGTCCAGAAGCCCGCCGGCGACGCGAACCGCACATCCACGGCAAAGTGGCCGCTCGTATTCCTGAACAGCAGAATGGTGCCGTAGCCCGTAACGACGAGATCGAGCCAGCCATCGCCATTCACGTCGCCCCATGCCGCGCCCATCCCGATGATGCGGGTGTCCGGGAAATCGGCCACGAGCCGGAAACGCCCATCCTCGACATTCTCGAACAGCTGGCTGGGGGCGCGCTCGCCGGGCGGCGCCGCCAGCGCGGCCCCCGCGCTCACCAGGAACAGGTCGTCGTCGCCGTCGTTGTCGAAGTCCCCCCACGCGGCGCCCGAGCCCATGTCCTCGGGCAACTGGGATGCGCGGGCGCCCTGGAAGACGCGGAATCCGCTGAGTCCCGCCTCCTCCGTGACGTCGACGAAGCGCGGCATGGGCGCGTCGGCGGGCAACCCTCGCGCCAGCGAGTTGGTGATGTCGGCGTTCTCTTCGCCTGGTCGGTACGTGGCCGCAGCGCCGGAACGGTAGTGCCGAACCAGCATCGTTGCCGCGACCGCGATGGCAGCGATGAGCGTGACCGCGGTGGCCAGCAACTGCCGCCGACGACGGCTCAGGCCCCGAATCGCGCTCATTTACCTCCCCGGGTGGCGTCGTGGACCAGGCGGACCACGGGCCGGCCTTCCCGCGTGGGCGGCGCCACATCGAGCCACGCCCCGACGCGCGCAATCTGGACGACTGGCGCGGTGACTCCCGACTGCTCGCCCAGCAGGTAGTTGACCAGGAACTGATCGACCTTGCGGTAATTGAGGGCGGCTTCGACGCGGTAGCGCCCGGTCCGGAGCGGCATGCTGAAGTCGCGGTGGTCGGGCTGGCTCGCGCCGTCCTTCCGCGGCGCGGCCGCGGACTCGCCGGGGAGCAGACACGGCACTTGGTACTCGAACGTGTCGGAGTAGCCAGGGAACAGCGAGCGCCGGAAGCGCACGCCCACCATCTCCCAGAGATTGTGGCGATCGATGAGATTGCCATGCTGATCGACCGGCTCGGCTTTGAACAACGTCGTCCCCGCTGCGAGGAAATGCCGGTCGTCGCGCGCGCCCGACGAGAACACGGTGCGCTTCTGGCCGTCGGTCACAGAGATCTCCACCCAGCTCTGGATGATATCGAGCGGGCCGGTCGGATAGTCGTGCCCGACCTTATTCGAGGCCATCACGACGCGCAGCGGAACAGATGCCGCGCCGGGCCGTGCGGTCCCGAGCTCGAGCCCTATCGTTACGATGGGACCGCGCGCCCACTTCGAGGCGATCTCCGGCACCTCCCGCTCACCCTGCATCCACTGCTCCGTCAGGCGGACCTGCTCCTGCCATCCAGGCAGCTTGAGCAGCGCGGGCACGAGCTGGTTCGACGCGATGAACCGATGGCTTCGGTGTTTGCGGTCACCGGGTTGGCGGTTGTAGTCGCTGGCGTCACCCGCCGCCGGATCGGTCGACTCCACCAGCGGCATATGGCACTCACGGCACTCGACCGTCTTGCGGGGATCGCCCTTCGTGTTCCAGTGGCTGTTGGCCCAGTTGTCGTACTGGTTCTGCAGCTGCACCCACCCAACCCTGTTCACCTGCTCGTCGATGAACTGTTTGTGGCAGGCCGCGCAGTACTCAGGCGATTTGAACAGCCGCTTGCTGAGCCCGGCGTGCTCGTCGGGATAGGTACGGATCAGGAAATCGCGAGCCACCCGCGGGGCACCGGTGTCGTTCCACTGCCAGAGGTACTCGCGCGGTTGCGCCACGGTGAAATCGGCATTGCCCTTCACGTCGGTCTTCCGGATGCCGTGGCACGCCAGGCAGGAGACGCCCTCCTGATAGCCCAGCAGATTCGTGAGGTCCTTCACGAAGATGTTCTTGGTGCCAGAGAAGAGAGAGATGGGATCGTGGCAGCCGCCGCAGTAACGTGTCGATTCCGCGCCGTTCTGCTTCGCCATGACGGTTTGGATGCCCTGGAAGAGCGGGTCCATCGCGGCGTACCTGTGGGCACTCGGTCGCCACTCCTCGACGATCTGGCGGTGGCAGCCGGCCGTCCCGCAGCCCTCAGAGCCGGCGAGCGACCGGGCGTCGTAGGCGCCGCCCGTCGCCGTCTTCGCGAGGCTTGGCGCGAACGGGCGATCCTTGCCGTGGAGGAAGACGTAGTCGGACGGGAACTCGTTGACGTAGCGCGTGCCGGCGTAGATGCCGGGAAGGCCAGCGGTCACGGCGGTGAGCGCGGCGGACGCCCCGAGCACCTGCCACGTGTACCGCCGCGGCGTGAGTAGCGCGCGCCAGACTCGCACGGCCAGCAGGACGACGTGCGGCAAGGCGGCCCCAAGCATGACGAAAGTCGAGACGAGATGCACCTGTCGCCACGCCCACGACGTGCGGATGCCGAAGATGCCCTGCCATGTCACGACGAGTCCGGAGGCGACGCACGCGACGAGCGCCACCGCGGCGACGTAGCCGAGCAGCACGATGTGGCTCATCTGGAAGCGGCGATAGTCGAGCCAGTGCACCGCCGTGTACCACGCCAGCGGCGCGGCGAGGATCGCTCCGACTGCCGCGTGCACCAACAGGGCCCATTGCACGACGGGATGGAACGGGCCGAACGTGATGGCCAGGCCGCTCGCGCTCAGGAACACGAGGCCGGTGCCGGCGACGCGGGACAGGCGCGCGCTCCAGCCGTCCGCTCGTCCGGTCGGTTTCCACCCGCCCACGCAGTGCCTCCTTCGAGAGTGACCCGCCAAGCGCTAATCCGATGTTGTTCGCACGGCGGTGCACGGAATATCATGGGCGCATGGCGCCGCCTATGACCGCCATCATATCGCCCGCACGCGACACGTTCATACAATCGTCCACGCAACCGCCGGTTAGGGGCCTTTGGCCATGGACATCTCAAAGCGTCTGTTCCTTCAGGCTGCTGGCATGCTGGTGGCCGACAGTCTGCTGCTGCCATGCCGTGCGTTGGCGCGCCAAGGGCACAAGGCTGGCGGAGCGGGGCAAAAAGTCGTCCTCACCATCTTCGGCGGAGTGCGCAAGCAGGAGACGTTTTCGCCAGAAGGCATCGAGAACATCCCTCACCTGGTGCGAGATCTGTCACCCCAGTCGCTTTTCTACCTGAACACCCGGAACGAAGGCGTCACCGCACACTTCAACGCCGTATCGAGCATCCTGTCTGGCAATTGGCAGAGAGTGGACGACTGGGGGAAGGTAGCCCCGAACTCTCCCACGCTCTTCGAGTACTTCCGAAAGGACCTTGGCATCCCGCAGAGCGACGTGTGGGTGGTGGCCAGCAACAAAGCGCTCACGAGCCAGATCGGCGCAAGCTCGGTGCGAGACTTCGGGCCCAGCTATGGGGCAAACGTCGTGTTTCCCAAGCAGTTGATGATCAACGCTGTCGAAAAATCGCTGTGGGAAGGGCGAAGCCGCAACATGGCCGACCGCGCCAAGGTTCAGGCCGAGCTCGAGGCGATGCTCCAGGAAAGCAACTACGAGGGGCTGGGTTGGACGGTCTTTGACGCGGCAGACCGTCTGGAGCCGCGCGCCAGGCAGGCTGTCCAGGATGCGCTGGCGAGCTTCACCCAGGGGAACGGCCCGACCTCCGGCGACGAGTTGACCTACTTCGTCAGCCGCGAAATCATGCGGAAATTCGCTCCGAAGCTTCTCGTTGTGATCTTCTCCGACGTCGAGTCGGCCCATTTCGGGTCTTACTCTCTTCACCTTGCCGGAATCAGGACGGGCGACAGGCTTGTGTACGAACTCTGGCGGGAAGTGAATGCGAACCCGCAGTACCGGGGCCAGACCACGATGATCGTTCTGCCGGAGTTCGGACGCGATCCCGATGGCTCTTCCACCAACGGGTTTCTGAACCATCGCAGCCCCGAGCCGTCCTGCCGGACCACGTGGATGATGTGCCTGGGTGCCGCAGTCGATCGGCCACAGCTCGTCGAACGGCCCGTCCAACACATCGACGTGTGTTCCACGCTCGCTCACGTGCTGGGGTGCAATGCGCCCGATTCGAGAGGCGCCAGGCTGGCAGAGTTGAAAGCGTGATGGGGAAGCCGGCCTCGAAGAGGGCGATCAGCGCGCCGCAGGCGCTGAATGAAGCCCCCGACTATCCGCACCCCTCTTCCTTCTCCCGAGGACTGCGCATCGACATCAAAGGCATCGCGATCGTCTTCATTTCCGGGACGGCGAGCGTGGACGAGCATGGTCGTACTGTCCACGCTGGAGACGTTCGCGCCCAGACCCGGAGGACCTACGAGAACATCACCGCGCTGCTCGGCGCCGAGGGCGCAACGTGGAAGGACGTGGTGCGCACGACCTGCTACCTGCGCGACATGGAGCGCGATTACGCGGCTTTCAATGAGATGCGGACCCGGTTCTTCAAGGAGCAGGAATTGAATCCGCTGCCGGCTTCGACGGGAATCCAGGTGATTCTGTGCCGGGCGGACCTGCTCGTCGAAATAGAAGCCATCGCGATCTTCGAGTCCGGCCGGGCGACGCCGAGACATCTGCGAGGGCGGAAACGAACATGATCTTCAAGGTGTCGGCGTGAGCGCGCAGACCAACGTGCCGACGGGGCTCCAGGCAGCCGTCCAGGGAGACGTGTTAGCGCGCTTGCCCATCACGTTCCTGCCTTTCGTGAACCAGCAGATCCGGGAGTGGGAACTCGCGTTTCCCCACGAGCAGCGCTACCTGGTGCGCATGCTCCGCTATCTGGGGAGCCTGAGCCGCGAGCAGTTCGCGACGCTCTTCCGCGGCGTGCGCGACATCGAGATGCGAATGGACGTGAGCCGCTGGAAGTTCTCCACCGACGTGCAGACCATCGAGAACGCGTCGCTGCTCGCCCGCTCGCCCTATTACCAGGAATGGCGCGGTGAGGTTCAGAAAGTGTTCGACGAGATGGATCGGGAGTCCCTCTCGCGGGACGGTCGTTTTGTGGGTCGCCGGTTGATCCTGCTGATCTTCCCGGCCCGA
The DNA here is from genome assembly GCA_964356125.1 of uncultured Bifidobacteriaceae bacterium. Taxonomy (GTDB): domain Bacteria; phylum Acidobacteriota; class Vicinamibacteria; order Vicinamibacterales; family JAMQPK01; genus JAMQPK01. Next base: position 55,641 of record CAYHHH010000002.1, on the reverse strand, counting down.
CTCCCGCTGGATTCCAGAACCATCTGGGCACGGTGGCAGGGCATGGGCAGGGAGATGGCCATCGAGTTGCCGCCTGCCGGTGTTGGACAACCGATGCTCGATGTGCTCTTTGGCCCTCCTGGTCGGGAAGGGGGCGCGAAGCGGCGCACGTTCCTCGAGGATTTTGTCAGCCGCCACGATCGCGCGGCGGACGACTGCTGGGTCATCGAGGCTGGAACGGAGATCGGACGCCGTTTGGAAGACCTCATGGGCGGGGCAAAGCCCCCACGCGCGACGTTTCTGAGCTTTGAGCGCCTCAAGCCGTTTCGCGAAGGATTCCTGGAGCGCATCAACGCGATCCGGAGAGACTTGGCGGATGCCGATGCGGTGTATGCCGCCCTGCGAGAGGCGGACGTTGGCCGGTGGTGTCCGCCGGAGGTTGCCGCGCGGCCGGAAGTGCGGGAATTCGTCCGATCCCTGTTTCTGAGCGGCAACGGCGCTCTCGTGTTCAGCAATGCTTTTGTGGAGTGGGCGGCCACCGAGGCGTTTCGACGCGCTCGACCCTCGGTGCTCGTCGCCCATCTGGGCACGCGGGCCAAACCCAAACCGTTCACAAGCGTGGCGATCTTCGAGAATCAGGAAAGAGCGAACCCGCTGCCCGCAGAAGAGGATTTGCCCGGCAGCGCGCTGGACGCGCAGATCATGGCGTATTACATGGGGCTGGCGGCGGGGCGCTTTCCCGAGTACCAAGAGACCGCGGCGTGCGTCTGCCTTGCGGAGGCCACGCCGAGCGCCTACGTCATTGCCCCTCCCGAATTTCCTCTGCTCGGGCAGTCAGAACCCGTGCCGCTCGATCGGATTCCTTCCCTGCTCGGCACCTGGCTTTCCTGATGGCAGGCTCGACTATCGAGCTCAAGGTCCTTTCCCCTCGGAGGCCAATGGACGCTCGAGCATTCAACCCGGCGGCGGCGTCCGATACGAAGACACGCTGCTCGAAAACCTGTTCGGTCTTCTTGGGATGTGCACCCGTCTTGCGCTTCGGCCAGCCTTACGGTGAGCAACACGCTGAGCGCCGCCAGGAACCACGAGTGTCGACGCATGGGAGCCGCCTTTATTGCTCCGTGACCGTAGCGAGGTGATCCTCCTATTGCGCGCCTCTTCCTCGTCCAGGGGAAGGCGGCGGCTCCGGAAAGCCCGACTGGGATGTCGGCATCCCGACCAGAAAGTAGCCGATCTTGCCGGTGCCTGGATCGACGAAGTGCAGCTGATTGCGCGGTATCCACACGATATCACCTGGACCGATGGTGTATTCGCTCGCGTCGAGATAACCCGTCCCGCGGATCTGGCCGGGTGTGGTGACCGTCGGGTTGATCAACCGGCCGTCAAGAGCGGCCTTCGCGGTTCCGTGGCGCACAAAATAGATCTGGTCCACAACCTCGTGTGATTCGTAAGGACCGATGGCGCCGTCGTAGATGATCATGCTGACGTTCGCCCCGCCAGGGAAACCTAGCTGCGTCGATCGGGGTTCGCTCGCGAAGGTCTTGTCGATGTCTGCCTTCCTGGCAAAATACGACGTCGGTTGCGAGGCACCCTCGCCTCCGGGACCAGCACCTCGCGAGGGGGGGGGAGGTGCAAATATCCGAAGCGCCACATACTCGAAGCGCCCCGAGGGCTCAATCGCATACGCCACGTTGCGCGGGACATGCACGACATCGCCCCCGCGTACCGAGGCGCTGGCCGGAGTGACTCCTGTATCCAGCGTCACCTTGGCCGTGCCCTTCCGCACGAACCAGTACTCGTCGGCCTCCTGATGGGGCGTCGCCGGCAGGTTCCTGGTCGCGACGCGAAATGTGACGGCGTGATTCGTCTTCGTGTAGACATCCCACGAATCCTGGATCCTGGCAAACAGCGCGTCGACATCCGCGCTCTTCATCACGTGGGAAAACAAGTTCCTGGTCAGCTTGGCCTGCGCATGCGCCCGGCGGGGCGCCAGCCCCAGCATGAGCACGCACAAGGCCAGCGCGACAATCCCGACAGATCGCGAAGGGTTCATACGCCTAATCCTTTCGGGTCGCCATAACCGCTGGTGGACTCCCTCTAGTACGCACCGGTGCCATTCGGCACAATCGACTTCGGCCAGAACGCCTCGCTCTCCGGTAGATCGACAAGGAGGTAGCCGACCTTGCCCCTGGCGGGGATGGGAACGATGTAGTGCAGCGTATTACGGAAGACGAACAGGAGGTCGCCCGGGTTGATCGTGTACTCAGTTGAACCCTGCGGGAGCGGGACTCCCATCACGCCGCGGGTGTCCCAGTGCCCGTTGGGGATGAACCCGTCCAGATACGCCTTGCCCGTGCCATACGTCACCACATAGAGGTGCTCGTCGATTTCATGGTTTTCGACGGGACCGCCATCGAACGGACCCCATTTCACGCCGTCGGGGCCGCCGTTATAGAGATTGCGAGTGATTCCGGGATAGAGGACCACGCTCCTCGTAGCGGTGGCGTAGAACTCATCGAGTTGCGCTTGGGTCACCACGGTCGGCGGTGGCCCCGGAGGCGGGCCGCCAGCCCGGCCGGCAGGAGGAGGCTGGATCGCAAATTTCCGTACCGCCACATACTCGAAACGGCCGGCGGGCATGATGCGATACGCCATGCCGCGCGGGACGTTCACGATGGCCCCTTCGCCCACATCATGGGTGGTGCCTGGAGGCGTGATGCCCACCTGCAACGAGAACGGCGCCAGGCTCACCCTGGCCGACCCTTTGTAGACAAACCAGATTTCATCGGCCTCGGTGTGTATCTTCCAGGGCAGCTTCGTCGTATTGCTCGCCGCGCGCAATGTGAGCGCGAAATTGTTTTTCACCACGAGGTCCTGCGAATCCTTCACCTGCGCCAGCGCCGCCAGGACTTCGGCTTTCGTCATGAGGTGCGGAAACAGATTCGTCTTCGGGCCTGACGAGACCGTGATCGAGTTGGGGAATGTCGGGGCCGATGGCGCCTGGGCGCCCAGTCGAGCGGGAAGCGATCCAAGTGCGCCGATGCACGCGAACAGGATGCGAACGAACCTCCAGGCACGCCGTGCGCGATTCATACGTGTGAGTTCCTTTCTGAGTTGTACTCGACGCGATTCAGGCGGCGCGCCGTCACGCGTCCGGCGCTGCTGCGCACGGGCGCCGCGTCCGCCACGCCCGGCAGCTTGCGAATCCAGTTGATGACGGCGTCGCGCTCGATCACCTTGGGCCAGATGGCTTGCTGTGCTCACGCGGCTGATTGCGCAAACCGCGAATCCGGCAAACACCTTCCGCGTCATTGTGGCTCCTGATGGACTCGAGTTTCGCACACTAAAACGTCATCCGGATACCCAATCGGAACTCCCGTTCGTCGTACTGGCGGCCCCGCCGATCCGTGGACGTAATCACTCCGAACCCATTGAGGCTACGGACACTTCCGTCCGGATTCAGCTGCAGATTGGCCACGTTTGAGGCCGGATTCGAGAAGTGCGGCGTATTGGTCGCGTTCAGCGCCTCAACCCTCAGCTGCAAGGTTCTTGCGCCGCCCAGCGTGAACGTCCGGAACAGGCTCAAGTCGAGGTTCGCGACGCCGGGCCCCCGAAGGGTGTTGAATCCGGCGTTGCCGAACCGGACCTGGGTCACCGGCCGGAACGCGGTCACATCGAAATACGGGCTCAGTCCGCCCAGGATCTCGACGTCTTCCTTGACAAGATCCGCCATCTGCGGTGTCCCGGTGCCGGCATTGAGCGAAGCGGTCGAAGCCGTCACCGTGAACGGCGTTCCCGAGCGCGCGGTGAAGAACGCGTTGACCTGCCACCCGCCGGCGATGTGCGATAAGGCACCGGCGTCATCGAGGAACTTCCGGCCCTTGCCAAACGGCAGCGCATAGATCACCGATGTATTGAACAGGTGCGGATTGCTGTTGGATTGATTGCCCTTGTTCAAGTATTGGAACTCAGGTTGCGGAATCGTACCGGCCCACCAGTCGATCGCCTTCGCAAACGTGTACGCGGCGGTGTACTGAAGTCCGTTCGACATCCGCTTGTTCACGCTCGCCTGGAACGAGTCGTAGTTAACCCGGCCGTACGGACCCTGGACGTTGATGGCCGCCGTGGTGAGCTCGCGATACGGCTGGCTCGCGGTGCCGCCGCCAAGCTGACCGTAGTTCTGATTCAGGTTGCGCGTCATGCCGCGCTGGCGGTTCGCCACGTAGCCCAGCGTCAGGCTGTGGTTGGCCGGCAGCAGCTGCTGCATGCTCACATTCCACGAGGAGATCTTGCCGCGCTCGAACTTGTCGCGATACGTCGTCATGCCGGCCCTCGGCGTGACGCGGCCGACGGCCAGGTCGAATTGCGGAACGATGCTGACGCCATCGTTGAAGTTGCCGATTGCCGAGTAGGTGTTCGGCGCCGTCTCGGTCAGGATGATGGTCGCGGGGAATGCCTGGAACGGCGGCATCTGATTGCGGCCCGAGGTATCGTTCTGCGGATTGCGCGAGTAGCCCACGCGAATAACCGTCTTCTCTGTCGGACGGTAGGCCCAACCCAGGCGCGGCGTGAACAGATCTTTCTCGACGGTGATCCCGCACGTGTCGTGGTTGCCGGACACCCCGCAGATCAAGAGCTGCCGCGACTCGAAGTCGAAGATCTCGAGACCGCGGTCCGCACGCTGTGTCATCGGGTAGTACTCCCAACGCAGCCCGATCGAGACCGTCATTTTCCGGTTCAGCTCGAACTGGTCTCGGACGTACAGACCGTACTGGTTCGACCGCAGCGTGGCCGGGCGGAAATCCATCATGTCGTCGACGGTTGGGTTGTCGCCGATCATCGGCGTCATCGCTTCTGACGTTCTCGAGTTCATCTCTCCGAGCAGGAAGTCGGCGAACGCGTTGAAGTTGTTCGGCCCCGCAGGGGCGAGCGCCGTGCGGCCTCCCGTGAACGTGAACGTCGGCGTCTGCGTCTCGTAGTGGTTCTGATGCAGGATCTTCATCTCGCCGCCGAACTTCACGTTGTGGTCCCCTTTGGTCCACCCGAAGTTCATCGAGCCGCTCCACTGCGGATCGCGGTACGCGCGCGGCGAGGCGTCGCCGGACAGCCGGTACACCGATGCGGTGACTTGCGGAATCGCGGTGGCGCGGGAGAGCGGCGGCTGGCAGCTGTTCTTGACGCCGAGCAGCTCGCCCCAGCAGTCGTCGGTGTGCGGCCGCGCCAGCATATCAGTGCGGGTGAACCCGAACACGCCGTCCATCACCATCGTGGGCGACAACGTGGAGGTCACTGCCAGCGAATGGCTGTGCACGGTCGAGTCCCAGATCCGGCCCTGGAAGATCTGGTTGACGCCGCCGTCGATCGACGGCATCTCGGGCGCGCTGTCCTCGTAGCTGTCTCCGTAGCCCAGGCGGCCGTTGATGATGACCCGCGCGCTCGGCGTCCAGGTGATCTTCCCGTCGTACTTGTTGTAGTCGGTATCGTAGCTGTTGGTCGCGAAGAAGTTGTTCGTGAAGCCAGGGAGCGTCGGCGCCACCAGCTTGCTCAGGAAGTTCTTTGAGATCTGGTTGATGCGGTTCGCTGGAATGTAGTTGCACGCGTCGAATTGCGGGCCCGAGAGCACGCTGAGCCCCGGGCAGTTCGCGAACGCGAACGGTGTGCGTCCTGTGCCGTTCGCGTTCCCGGTGCGCGGATCGTAGAGCACCGTGCCGGTGCCCGAGAAATTCCCTTCGCGCATCGCCATCGTCGGAAGGCTGCGAAGGCCGTTGGCGCCCGAGTTCGACAAGGCATTACCGGCCTCGGTGCGCTGGCGCGTCCGCTCGGCGCTGGCAAAGAAGAACACCTTGTTGCGCTTGATGGGCCCGCCGATCGTGCCGCCGTAGATGTGCACGCTGCCTGTGCCTCTCGGATCGCCGGCCGGCAGAAAGAAGTTTTTCGACTTCATCCGGTAGTCGGTGACGTGCTCGAATATCGAGCCTGCAATGCTGTTCGTGCCGCTTTTCACCTGCACGTTGACGGCTGCGCCGCCCGCCATCCCCTGATCGGCGTCGAAGCTGCTGGTCACGACGCTGACCGTTTCAATCGCCTCGATACTCGGCGTGTAGGCCTGGATCTGCTGAAAGAACTGGTTGATCTGCGACACGCCGTCAAGGCGGAAGACCGTATTGTTCGACGGCTGGCCGTTGACCGTCACGGCCATCGACCGCGTCGGATTGTTGCTGCCGCCGGACTGGTCGTAACTCGGCTGCGCGACGCCGGGCATGAGCGCAAGCGCCGTCTGATAGGCGCGTCCGCTCGTCGGCACGGTCTCGAGCTGCTCGGCCGTCGTCAGTGACTGCACGGCGGCGCTCTCGGTCTGCAGAACGGCTGCTTGCCCCGAGACGACGATCGACTCTTCGAGCGCGCCGACGCTCAGTCTCGCGTCGACGCGAACGTCGAGCCCCTGGCGCACGCTGAGGTCACGTGCCGTGAAGGTTGAAAATCCTGGAAGTTTCACGTCGATCTGGTAGGTGCCCGGCAGGAGGTTCGGCACGTTGTAACCGCCGGTTTCGTTGGTGACGACCTCGCGCACGAGGTTCGTTTCCCGCTGCGTCACGCTGACGGTCGCGCCAGGAAGTGCTGCTCCGGTTTCATCAGCGACGTTGCCCAGGAGCGACCCGTATAGCGCCTGTGCGCCGACATTCGCCGCCGCCGACAGAAGTACCGCCACCAGCACACTTCTCCACGCGATCTTCATGCGTCCTCCCTCCAGGAAACACTGCAACTGTTGAGTCAATACGAAGTACTGTAGCGAGGCATTACTGCGGAAATTGGGACAAGTTGCGACACGGGAGAGCCTATCCCTTGACACCAGCATCCACGAGTGGCACAAGTGCTCGGAACCCTGAATGACAACCCATCGCATCCTGTCGACAGCGGCCCTCGTGCCCTTGATGGCGTTCGCCGCGTCGTGCGGGCGCGTCCAGTCAGCCGACACCGAGCAGGCCGCAACGATCAGAATGTCGACCGGATTTCCATCCGGCAACTTCCGGCCGTTCAGCGAGGCGCTCGTCAAGGGTTACGCGCAACTGATGCCGGACGTTCGCATCCAGCAAATCGATACGACCGGATCGCTGGACAACATTCAGGGGCTCGAAGACGGCGCCATTGACATCGGGCTCTCGCAGGCCGGCATCGCCTACATGGCCTACAACGGACGGCTGCGTCAGTCGGTCCGCGCGATGCGAGGGATTCGCGGCATCGCCATACTGAATTCCTCCGCGGTCCAGCTGCTGGTCGGCCCCCGCTCGCGTATCCGCTCGATCGACGAGCTGGTCGGCCGCCGTGTGGGTGTCGGCCCGGACGGCAGCGGGGCCGCGGTCATCTCGCACGCACTCCTACAGGGGTATTTCTCGCCGGGAGACGTGCACGAAGTGAACGCGACCGTGCCGCTCACCGCATCGATGCTGCTTCGCGACGAGATCGATGCGGCATTCACCGTTTCGAGCGTGCCGAACGAAGACGCGAAGCACATGAGCGACGCGGGTGCGCGGCTGATACCGATCGGCGGTCCTCGCGTGGATCGACTGCGGACGATGTATCCATTCTTCCGCTCGGAGCTCATTCCTGCGGGCGCGTACCGCGGGGTCGATCAACCCGTGCGCACGCTCTCGGTCGATGTCGTGCTGCTCGCGCGCGCCGGTCTTGATGACGCGATAGTGCGGCGGCTGACGGAGGGGCTCTTCCGAATGCTGCCTCAGCTCACCGCAGAGCTGCCGTTCCTGAAAGGCATGATGCCCGAACGTGCGCCGGCCACGCCGGTTCCGCTGCACCCGGGCGCGGCGCTCTACTATCGAGAGCGAGAGTTGAGGCGATGAACCTGCGGCCGCGTGCGTTCGTCGCCGAGCCCTCCACATGGCTGGCCGCGCTCATCTGCTGCGGCCTGTGCGCGCTGGCGTGGTTCGGCTATCGTGTCACCGACCAGTGGCACCGCAGCGCGGCGCTCCTGGCCGATCACCGCGGACAGGAAGCGGCGGATCTGCTCACCCGCGCGCTGACTCGCGACATGTCCGGCGTGCAGACGTCGATCCTGAACAGCCCGGAGCAGAATCGCCACGCGTTCGATCCTCCCTACGAGGCCAACGATCTCGTCGCGCTTGCATTTGCGCGCTATCCCTATCCGGAGTTTTTCTTCGGATGGACTCCATCGAGCGGCGGCGCTGTGATGTTCGCCCGCACCGATCGGCTACCGCCTTGGATCACCGCCACCGAAAAGGCGGACGTTTATCCCGTCGAGGTGTGGCGCGATCCGCCGGAAATCGCGGCGCTGCGCCGGCGCGTCGAACTCGACATCGCCCGCCGCCGTCGTTATTCGGTGTTCGACACGTCAATAGGAGGAGTCCGGTACCAAATTGTCGCGCTGCTTGCGTACGAAGGTACTACGCGCGAACGGCTCGACCGTGTGTTCGGCATCGCCGTCAATCTGCAGTGGGCGCGGAACCATTATTTCAACGACATCCTCCAACAAGTGGCGCAGATCGTCGGAAATTCCAGCGCCACCTCTTATGCCGTGATCGACGAACGCGGTCGCCGTGTCGCGGGCACGCTGGACCCGTCAGCGCAGGAAGCGACCGCCACGCGCGCCTTTCCAGTCTTGTTCTTCGATCCCACGCTGATCGCGGTCGATCCACCGGCCGATCTCACGCAACAGTCCTGGACGGTCGCTACGAGCGCCGCAGGCGATCCGACGTTCGTGCTGGCGGCGCGCGGCGCGCGGCGGAGCCTCGTGGTGGTCGGCGCGGGCGTCACGCTGCTGGCGCTCAGCCTCCTCGCAACGGCCCGCGCGGCACGGGCAAGCGCCGCGATCGCGGCCGTGCGTGCCGACTTCGTCGCGACCGTCACGCACGAGCTGAAAACGCCGCTCTCCACGATACGGGCGGTCGGAGAGACCTTGGTCCGAGGCCGCATCAAGACCGATCAGGACCTCAAGCGCTACGCGAAGATGCTCGTGCGCGAAGAACGGCGTTTGACGCGGCTCGTGAACAATCTGCTCGCGTACTCGAGGGTCACCGACGTCACCGAGGTGTATTCGTTCGAGCCGCACGATCCGGGGGCGCTCATCACCGAGGCGATACAGGGGTTTCGGCGGCAACTGGCCGACAGCGGCTTCAGCCTCGACGTCTCGGTCGCGCCAGACATCCCGGCCGTCAAGGCCGATCGCACCGCGATCGTTCTCGCGCTCGACAACCTCATCGACAACGCCATCCGTTATTCAGGCGACGCCACGTCCGTGGCCATCCATGCCACGGCGGCGAACGGTGAAGTGCGCTTCGAGGTTATCGACCGCGGAGTGGGCATCGCTGACGACGAACTGCCCGCGGTGAGGCGGCGCTTCGTGCGCGGGAGGACGGCGCCCGGCGACGGCAACGGACTGGGCCTCGCGATCGTCAGCCGCATCGCCGAAGACCACCAGGGCGCGCTCCACATCAGCAGCCAGATCGGGTCCGGCACGACGGTGACCCTCTGCATCCCGGCCGCGGAAGCTTGACATGCCGCGCATCCTCATCGTCGAAGACGATTCGTCGCTCGTGCAGATCCTGCGCGACAACCTGCTCGTGGACGGGTTCGAAGTCGAGTGGGCGGCAAATGCGGAAAATGCACTCACCCTCTACCGCTCCTTCGTGCCCGATCTCGTTCTTCTCGACCTCATGCTGCCCGACTTGAGCGGGTACGAGTTGGGCCGCGTGCTCAGACACGGAGGCAAGACGCCCATCATTATCTTGTCGGCCCGCGGCGAGAAGGCTGACAAGCTGCAGGGGCTGCGCCTCGGAGCGGACGACTACATTACCAAGCCGTTCGACATGGAAGAGCTGGTGGCGCGCATCCACACCGTGCTGCGCCGTGTGAAGCCGGCCGTCGGCACGGTCCAGCTCGGATCGGTCACGATCGATTTCCAGCGGGGGATTGCGACGGGCACGACCGGCGATTTGCACCTGACGCACCGGGAGTTCGAAATTCTGCGGGTCCTCGCCGAACGCCATTCGCGGGTGGTCTTCCGAGACGAGCTTTTCAAGGAGATCTGGGGGTTCGTGGACGCGTCGACCACCAGGTCGGTCGACCGGGCGGTTTCGCGGCTCCGGCAGAAGATCGAGCCCGACCCACGTAATCCGCGCTTTCTTCGCACCGTCCATGGCGACGGTTACATATTGACTGTGGAGGCAATGACATCAGGCTGAACTGCCGGGGACGCCGTGCCGACCAACAATGTCACATTCCGCTGTCAGGATTTTGTGCTACCGTCTGCCGGGCGTACCTCTATACAAGGGAGGAAGAAGTGAAGCGCACGTCTGTCGTGATTTCCTCACTGTCGGCCATGCTCCTCGGCACCGTTGTCCTGGCGCAGGCGCCGCCCAGCCAGATTGACGCCCACATCGCGACGGCCAGGGCCGCTGCAGGAATGGAGCACCGGAACACATTCATCAATCTCTGCCTCCCGAGCGCTCCGCGCGGCGGCGGCGCACGCGGAGCCGGCGCGGCGCGTGGAACCGGCGCACCTCAAACACCGGACCGTGCCAACTGGTATGCCCCGCCCTTCAAGGTGTTCGATAACCTCTACTGGCTGGGCACACGCCAGCATTCCACGTGGGCGCTCCAGACGAGCGATGGCATCATCATCATCGATACCAATTTCGCCTGGGCGACACGGCCGGAGATTATCGACGGCCTGACTGCGCTCAAGCTGAATCCGCAAGGCATCAAGTACGTGATCATCAGCCATGCACACGGCGATCACGACCAGGGAGCTGCAGAGCTGCAGGAGCGCTACACCGCGCAAGTCGTGATGGGCGCAGCAGACTGGGAGGCGACACTCAGCCGCCCGCCCACCGCCGCGGGCGGAGTACCGAGGAAGGACATCTCGGTCGGATCGGATGGCAGGAAGATGACGCTGGGAGACACCACTGTGGAGATCGTCGCGACGCCGGGCCACTCACCTGGAACGCTGTCGTATGTCTTCCCCGTGAAGGACCAGGGCAGGACCGTGATGGTCGCCTATTCGGGCGGCACGCTCACCGGCGCGTTCGGTACAGACGGCGCGCGGTGGGACGAGTACATCGCCTCGCAGCGCAAGATCGCGAAGGCGGCAGCCGATGCGGGGGCGAGCGTCCTGCTCTCGAATCACAGCGAATATGATGGCGCCTACACGAAGGCCCGGCTGCTCGCGGCACCGCGCCAGCCTGGCGAAAACCATCCGTTCATCATCGGCGCCGATGCCGTGCAGCGCTACTTCACCGTGATGGCGGAGTGTGCGATGGCGTCGAAGCTGCGGGTCGCCGCAAAATAACGCACGGCCGCGTTCGTCACTTTTTGTGGAGGCACACATGACGCGTCGATTACTCGGCCTCGTCGCGATACTCGGCGCGCTCACAGGTGTGCCTCTTCGCGGCACGCGCGGCACGTTCGTTCCAGACTGGACGTTCAAGGGAAGCACGCTCGCCGGCTGGCATGTGCTCGGCGCCGCCGAGTGGAAAGCGATCGACGGCGAATTGGTTGGCACACCGAAGTCGGCAGACGGCGGCTGGCTCGTGCTCGACACATCGTTTCAGGATGTCGAGTTCGGCGCCGACTTCAAGTGCGTGGGCGAGTGCCGGACAGGTGTGCTGCTGCGCGCGGAGAAGACGGCGACGGGAATGAAAGGCGTGTTCCTCTCACTGGACGAAGGCGAGGTCGGCGGCTACGCCGTCACGCTCGACGCGAACGGCACGATCCTGACACGAGAGCGTCTTCGTGCAGGCGGCGGGTTGATTCGCGTTGCACCATCGGCGGCTGAAGCCGCGGCCGCAGCCGCCGCGCGTGGCGGTGGTGCAGGTCGCGGGGCCGGACGCGGGGCGCCGGGCGCCGCCGGCGCGCAGGTCGGCGGACGCGGGCGCGGTGCGCTGCCATCCGGCGCAACGCTCCCCGATCTGATGGCGCCATCCGCACTCAAACCGAACGACTGGAATGATGTCGACGTCGTGATCGACGCGAACATTCTGCGGCCGTGGGTGAACACTTCCGCCAACGGCGGCGGCGCGGCCGACGATGATCTCGGCACGTTCGGCCCTATAGCCATCTATGTCGGCGGCTCGGGTGCGGTGCATTTCCGCGATGTGTCGTATCGCGATCTGAGCCTCAAACGAGTCGTCAAAGAAGAGCTATCGCCCAACTACCGCATGTTGCGGCTCACGCCTTTTTACTATTCCTTCGCGTCGGGCGCCGCGGATTTCGATCGCGACGGCAACATCGACATCGTGTCGGGACCGTTCATTTTCCTGGGGCCCGATTTCACGAAGGTGCGCGAGTTCTACATGGCGCTCTCCACCAACCCCTCGACGAACTTCTCGTCGAACTGGCTCGAGTTCGCCGGCGACTTTACCGGAGACGGGTGGCCCGACGTGCTGCTCGCGTCGACGTCGGGCAGCCGGGTGTACGTGAATCCGAAGGGCGAGCCGAGACGATGGGACTCGTACGCGGGCGTCGTGCCGCCTGCCCCCAACGTCTCGGAAGTGTCGGTGATGAAGGACGTCGATGCGGACGGCAAGCCCGACCTGGTGTACGCGAGCGCGGGCGCCGTGCGATGGGCGAAGCCCGATCCAGCCAACCCCACCGGGCCGTGGCTGTCGACGCAAGTTGGCGAGCCCGGCACCTACGCGGCGCATGGCATCGGCGCGGGCGACGTCAACGGCGATGGACGCGTCGACATCCTGAACGTGTACGGCTGGTGGGAACAGCCCGCACAGTCGCAAGGCGCAAGTCGACAGTCGAAAGGCGAGAGTCCGTGGATCTACCATCCCCAGGCCTTCGGGCGTCAAAACGGCCGCGGCGCGCCCGGTGGCGCCGAGATGTGCGTGTACGACGTCAACGGCGACAAACTCAACGACGTCGTGACGTCGCTGCAGGCGCACGTGTTCGGGCTCGCGTGGTTCGAGCAGAAGCGCGATGCCGGCGGACAGATCTCCTTCGTGCGGCACATGATTTCGGACAACTTCGCCACGAAGAACGCAGGCGGCGTGGTCTTCTCCGAACCCCACGGCTCGACGTGCGCCGACATGAACGGCGACGGTACGACCGACTTCGTCATCGGCAAACGGTTCTTCTCGCACAACGAGAGTTACGCCGATCCCGATCCCTACGGCGCACCGGTGCTGTACGTCTACCGCACGGTTCGCAACAAGAACGCGCCGGGCGGCGCCGAATTCGTGCCCGAGCTGGTGCACAACCAGTCTGGCGCAGGCTCGCAGGTGCTCGCCGTGGATCTGAACAAGGACGGCGTGATGGACCTGGTGACGGCGGGCGAGCTGGGCGCATTCGCGTTTCTCGGCCAGCCGCGGACAAGGAAATAGATGAGACGACTAGTCGTCATCGTCGCCGCCGTGACACTGGCCGCCGCGTGGATCGGCGCGCAGGGACCGGCACATGATTTCCGGCCGGATTCGACCTTCAGCGGGTCCACGCTCGCCGGCTGGCATACGCTCGGCTCCTCACAGTGGAAGGCACAGAACGGCGAGCTGATCGGAACCGCGTCGGGCCCCGGCGGCGGCTGGCTCGTGCTCGATGCGTCGTATCAGGATCTGAACTTCTTCACGCGGTTCCGTTGCGCCGGGGAGTGCCGCACAGGGGTGCTCTTCCGCGCCGAAAAAACCGCTGAGGGTATGACCGGCGTGTATCTCGCGCTCAATGCCGGTGAGCTCGCGGCATTTCGCGTCACGCTCGACGCGGCAGGCCGCGAGACGGCGCGCGAACCGCTGCGCGGCGTGGCGGCGTTCATCCGCTCCGCGCCACCGCCGCCTGCGGCAGGTGCCCGGAGCGGTGGTCCAGCGCGCGGCGGCGCGGGCACGGGCGGTCCGGCGATGACCTTGCCTGTACCGCTCGCTCCGCTGATGCCTCCGCAGCCCGGCCCGCGCGCGGGCGAGTGGAACACGCTGAGTGTCGCGCTCGACGCCGATATCATTCGATCGACGCTGAATCAGGGGGTCGACATTCCCGCTGCAACGACCGACGACCGCGCCAGCGGCTACGGGCCCGTCGCGCTCTTCGTGGGCAGCGGCGAGGTGCACTTCAAGGACGTCTCATTCAAAGATCTCAACGTGCGGGTCGTACCACCCGAGCAGACATCCACACGGTTCCGCATGCAGCAGCTCGACGAATTCTTCTACACCTGGGGCGCCGGCGTCGGTGATCTCAACCGCGACGGCGTCCTCGACGTCGTCGCTGGCCCGTACTACTACCTGGGGCCCGAGTACACGTCGCGACGCGAGATCTATGTCGCGCCGACTGTCAATCCGAGCGATCAGTTTCCGCGCGCCGGGTTTCACTTCGTCTTCGACTTCACCGGCGACGGCTGGCCCGACGTCGTGTCCGGCGAGAACCGTCCTTTATTTATGTACGTGAATCCGAAAGGCGAGCGCCGGCGCTGGGCGAAGTACCCGGCTGTGCCGCAGGGCAACAGCGAGCTGGTGCTCATGCGGGATGTGGACGGCGACGGTAAGCCCGAAGCGATCTTCGGGACCGGCACCGGCACGGCGAAGGGAACGCTGGCGTACGCGCAGCCGGATCCTGCCGATCCAACTCGCCCGTGGGTGGTGCACACGATTTCGGCGCCGGGAATGGCATACGGTCACAGCCTGGGTGCCGGCGACATCAACGGCGACGGGCGCGTGGACATTCTCCAGACGGCTGGCTGGTGGGAACAGCCTTCGGCTAGTCCAAAGTCGAAAGTCCAAAGTCCAGAGTCGACAGTCCAGAGTCCAGAGTCTGAAGCGTGGATCTACCATCCCGAGGCGTTCGGGCGGTGGGGCCGAGCGGAGGGCGCCGGAGGCGCCGAGCTCTGCGTGTATGACGTCAACGGCGACACGCTCAACGATGTGGTCACCGGGCTGAACGCTCACGGATTCGGCCTGGCGTGGTTCGAGCAGAAACGCGACACGGATGGGCGCATCTCGTTCGAGCGGCACATGATCATCGACGACTACTCGACGAAGAACGCCGGCAACGTGACGCTGTCGGAAATGCACGCGTCGCTGGCAGCCGACATCGACGGCGACGGGGTAACTGACTACGTCACGGGCAAGCGTTACTTTTCCCACCTGGAGAGCTATACCGACCCCGATCCTTACGGCACTCCGGCGCTGTATTGGTTTCGCACCGTGCGAAATCGGAAGGCGCCGGGCGGCGCGGAGTTCGTGCCCGAGCTGATTCACAATCGGTCTGGCGTCGGCTCGCAATTCTCGGCGGCGGACCTCAACAAAGACGGCGCGATGGACATCGTCACGTCGAGCGTGCGCGGCACGTTCATTTTCTGGGGTCGGCGTCGCTAGCTTTCCGCTTCAACTCGTCGGCATGCACGTCGAGCCGCACCGCCGGCGCGAAGGCAAGCAGCACATTTCCGGGCTGTCCCCCCTGGAAGCCGGGATAGCCCGAGCCGATGAACACCATCCCGTTCGCGACGATGGGGCCGCCGGAGGCGGCGGAACCACCGCGCGCCTGCACGCCATTGACGGTCGTGAATTCCTGCGCACTGTCGAACTGCCACAGGAGTTGACCGGTTCGCGACGACGCCGCGCGAATCATCCCATCGCGCGCGCCCGATAAGAGCACGCCGGGAATCAGCGTGACGGCGCCGACGACCCCGCGCTGGTTCTCACGGCCCGGTGGCGGAATCAGTGGTACGTACCAGACCTCTTCCCCAGTCTTGAGATCGAGCGCGAGGTGCGCGCTGCTGATCAGACCGAAGTAGGCTTTCTCGCTGTCTACCGCAGCGCCGAAGAGCGTCTCTCCGCGGCCGCCGGCGATTTCGCGCGCCACATCCTGCTTCCACAATACCTGGCCGTTTTCCGGATTGACGGCCCACACGAGCCCCTGCTTCTGCGGCGCGATGAGAATGTCCCGGCCGTCGCTGGTTGTCGCGAGCGCCGGAGGCGCTGCAAAGTCCCAGTCGGGTCCGAGCACCGCGGGGCAGTTTTCAGGCGGATAGGGAATGCCAGGTCCGCCGGCGCGGCCGCCACGTCCGCCGCCGCCACTCCGAGCGGGAAATGCTCCACCGGGAATGTTCTGCACACAGCCGTTGTGCCACGTATCGAATGGGAGCGCCTGCATCGACCACAGTACTTTGCCCGTGTCGATGTTCATCGCCATCACGGCGTTGGCTGTTTTGGGCGTGCCCGAGAAGGCGTTGCCGGTGGTCACGTACAGAGCGCGGCGTTTCACGTCGATCGTCGGCGTCGCCCAGACGCCGGCGCCGGCCGGCTCCAGCATGTTTTTGCCGCGCGAGTTCTTGCCAACGACCTTCGGCACGTCCGGAATCGTGTATGTCTTCCAGATCTGACGGCCGGTTGCCGAATCCAACGCCGACATGTACCCGCGGAAGGTGCAACACGCGTAATCGGCCTGTCCCGACTCCGGCTCTTCGAGCGAGGCGACCGGCACCAACAGCCGTCCCTCGAACAGCACCGGCGTTCCGGTAATCCGAGCGAGCGGATGCGGATCGGTAAGCGTCTTCCAGATCTCCTCGCCGGTGCTTGCCGACAGTGCGTATGCCGTGCCATGAATATCGCCGAAGAAAATGGCGAGCCGCGGATCGGTCTTGCTGAGGCGGCCAATCGTGAACCCGCTCCTCACCGCCGATTGCGCGCGGAACCCCCAGTGCAGACAGCCGGTCTCGGCGTCGAGCGAGTAGACGTACCCGGCATTGGACGTCACATACAGCCGTCCGTCATACACCGTCTGGCCGTACAGCGCCGTGGCGCCCGGAAATCCGAAGGCCCACTTCAGCTGCAGGCGCGACACTTGTCCGGGAGACAAGCCGGCGGCCGCGCCCGATTGGAAGCGCGAGTTCCGGTAATCAACACCCCAGCCGTTCCATGCCGGCGTGTTCGATTCGCGCACCGGCGCATGACTGGCACAGACGTTCGACATCTTCTCGGCGGCGCCAACCAGATCGGTGTCGAGCTTCCGCCCGGCCACCCATTCCGCGATGAGGCGCTTGTCCTGGTCGCTGACGGCGGCGGCGGCGGTTCGCATCGAGCCGGTCGTCATCACTTCGAGAATCCGTTCAGGCGTCATCCGCTTGAGCACGGCGGTGGACGGCGCCTGATGTCCTGGCTCGTTGCTCTCATGGCACGAGGCGCAGTTGTTGAAGTACTGATTCACGCCGGCGCTCTCGGATTGCGCGAACGCGCTCGTCGCGAAGAGGACCGACGCGTACACGACTGCGCTCAGCGCGCGATGCTTTGATGTCTTCATGATCTTTGTCTACTTCGTTGTGTAGTAGTCGTACGTATACGTCCAGGCGAACTGCTGGCCCGGCTCGATGTTGAGGTCGATGTACGGCTCGGGCGCCACCACTGTCCGGATCGACCAGTACCCGAACCGCGTCACGGGCCGATCGCCAGTGATGCGAACGCCGGCGCCTGTCCGCTTGTTCTCGATGCGGATGTCGTTGTCCGTCGGCGCCGCGCCGAAGCCGGTGAAGCCGGCCTGGTAACACTCCGAGCCCTCGAGCACCTTGGAGTACACGAGCGTGTTGCCCTGCGGGCTGGCCAGCGTTTGCATCTGCGGCTGGCCGCACTGCGTGCCCATGCGCTCGCCGGCCGCCAGCGGCGCGTACGGATCTGCCGGCGGCGGGCCTTGCCGGGCGGGCGGGGCGGGCGCCGCCGGTCCGCCTGCCCCAAGCGGAGTCGCGGGGCCCCGACCGCCGCGTCCGGCGGCGCGCGTCATCTGCCACGGCACGGCGATCTCGATGTCGGGCCCGGTCGGCTGTTTGTCGATGGTCGTAAAGTTGTGGTTGTACACGTTGGTCACGATCGGCTTCGAGCCGGTGTTCTTCATGACGTGCGCGATCGTCATCTGCGGCTTGCCTGGCGTGAGGCGCACGACCTTCGTATAGACGTATCCGAAGTTGATCGACGGCTCGCTCAACGTGTGTGTGAACTCCACTGCGTCGCGCGACCGCTTGACGTCCCACGTTCCGCCGTTCGCAATCACGTACGTGCGCGAATGGTTGTAGTTCATCTCGTCGCGCTTCAGCGCGCCGACTCCCGGTTTGACGAAGAGTCCACCTGCCGGAACGTCGGTATACCCGAGCGCGCCGAACTCCTCGGCGGGGCCGACCATCGCCGTGAAGTCGGCGGAGAGGACATCCTTGTTCGGCCCTTCGTATCCGAAGTCGTAGATATCGGTGATCTTCGACCACCAGATTCCATAGTACTCATGGCCCTTGTACTTGAGGATTCCGATCGCGCCCGACCAGTCGAATCGCGTCGTCGTGTAGAAGCCGTTCTGTGCGTCGGGCAGATAGACCGTCGCGGTGAGGTCGCCATTCGTGATTTGGTGCGAGGGATGGGTCTGGGCTGATAGCCAACCCGCTGCGAGTACCAGCATGGTTCCAACGCCGAGCGATCTCGCAAGGGTCATGAGTGCTATTCCTCCGGCCTGGTGTGAAGCGGCGATGGTAACACACCGGCCGGGTGACCTATCGATAATCGATAGCCACCCGTCACAATTTGTCACAACTTCGAGGGGTGTGACTGCGGTTATAGTGTGCACCGCACACAACATAGTTTCATGATATAAAACCGACGACGCCTAACGACGGCCGGTCCGTTCGCCGCGTTGACGCAACCCTCGTCAGGAAGGACAGGAGGAGATGATGACCCGTCACATCACCGCATCGACAGGTTGCTGGGCCTGGCTTGGCCATGCACTGGTCGCAGGATTAATGGTCTTCTCCGCCGCCAACGCCAGCGCACAGGCGTTGTACGGATCCTTGGTGGGCAACGTGCTGGACGAAACCGGAGCGATCGTCCCGGGAGCCACGGTCACCATCACGCAGAGGGAAACGAATCAGACGCGCGACCAGACGACACCGGTGAATGGCGCCTATTCCTTTCCCAATCTCTCGCCGGGCACCTATGACGTTGTCGTGACGTTGCCCGGCTTCCGGACATTTTCGAGCCGTGACATCACCGTCAACATTGGCGCCATCGTCCGCGTCGATGCGAGGCTCGCGGTGGGAACCCTCGAAGAATCCGTTGTGGTGACGGGCCAGGCGGCGATCCTGCAAGCCGACAGCGCGGCGTTGCAGTCGGTGACAACGGCACAGGCACTCGAGAATCTCCCGATTAACGGCCGGAGCTACCAGAGCCTGCTGGCGCTCACTCCCGGTGTCGCGCAGCCGTCGTATTTCCAGACCGGTGGCATCAACAACCCGTCACGGTCGATGAGTGTGTCGGTGAACGGGCAACCGAATACGAATACGGCCTTCCGCCTCGACGGCATGTCGATAACCAATCAGTGGATTCCGTTCCTTCAGGCGTATAGCCCCGCCATCGAAGCGATCGAAACCGTGAACATCGTGACGAGCAACTTTGAGGCCGACCAGGGAATGGCCGGTGGCGCCGCCGTGAACGTGCAGGTCAAGAGCGGCACGAATTCGCTGCGCGGTTCGGCATTCGAATACTTCGAGCACGCGAACCTCCGCTCGAGGAATTACTTTCTGCCGGCCACCAGCGAGAAGCCGAAGGGGACAAAAAACATCTACGGGGGCACGATCGGGGGGCCGATCAAACCGAATAAGCTTTTCTACTTCTTCAGTCTCGAGACGACGGATTCGAGGGCGGTTGGCGGGCCCTTCGTCGGATCGTCCGCTCTGCTGCTCTCGCTGCCCCCGACGGAGTTCAGGACTGGAAACTTTTCCAGCACCGGTGTCGCGATCTATGACCCGTTGACAGGCAACCCGAACGGCACCGGCCGGACGCCGTTTGCCTTCGCGAACTGCCCCGGCGTGACGTCCACCAGCGATCCCAGGTTCGCGGGGTGCAATTTCATTCCCTCGAACCGCCTCAGCCCGGTGGCGCAGCGCCTGCTGGCCTATCTGCCGGCGCCCCAAACGGCAGGCAACGTCAATAACTACGTGTCGACGCCACCGTTCACGTCGCTCTTCTACAAGATTGATTCGAAGATCACGTGGGCGCCGACGAACCGTCTCAACGTCAACGCGCGGATCAGCGGCCTGCACGACGATATGAATTCCGCGGGCCTCTACGGCGACGACAATCCCTTGAGTCTGGGCACCGATCTCAACGCCAAGATCTTCAGCTATTCACTGGCAGCGACGATGACGCTGACTCCCAACCTCGTGATGGATGTGGTGGGTGGAGCGACAACACCACACACCTATCAGCAACCCAATGGGGTGCAACAGTGCTGGGCGGATCTCATGGGCATTCCGAACGCCTGCCAGGCCAGGGACTGGGCGCTGCCCCAGATGGAGATCACCGGATTTACATCGCGGGGCGGCACGTCGGGCGGCACTCAGCCGCTCGGGAACAACGGGTTCAGCTCCTCGGTCCTCGACTATAACGACGGTCAGTACCAGATGGTTGCCAACCTTGGCTGGACCAGGGGCAACCACAACGTGAAGTTCGGCGGCGACTTTCACTGGCAGCACATGAATCACTACGAGATCAGTCCGCTGACCTCCATGTCATTCACCGGAATCGCGACCTCGCTGAATGGAGGCCCGGCGGCGAATTCGTATAACGCATTGGCCGACTTCCTGCTGGGGCAGATCGGGGGCAACATGAGCAACGCCCAGGTGCCGCCATGCGTCGTTGCCGACAACTGTGCACCTGAACGGCCCGTGACGATGCGCGAGCGCGAAATGGGTTTCTACGTGCGCGACCAGTGGCAGATTGGGCAGAAACTGACCGCCTCGTTCGGTCTGCGGTGGGAATACTACCCGGTGCCGGTTCGGGCAGACCGTGGTGTCGAGCATTTCGACCTCGCGACCAACCGCGTGCTGATGTGCGGCGTCGCCGGCAACAGCGACACGTGCGGCGTGGGGGTTCAGAAGGATCTGTTCACCCCTCGTCTGGGCATCGCATACCGTCCATTCGAATCCTTCGTCATCCGCGCCGGATACTCGCGGAATCCGCAGAACGACCACATGTACCGCGGTGCGACCTACACCTATCCCGCGTCCATCACGATCAATCAGGCTGGCCTGAACTCGTTTCAGCCGGCAGGCACGCTGGAGACCGGCTATCGCGTCTCGCCCATTCCAGATTACAGCTCCGGTTCGCTGGCCTTGCCAGCTGGCGCAGGGGTCACGACGGCCCCCGACAATTACATTCGGGGAACCATCACGGGGTTCAACGTGACCGCGCAGAAGTCGTTCTCCAGAAATATGAGCGTCCAGGTCGGATACGCGGGGAACCGCCAGCGCGACATGGTCCGTTCGACGAATCGCAACTATGGGACTATTGGTGGCGGTGCCGCCAGTCAGCCGTTCTTCCGGGCCCTCGGCACGACCGCGAACTTCAACTTCCTCGATCCCCTCGGAAGGGTCGACTATGACTCACTTCAAGTGAGTGTGAACCGCCGCTTCTCCGAGGGGTTGGCCTTCACTGCCGCGTACGCGAGGGCAAAAGGGACAGACGCGTGGGCCACAGGCATCCTGATCCCGGAGTACCGATATCTCAATGAGGGTCCGGCTTCTACCGTGTCTCCGAACAAGCTGGACCTCTCAGCCTCGTATGAATTGCCCTTCGGCGCAGGCAAGCGCTATCTGACCGACGGTGCAGCCGCCGCTATTGTCGGAGGCTGGCAGCTCAACGCGTATTTCACGGCCTTCAGCGGTTCGACCATGACCATGACCGCCAGCGGAGCTTCGTTGAACGCACCGGGCAGCGCCCAGCGCGCCGACGAAGTCAAGGCGTTCAACGTGCTGGGCGGAGTTGGACCCGGCAGACCCTGGTTCGATACGACGTCGTTTGCCGCCGTCACTGCGGCGCGCTTCGGCACATCCAAAGCGAATGGATACCGTGGGCCCGGATACGCCAACCTCGACGCCAGTCTGTTTCGGACGTTCCGGTTCTCACGGTCCGTCTCGGTCCAGGTTCGCCTTGAGGCTCTGAACGTGACGAACACGCCGCACTGGACCAATCCTGGCACGAACGTCAACGCCATCGATTTCGGGCAGATTACTTTCACCGCAAATCCTGGCCGCGAATACGACGAACGAAACCTTCGACTCGGGGTTCGAGTGATTTTCTAAGAGCGATGAGATGGTGGCTGCCGGCGATTGTGCTGACGGCTGGCTTGGCGTCGGCTCAGCAGCCCGGCACACCGACGGTCCTCGATGAAATTGAAGATGCACGGGAGCGGGCAGCGTTCCGTGAGCTTTGGGAACACCGCGATCCGGCCACGCAGCGATCGCTGTCGATCCGTTTCGTCGAGTCGTTTCCGCGATCGATTGTCTTGAGGGACGTCTATGAAGTCGCCGCACGCGGCTCGGCCGCAGCGGGCGATGTGGACGCCGCTCTGGTATGGGCACAACGGTCGCTTCGCCTCATGCCGGAGAATCCGTTCCTGTCGGCAATGGTGGCGGATCTTGCCGCCAGGCGCTCCGATCGCGACCTGGCTTCTCGCAGTGCCGAGGACGTGCTTCGGCTTCTGACCCACAGCGTTCCACCCACACAGGTGCCGCCCGCCGAGTGGCCGAGGATGCGCGACCAGCTCCTGGCCACTGCCCGCCTCGCACTGGGGAGAGTCGCCGCTGCTCGCGGCGGGTATCGCGACGCTGAGGCCCTTCTGCTCACGGCGCTTCAGACAAACCTTGAAGACATGGAAAGCGTTTACATGTTGGGGTTGGTTCGAGCGGCGCTGAAAGATGACCGGGGAGCGGGCGCGGCGCTGGCCCACGTATTCAGGTCAAACGGACCGTGGTCCCGTTTCGCACGCTCCGCGCTCCAGGAGCTGTACGGACGCCGAACGAACGCGCCGCACCTCAGCTTCGACGAGTACGCAGCCTCCTTTGTATGGACGCAACCGTTTCCCGCGCATACGCCCGCGTCGCGTGCGGCGACGGGGGCGTCCGGGGCCGATGCTGCAGAAACGTACGCAGGATCGACGGCGTGCAATCAATGCCACGCCAGGCAATACGCGAACTGGCAAGCAACCGGCATGGCGAAAATGTTTCGTCCGTATCGCGCAGCCGACGTGATCGGAGATTTCTCCGCGAGAACCGGCATCCCCAGCGATGCTCGTCCTCTCGTGGAGCGCGGCCGTCACTTCATCGAGATCCGCAACGGGGACACCGGCGAATGGATTCGCTATGCCGTTGACTACCTCATCGGATCGAAGTGGCAGCAGGCGTATGCGACGCGCCTTCCAGACGATACGATTCTCGTGTTTCCAATCCAGTACAGCCGCGTTCACTCGCAGTGGTTGAATTACTGGAAGCTGACCGACGCGCCCGGCAGCGCACGGGCGAACGTGTCACGGTTCCACACGCGTCCGCCAGGTGCGATCTCTCAAAGCGCGTGCGCACCCTGCCATACGAGCCAATTGAAGTTTTCATCGGGGATCGATCGCCCCGCCACCGGAACGTTTCTGGAGCCCGGGATCAACTGCGAAATGTGTCACGGACCCTCACGCCGGCACGTCGAGTCGATGCAGGGATCGCGGAAGTATAGCCCGGCGGCCAGCATGACGCCCCTGTATTTTTCGCGCCTGACGGCGGCCGAATCGGTGGCCGTCTGTGCGCAGTGTCATGCGCAGTCGGCCGTGCACGATGCGCAACCGCGCGGCGCGGCGAATTACTCCGAGGAGGGCGGGCACTTCTATCGTTCGTATTCCCGCCACCTGATGTCGGATTTCACGCGGCGCGCGTTCTATCGCGACGGACGGCACCGGGCGACGACGTTCATCGTCGAGGCGTTCACGCGGTCGCGCTGTTTCAAGGAAGGCGGAGCGACGTGTGCGTCCTGTCACGACGTCCATCCATCGAACGCTGCCTCGAATCCGGCCTCTCTGAAATTCGCGGCTGATGCGAACGACATGTGTACGCAGTGCCATTCGGCGCTCGCCGACGATCGCGCCCGCCATGCGCGTCACTTGCCTGGCACCGAGGCCAGCCGTTGCGTCTCATGCCATATGCCGCGAATCATGGACGCGCTGTTGTTTCCAGCGCGGACGCACGAGATCGACGACATTCCCGACGCCGCCATGACCGAGCGCTTCGGGTTGGACCAGAGTCCGAACGCCTGTCTCGCGTGTCACGCCGATCGCGATACGGCGTGGCTGGAACGCGCGCGTCCGGTGCCGTAAGGCGCAGTCAATCAATCCTCCGGCCGGTACGTCTTGCTGAATCCGTTGCGCGGGTTCGTGATGGTAAACGCGCCGTCGCGCTGCGCCGAAACCTTGAGCCAGTAGGCCGGCGTGTGTGCGGCGGCGGCGCCGCCGCCGGGTCCCCCGCGCCCCCCTCGTGCGCCCGCACCTCGAGCGCCTGGCGCACCCGGCGCACCCGTCCCACCGCGCGGCGCCGGCGGCGGCGCGGTGAGCACGCCGGCGATCGTCTCGTTGTCCTCGATGTTCGCGATGAACGTGCCGGGCGCGTTGTGTTCGACGCCGACGTTGTGCGACCAGTGCAGCTGCCAGAGATCTTCGAGTCCCGGTGACGACTCGAGCACCTTGAACGTGTTGGCCGCGCCACCCTTGCGCGTGCCGTTGTTCATGATCGCCACGCGCGGCTGGAGTCCGTGCACCAGCGCCGGCGAGCTGGAACGGTCGATCCCGTGGTGCGACACGAGATACAGGTCGATTTTCCCGATGCGGTTCACTGGGCACACGATGTCGAGCTCGCCGTTCCACGTCAAATCTCCAAGATCGACGGTCGTGAACCTGCCGAACGTCATCGCGAAGCCGGCCGACGATCCGTTGTCGGGATCAAAATAGGCGCTTTCATCCTTCTTCTCGACGCCCGCGCACGCCGGATTCGGCTTGCCCGCGCCAGGCAGGCTGGTCTTGATGGCCACGGCGTTCGACGACACCGTGGTGATGTCCAGGCCCGCCATTCGCACCTTGTCGCCGGGCTTGACGGTCGTGCGGCGGCCCTTGCTCAGCGCCTCGTACATCGCGAAGAACGTGGCCGGCGTCGCGCGATCGTTCGGCGCAATCGGTCCGTGGTCGTAGAAATGCCCGATCGGCACGCGCGTGGCCAGCTCTTCCATCGCGCCCACGTGATCGCCGTGGTAATGCGTGCTCCACATGTGATCGATCTGCGTGACGCCGGCGGCGTTGACGGCTGCGATGATCCGCTCGAGATCGCGGCCGCCGGCGTTGCCGGTGTCGACGAGGAGCGACTCGCCAGCGGGGCTGACGAACAGCGTGGATTGCCCGCCTTCCGTGTCGATGTAGTAGATGTCGAGCGTCTTGCCGGCGGTGGTCTGCGCGGCCACGAGCCCCGCGACACCGGCGAGCCCGCACAGAAGTGCCAGTGCTGCTGTTCTTCGCATAACCAGGTTCTCCTTCACACGTCCGAAAACGCTCGCAGAAACTCCGCGCTGCGCTTGTACAGCTCGAGCACGCTGTAGTCGGGCGGCTCGAGCGGCTCACCTTGCAGGGTACTCGCGCCGTACGCGCCGACTTCCGCGACGATGTTGCGGATGTTGGCCGCTTTGACGAGGGTGAAGATCCGCTTCCAGTCGAGGTCGCCCGCGCCGACCGGGATCGCCGCCTTTCCCCGCTTGAAGTCTTTCACATGCACGCCATAGTAGCGCTTCGGATATTTCGCCAGATATTCATACGGATCGCCGCCTCCGAACGTGAGGTTGCCGACGTCGATGAGAAAACTGACGAGTGCCGGATCGGTCGACTGAACGAGAATGTCCCACGGCACGTCGCCCTGCGGCGTCTTGACGAACTCGATCTCGTGGTTATGGAAACCCAGCGTCAGCCCCGCGGCCTTCGTGCGCTCGCCGTACTTGTTGAGCTCCTCCGCGAAGCTCTTCCAGTCGTCGCTCGTCCGCAGCCGCGGTCTCGGGGAGCAGACGATTGTCGACAAGCCCAGCGTGAGCGAATCGGCAACGGTCTGATCGAGACGGTTCGCAAACGCCTGGTAGGACCAGAGCGCGTTCGAGAAGGTGAAGCCGTGCGACGAGAACGAGGCCTTGAGATCGGCCGCGGGCCGATCGATGTACGGGCTCACCTGGTTCAGGTCGATGTACGAATAGCCAAATCCTTTCATGGCCTTCAGGGTGCCATCCCAGTCCTTCCGCATGTCGGGGGCGATCTCCCAGGCCTGGAATCCGAACGGCAGGCCGAGCGGATTGGCCGATACCCCGGTGCCCGGCACCACCGCCGCCGCACCAACCAGCGCCAGGAACTCTCGTCGTGTCAGAGTCACAGTCCCCTCCAGAATCCGGGCTCAGCCGAGCTGGCTGGGCGCCGCAATATTGCGAAGTGCGGTCTCTCCGAGCCGCTCGCGGAGTTGCGTCAAATAGAGACTGCGCGGCGTGACGTGCCTGTCCAGCGACTCGATATAGCCGCCGTCTTTCGTCGGATCCTGCAGCGGGATGTTGAACACCACGGCGTCGACGCCGATGTGGCCAAACGAAAAATTCTGCGCCGTCGGCGGCTTCTGGACGAGGAAGGATCCTTCGCAGTTCCAGAAGACAGTGTTGGCGCCCGCCCATCCGATGCTGATGTTTTTCCAGAACCGGGCCGTGAGCGGCGCCTGGACGTTGTCGTAGAGGCTGCCGGTCGCCCACTGCTCGTGCGGCTCGCTCGACGAATACGGGTTGGTCGCCTTGCAGTCGAGAAACACGTTTCCGCTCGCCGTCGGCTGGCCCGCCATGAACGAGTGGCGCCCCTTGTCGGAGTGGCACCGCTGCACGAGCGCGAGCTGCCCGCGCAGCGCGAACGTAAACCGCCGCGCGCCCGCCCTCCGCGAGATCGGCTCGCGCGACACGCAGTCCTGCACGGTGACGCACTTCGATCCGCGCGCCGTCCCCACCATGCTGTAGACGAAATGCAGGGCGGTGGCATTCCGCACCCAGCCGTCCTTTATATTGTCGAAGGTGATGAAGTTGCGATAGTGATTCTCGTCGGCGTAGTACTCCTCGGCGACGTAATTCGGGCGGTCCATGTTGCCGTATTCCTTCGTGCGTACTGCCGGGTCGAACTCCGACATGGCGCGAAGGTTCTCGACGCCCACTTTCTCGATGCGGCCGGGATCCTCGTACTTCATCAGCTCGCCGCCGCCCCAGCGCTTCTCGATCGCGCACGTGATCGGCGCGTCGATGGTGATCGTGTTTCCCTGGACGTCGGTGATCACACGATCCCATTCCACGTTGAACGGCTTCCAGCGGCTCTGCGGCGTCTCCCCGTTCATCCCGATCGCGGCGATCCACTCATCGTTGCCCATGCGCCGGACGATGACCGTATCGCCACGCCTGAATCCCCGGGCCGATGCCACCCTGAAGCTGCGCGCGCCGACCGGCACGTGGTCGTCTGTGACGATCTGCTTCGTCTCATCCTTCGTCGTGACGCCGGAGGCGCCGGCGATCTGCACGAGCGTCGACTGGCCGCCGCCAAATCCCCCGCCGGGACCACCGCCCGCTCCTGCCGCTCCTGCAGGCGCAGGGATACGGCCCGTCCCGGTGCCGACGAGAATGGTGCCGGTGTCACCCATGCCCTCGCCGCGCAGCACCACGCCGCTGGCCTGAATCCGCACCGGCGTCGCCATCTTGTAGTACCCAGCCCTCAGGAGCACCGCGCCGCGGAACCCGCTCTTGTCGAGCGGGAGTGCGGAGACGTTGTCGATAGCCGCCTGGATGTGCTCGGTGTTGTCGCCGGCGACCGGCCAGATGGTCACCTTGACCGGCACGGTGGGAATTGGCACGCCCCCGCCTCCGTATCCGGCGTGGGAAGAGTCGAGAATCGTGTTGCCGTGCTCATCGGGAACGTAGACGAGCCTGCCGTCGGTCCCGGGATGAACCCTCGACACTGTCGGCGCAAGGTCGCCCACCTGCGCGCGAGACAGAAACGCCGGCGCCAACGCCAACTGCAGGATGCTCCGTCGAGACATCGCCGTGCTCATGCGCTCCCTCCAAACCCGTCGCGTGCCGTTCAGTTCATGCCTTGCGGATGGCGGAACCCCCGCACCCTGGTCTGTATCGACCAGGCAGACGACTCGCCAACCATATAGAGGATGTCGTTATTCGCGCCGCCGAAGGTGAGGCTCACGGGATATTGCGGCACCCAGATCGTGCCGGCGTACGTACCATCCCGCAGAAACATCTGCACGCCCGTGTTCGTCGCCACGTAGTAACGGCCATCGGTGTCGACGGCCGTGCCGTCGGCGCGCGAATCGAACCGATCGGGCGGATTGGCGGCGCCGAGCACGTCCGGCGTCAGGTTCAACTTCGCGAACTGCCGCTTGTTCGACACCGAGCCGTCATCTGCGACGTCGTACGCGTAAACGAAGTTCTCGCCGGGCTGCGACCATGTGTTGTTCACATAGAGCGTCTTGCCGTCAGGCGACAGCTCGACGCCGTTTGGCATCGCGAACTCGCCGGGCCCGATGACGACTCTGGCTGTGCCGCCGGGTGCGACGTAGTAGACCTGTTTGCCGGGCTGACTCTTCTTGGCTTCCGGCGTGAACTGCGGATCGGTGACGTAGAGGCCGCCCCTGGCGTCCATCACGAGATCGTTCGGGCCGTCGATGGGTGTGCCTCCCACCTTGTCGAGCACCACGCGCACCACCCGGCCGTTCGCCGGATCGATCTCCACCACGCGGTGGCCAAACATGTCGCACACGAGAAGATTGCCGTTCGCGGCGGCGATGGTGCCGTTCGATTGCATCCCGCTCGTCAGCACTCGCCACTTGCCATCCGGCGTCATCGCGATCAGCCGGCTCTTGGCGGGGCTGCCGGTCCAGTCGCCGGCTGCCGGATTCTGAAAGAACATGTCCGAAAAGTACAGCTTCCCCTTCAACCACGTGGGTCCTTCGGTGAACGTGAAACCCTCGCTCAGCTTCTGCGGCTTCGTCTCGGGGGCCACGATCTGCTCGTAGAGCACGCGCTGCTTTCCGGCGCGCTCCGTGTAGTCGGGACGCACAGGCCAGAAGACGTCGAGTTGATCGGCGCCGACATCCCCCAGCTTCGCCGAATGCACCATGCCGCCGGGCAGGAGCAACGTGTGGCCGGCCGCACCGGTCTCGGGAAACGTCGCGTCCATCACACCTTGATCGAGGGTGCCTCGAACCGTGTGCGTGAGCTGATCCTCCGGGTGCATGTGCTTCGGAATCTGGGAGCCGGGGTCCATGCGGATCAGGCTGACCTGCGCGTTCTTTCCCCAGATCAGCCGCGACTGTCCCGTGCTGCGGCGATACGACCTGGTCGCGTCTGGATCAATCAGCGGCGTCCACTGGATGTCGTTGAGGTTCGCGACGACACCAGGCTGGAGCGACGGGGTCACTCCCTGGTCGGGGACTGTCGCGTTCACGCCATCGACCTTCTGTCCGGCGAGCGCGAGGTGGTCGAGCCGTACCGGCGAGTACACCTCGTAGGCCTTCCACCCGTCGGGCCCGGCTTTCATCGATCGCTTCGTTCCCGGCTGGAGATAGATCACGTGATCCTTGATCAGTTCTGCGGTCTTGCCGTCGAACTGAAGGATCGCCGAGCCGTCACGCACGATGACGATCAGCTCCTCGGCGAGCGTCTGCTCCGGGTAGACGGCGCCCGCTTGCATGTCGACCTGTTCGAGCAACGCGCCGCGTCCCCACGCGAGCCTGGCGACAACGCCGGGGGCGAGGGTGGCGGTGGGCAGCGCGGCGTTCTCCACCGGCTGGCCGGGCGTGAGGGACACAGGCACGCGGACCTCGGGAAGCTCTCGCGTCCGACCCGTGATCTTGAACTCGTCGATCACGCGCTGGTTGCGCTCGGCCCATTCCGGTCCGCCGCTCGAGCAGCCGGCAACAAACAGCACACAGGCCAGAGACACACCGAGGTATCCACGACATGGAGCGTTCATCTTTTTCACGATCCTCCTCAGGCTTTCAGGCTCAGGTGCGCGACGCTGTACGAACGCGGAGGCAGCCTGAACGACATCCGGCTGCCAGGCGCGGGCGGAGCCAGTGGCTGCGGCGCGACGCGCCGCGGCTCGTCGAACGTGTTGAACGCTTTCAGGTCTGGTCCGGTCAACGTCTCGCACGCGAGCACGCGCGCCGGCGTGACGTCGTCCCACTCGAGCACCACCTCGCGTTCCGCGTCGAGATCGCGATTGAGCATCAGGACGCACGCCTGGCCATTCTGCTCATCCAGCGTGGCGACGATATCGACGAACGGGACGTCTGCGTTGCGCGCGAAGTCGGCCTGTAATCCGGCCGCTCTGATCGGATAGGTCTCCGACTCCACGCGGAAATCGAGCACGCGGCCGCGGGCGTAACGAAGCGCCCACGCATACGGGAAGTACGTGCTCTGGCGCAGCACGCCGCTCGAGTTGGTGACCAGCGGCGCAATCACGTTGACGAGCTGCGCCAGACAACCGACGTGCACGCGGTCCGAGTTGCGGAGCAGGGTGTTGATGAGACCGCCGACCAGGAGCGCGTCCTCGAGGTTGTACACCTCCTCGAGCAGTTTCGGCGCCTCAGTGCGGCGGCCGTCGGTGGCATCCCGGCCGCGCGCGCGGTACCACACGTTCCACTCGTCGAACGACAGCCACAGGCGTTTGCTCGACCGTTTCAGTCCCTGGACGTAGTCGCAGACCGCGGCCGTCTCGTGAATGTGGCGATCCATGTCGAGGTTCATCGCCAGGTACCGCGCCGTGTTGTTGCCGGTCAACGCGTTCGTGTTGCCGTAATAGGCGTGAAGCGAGATGCCGTCAACCTGGTCGTAGCACTCTTCGAGCACTTCACGATCCCACGCCAGATAGGTCGGCATGAACGTGCCGCTCGATCCGCACGCGAGCAGCTTCAGTTCGCGGTCGATCGCCCGCATCTGCTGCGCGACGTCGCGGGCCTTGCGTCCGTACTCGCGCGCCTGCATCTGGCCGATCTGCCATGGGCCGTCCATCTCGTTGCCGAGACACCAGTAGCGCACGTTGTGCGGCTCGGCGTAGCCGTGTGCGCGGCGTAGATCGCTCCACCTGGTGCCGCGCTCCACATTGCAGTACTCGACGTAAGCGACCGCCATCTCGGCCGTACCGGTACCGAAGTTGAGTCCGAGCAGCGGCTCGGTGCCGACCGCGCGGCACCAGTCGATGAACTCGTTCGTGCCGAACTGGTTTGTCTCGATCGAATTCCAGGCGCGCTCGAGCACCACGGGACGATTCGCCTTGGGTCCGACGCCATCGAGCCAGTTATATCCGGAGACGAAGTTGCCTCCGGGATAGCGAACGACGGGCACCCCGAGCTCCTTGACCTCGCGCGCCACGTCGGTGCGAAATCCGCTTGCATCAGCAAGAGGCGACCCGGGCTCGAACACTCCGGTGTAGACGGCACGGCCGAGATGTTCGAGAAACGCGCCGAGCACCCGGCGATCGAAGTCGGGGCGCGTCGCCGATCGCCGGAGGAACACGCGCGCAGGCCCCCTGCTGACCTGTGCGTACCCGATCGGGCTGAGCCACGGACTGGCGGCGAGCACTGCCCCGGCCTTGCCCAGGCCGGAGAGGAACGAGCGTCGGCCAAATGAACTCATAAAGTCACGCGAGATTACCGCGAATCCGTCGCGCGAGAACCCGTCGCCGCGGCGTGTCACAACTTGTCCCAACTCGCCGGGAATGCGCCGCTAGAATGCCCACAAACAGTCAATTATCGCCGCCTCCAAAGGAATGCTGATCAGCTTCGTGCGCTGTCTAAAGGAGCATAGTTATGAACATCGATCGCAGAACCTTCACGAAGTCGCTTGTGGGAGCGGCAGGATCGCTTGTCGCCGGTTCATGGGTCCTGCGGAACAGGCCCGAGTGGACTCGTATGCCAGTCGCGCTCGCACAGGCTGCCAGCCGCCTGTCGCCCACCCGGGTCACGAAGATCCGGATCTTCTATCCGCCTAACTACAACGCGAACGGCCCACAGGCGTTTCCGCAGAGCAACATGGTCGTCCTTGTGGACACCGAAGCAGGGATCACGGGAGTCGGCCAAGGCGGCTCTCCGGACACCGTGCGCAACGTCGCCAGAAGCGTCATCGGCAAGAATGCCTTCGATACCGAGGCCATCTGGCAGGCGGCCTTCATGGACGGCTTTTACTCGCCAGGCAAGGAACGGCTGCACGCGCTCGGCGCCATCGACCTGGCGCTGTGGGACATCAAGGGAAAGGCGCTCAACGTGCCCCTGTATCAGCTGTTTGGCGGCAAGGCGCGTGAGCACGTCGAGTTGTACGCAACATCCGGACTCCCACAGGGCGTCGTGCCGCCGGCCGAGGCACAGGCGATGGGGCTGAAAGAGCGCGCGGCGGCGACGATGGCTGCCGGTTATCGCGTCTACCGCGTGGACGGCGGCATTCTGCCGAGCACCGGTGGCGCTCGAACCGGTGGACCGGCCCCGGGCCCTGGAGCGGGTCCAGGCGCTGCGGGCGCTCGAGCCGGCGGACGGGGCGGCGGGCGGGGCGGGTCCGTATTCAATTCACGAGCGCGAATCCCGCAAATCATCAAGGCGCTCGAGCAGATCCGCGACGGTGTCGGCGCCGACGGCGATTGGATGATCGACGTGCATCAGAAGTTCGATTTCCATGAGTCGGTCGAGCTCTGCAGGCTTATGGAGCCGCTGCGGCCGTTCTGCGTCGAGGATCCGCTCCGCGAGGAGCAGTTCCGGACACAAATCCCGAAGCTCAGATTGCTCACCAGCGTGCCGCTTGCACCCGGTGAGGAGTGGAGCATCAGGGCAGACTTCAGTCCGCTGGTCGAGCAGCGCGACATCGATTTCGCACGCGCGTCGATGCCGAACTCCGGCGGCATCACCGAGATGCTGAAGATCATGGCGGTGTGCGATACGCACAAGGTCGGTATCGTGCCGCATTTCACGGGCCCCATCGCCACCGCTGGGCACATGCACACGATGATGGCATTTCCCGGTCAGGTGCTCATGGAATACAACCAGGGCGACCGTCCAGTGCCATACATGCCGGAGTTCCTCGAGTGCAGGAATGGCAAGGTGTGGCCGAACGAACGGCCGGGTCTGGGCGTCAGCGTCGACGAGAAGGTTCTGACGTTCCTCGAGGAGATGACCGAGGGCGCGCCAGGGCCGACACATAGGCGGCTCGACGGCTCGTTATCGCACTGGTAATCGTCGTCGCTTGAGGAGGAACCGACCATGCGAAAGTGGCTCACGATCGCTTGCGCGCTGGTCGCGCTGCTGATCGCCGGCAGTGCGGCCGCGCAGGAGACGCGCGGAACGATTTCGGGAACCGTACGCGATAAGGACGGCGTTCTGCCTGGCGCGAACGTGACGATCACCAACACCGGCACCACCGTCTCGCAACAGCTGGCGACCAACGGCAGCGGGTACTTCGAGGCTCCCCTGCTCATCGCTGGCGCCTACGAAGTCTCGGTCGAGCTCCCGAATTTCAAAGGCTTCCGGCAGACCGGCATTCAGGTCGCGGTCGGCCGGACGGTTTCGCTCACCATCACGCTCGACGTCGGCAATATGAGCGAACGCGTGGACGTGGTCGCGGCGGCCGTGCTCCTCGACATGAATGCGGTTTCGTCGGGGCTCAGTTTCGAGAACCGTCTGATTACGGAGCTGCCGTCGTTCTCGAGCATGCCGTTGCTTCTGATCCGCAACGTCTCGGGCGTGGCCGCGAGTGCGGCGCCACAGTTTGCAACCCAGGGCTTCGTCGGCGGCCCATCGTCGCAGGCCGGCCCGATCGGCGGCGTCGGCGCCGCGGAGTACACCATCGATGGCGCCACGAATGCCGGCAACGCCCGCAACATAGCCACTTCGCCCAATTCCGACATGTTGCAGGAAATGCGAATCGAAACGTCGAACTTCGATGCGTCGGTGGGACACGGCACGGGGCTCGGCGTCGCGATGATGACCAAGGCGGGCACCAACCGATGGAGCGGCACGGCCGGTTATCAAACGTGGACGAGCCGCCTGAACGGCGCGAACCACTTTCAGAGGCCCATTCTCGATCGCGATCCCGAATTGAAGAACGTATTCCAGTCCGGCAAGTCCACGAACATGTCGTACACCATCGGCGGTCCCGTCGTGATCCCGAAACTGGTCGACGGACGGAACAAGATGTTCTTCTTCGCGAATTATTCATTCGTCGCCGATCTCATCCCCGGTAACATCCAGGCCGGCGCCATCACGCTTCCGACCGAAGCCCACCTGAGAGGCGACTTCTCCGATCTCCTGCGGCTGCCAAATCCGCAGCAGTACCGCATCTACGATCCGCTGACGGCGCGGCCCGACCCGAACCGGCCCGGCCGCATCATCCGTGATCCATTCCCGAACAACGTCATCCCGCAGGACCGTATCGTGAACCCGGCCTACAAGCTGTACACCCAGTTCCTGCCGGCGCCCAACCAGAACCCGCCTGCGGGGCTGGCGCCGACCAACAATTACCTCGGCGCGGCCGAGCCCGATCAGACGCACAGCCACGTCTGGGGCACGCGCCTCGATTTCAACCTGTCGCAAAAGGACCGTCTCTTCTTCCGCGCCGCGGGCAGCTACTTCACCGAAGAGGACGACGACTGGACGTACGCCAATCCGCTCTCGCAGGGCCTTCATGCGACATGGCGCCTACGCAAGAGCTGGTCGTACACGGGCAACTGGACGCGGGTCTTCGGCAACGGCACGGTCGTCGACACGCAGGCGGCATCGAACTGGTTTCTCGACTCAGAGCGGCGCCTCGGGATGAAGAGCTACGAGCCGACGGACTTCGGGATGCCGCAGTACGTCGACGACTTCTGCTCGGCACGCCAGGGCGGCTGCCAGATGCCAGCGGTGAACTTTCAGGGCTATCAGGACTTCGGTGGCAACGTTGGCGTGTATCCGGAGGTGCTCAACATCCAGGGCCAGATCAACGTCACACACGTGAGGAACGCGCACACGCTTCGGTTCGGCTCGGACAACCGCAGCCACGCTCGCAAGATCTCGAACCTGGGCAACACGTCCGGCGTGGTGAACTACACCAACATCTACACGCGCGCCGCCGACGACACGACGGTGTTCCCGGCCGGCAACCTCGGGCTGGAGTGGGCCGCGTTCATGCTCGGCCTGCCGCAGTCGTTTTCGATCGACGATTTCGTGGCGCCCGAGCTGCACTCGCCGTATTTCTCCGTCTACGGCCAGGACACGTGGCGGGTCGGCCAAAACCTGACGCTCAACTTCGGCCTTCGCTACGAGTACGAGAGCGGTATCGTCGAAACCGGGCAGCGCGACATCATCGGTTGGGATCCAGACGCGGTGACAGCCATCACGGCGCTGGCCGAAGCGGCCTACGCGGCGAGTCCGAATCCGAACCTCCCGGCGAGCGCGTTCAAGGTTCGCGGCGGGCCGATCTTCGCGAGCGATGCACGAACGAACGGAAGCTCCTGGAAGGGAGAGTCGCTGTTGATGCCGCGCCTGTCGGGCGCCTACCGGCTCGGCACCCGGACGGTCCTCAAGGCCGGCTACGGCATGTTCTACGACACGCTGAACGCGGCCAATTACACGCCGCTCACGACCGGCTATAGCGCAACGAGCACGCGCGTGACGAGCAACGACTTCGGACAGACCTGGGCGCTCGGGAATCCCGCCGTCGGGATTCTTCCGCAAACCGATCCGTTCCCGCTGCGCGCCGACGGCACGCGCTATGACCCGATCGTTGGCGACAGCCTCGGTGTCGACTCGTTGCTCGGCGCTGCCGTGAACATCGGCAATCCGGATCGTAAGCACCCGCGCGTGCAGCGGTATCGAGCCAGCGTCCAGCGCGAGCTGTGGGGCACGACGGCCATCGAGGTTGCCTACAACTACCAGGTCGGCGATCGGCTGCCGATGACACTCCGCATGGACTACCTGCCGGAGCAATACTGGAATGGGAATAATGTCAGGGACCTCACGCAGCAGAACTTCCTGCAGACGAATGTGCCCAATCCCTTCCTGCTCTCGCGCTTTTCCTCGCTGCAGGCGAGCAACCCAGCCCTCTACGCGCGGATGGCTGGTAACGCCTTCTTCACGAGTACCACCGTGCAGTTGCACCGGCTGCTGCGGCCCTTCCCGCATATGAGCGCGGGCAACGGTCTCATGTTCCAGAACCTGCCGCTCGGCAAACAGACGACGCATGGCGTGGAGATCAACCTCACGCGTCGTTTCCACAAGGGTTTCGCCCTGAGCGCTGCCTACTCGGGCAACCGGATCCGCAATCTGGAGCTCTTGAACGAGTACGACCGCGTGCCCACGCTCTGGCAGCCGAACGCCAACGGCCGTCCGCACCGCGTCACAGCCAACGGCCTGGCCGAGTTGCCGTTCGGCCCTGGGCGAAAGTTCGCGAGCACGGGCGTTCTTGGCGCGATTCTCGGCGGCTGGCAGGTCGGCGGCACGCTCGAATACCAGCCTGGACCGCTTCTCGCGTGGGGTAACGTCTTCTTCTACGGCGATTTCGAGGACATCCCGAGTGACGACCCGACGCTCGAGCACTGGTTCAACGTGGACGCCGGGTTCGAGCGCGATCCAGCGAAGGTGCCCGCCAACTTCCAGAAGCGCGTCTTCCCGTTCCGAATCGATGGGGTCAGGGGGCCGAACCTCCTGCAGGTGAACATGAACTTCATGCGAACGGTGACGCTGCCCGGTCGCAGTGCGCTCAGCTTCCGCGTGGACATCATCAACCTCCCGAATCGGACGACGTTCGCCAACCCGAATCTGAACCCGGCGAGCACCGACTTCGGACGCATCACGAGCGCGACAGCCGCTTCTCCACGGTTCATCCAGTTCGTGGCGAAGTTCACCTTCTAGCCCGTCACCCTGGAATCAACCACGGGAACAGGTAGGCGTAAGACATCACGATCAGGCCGACGAGGGACGCGAGCACAATGCTCTGCCAGAAAACGGCCTTGAAGATCGCCGCCTCGTTGCCCACCTGCTGCGTCGCAGCGCTCGCCACGACGATCGACTGAGCGTCGATCATCTTGCCCATGACGCCGCCGGCCGAGTTGGCCGCGCCCATGAGGATGGGACTGAGGTTCAACTGCTCGGCTGTGACCTTTTGCAGGTTGCCAAACAGCGCGTTCGATCCCGCGTCCGTCCCCGTCAACGCCACCCCGAGCCACCCGAGCAGCGTTCCAAAGAAGGGATAGAACCAGCCGGTGCTCGTCACGGTAAGGCCGAGGACGACGTCCATTCCCGAGTAGCGCGTGACGTACGCCAATGCGACCATGCAACTGACCGCCGCAAGGGCCGGCATCATGCTGACGAGCGTGCGGCCGAAGATGGCCATCGTCCGGCCAATCGAGAGACCCGCGACAAGGGCCGCGATCAGACCTCCGACAAAGACCGGCGTGCCGGGCAGGTTCAGCAGGTTGAGGTTGACCATCGCATCCTCGGGCGTTGGCGTCGGCGCGACGGGAGGCATTTTCAGCACGGCGTTGTGGAGGGCCGGCATGGGACCGCGGAGCTCGGGGAACGTGATGTAGGGCTGGAACAATGGCCATGCCGAGATGAAGATCAACACCGACGCGATGATGAACGGAGACCAGCCCTTCAGCACCACGGCCATCGTGTGGTGACGACCGCGCTCGGGCATGTTGTCGCTGACCGGCATGATGGTGGCCGGGCGCCAGAGCTTCAGCAAGGCGACGGTCGCGAGCAACGAGAAAATCGCCGACACGATGTCGACCAGACCGACCTCCTGGTGGTTCGACCAGTAGTACTGCATGAGGGCGAACGAGAAGCCGCTCACGAAGAGCGCCGGCCACACCTCGAACGTTTGCTTCCAGCCGACCATACTTCGAACCAGCCAGAGCGGCAGGATGAACGCCAGCGGCGGCAGAATGCGTCCCGTCATCGCGCTGAACTGCATCTCCGGCAGTCCGGTCACGCCGGCCAGCGTCCGGATGGGATTGCCGATACCGCCCCAGGCCACCGGCGCCGTATTGGCCACGAGGCAGAGCACTGCCGCCTGAAACGGATTGAAGCCGAGCCCAATCAGGAATGCACCGGTGATCGCGACAGGAGCGCCTCCGCCGCCCGTGCCCTCGAGGAACGCGCCGAAGCAGAACGCGATGAGGATCAGCTGCAGGCGCTTGTCGCCGGATAAACCGGCGATTGAGTCCTTCATGATCTGGAACTGACCGGTCTCGACCGCGATGTTGTAGAGAAATATCGACGCGATGATGATCCACCCGATGCGAAGTATCCCAAAGATCCAACCGTGCCCCGCCGCGGCGGCAACGAGCGTCGCCGGCATGCCGAAAACCAGGTTCGCCAGGAGGATCGCGGCAACCATCCCCGAGAACGCGGCCACCCAGACGCGCGCCTTCAGCACCACCAGAACGAAGAACAGCGTGAGAACAGGGACAGCGGCAACCAGGGTCGACAGAAGCCAGTTGCCAAACGGATCGTAGTTCTGGGGCCAAGTCATAGTCGGTAGGCGGTAGGCGGTAGCCGGTAGCCGGTAGCGAAAGCTCTTGCTACCAGCTACGGGCTACCAGCTACCAGCTAATTAGAAGTCCAGCCGGAGCGTGATGCCGATCTGTCGCGGCGGCGTCGCCAGCTGGCCAAGCCTGTGCTGGAGTTTCTCGAGACTCCGAATTTCGGCCGGCGCCAGTTCGGTCGCGGTCACGTTGAACAGTAATGCTGCTATCAACAAGGCGTAGGCGCGCGGACGAAGGTGTCTCATGGCTCCTCCTGCTCCTGAGCGTCAAACGATAATCGATAATCGGTGGTGATCGGCACGGACGATACCATCAGGGAAAACCCTGATTTGAGACAAATTTGGACACGGACGACGTCCGTGCGGGCACTCCGGCGCCGTATCAGCGCTCCGGCGTCAGCCGCGCCGCATCACCAGCGACAGCGACGGCGTTTCATGGCACCGCGTAGGCGACCCAGCCCATCGGCCCGGGCGCGGGAGGAGCGGTCGCCGGGCTCCCGCCTGGTGTCGGCGGCACGCCAGCACCGGCGCCCCGGCCGCCTGCCGTGCTCGCGGCAGGCACCAGCAGATACTGCTTGCCGTCCATCTCGTACATCGCTGGGGAGCCCAAGAAATTGCCGCCAAACCGCGACGACCAAAGTTGGGCGCCCGTGTCGCTGTCCCACGCGCGAATGTGGTTATCGCGCCCGGCGCCGAAGACAAGACCCGATTCCGTGACGATGATGCTGGTGCGCATCTGAGTGACGCCCGTACCCGTGACGCCACGGCCGATGAGCGCAGGGTCGTCGCCGAAACCGATGCGCCACTTGATGGCGGGTACGTTCAAGTCGTATTTGACGATCGTCGTGAACGGCGGCTTCATGCGGTCGCCGATCGTTCCGTATTCGTTGATCACGAACCGCTCGGTTTGAGGAACCCCTTCGGGATACGGCGGCGGGGCGCCGCGGCCGCGTCCACCTGGAGGGTCCGGACGCGTCCACACGGAACCGGATCCGGCAATCAGCGCGGGTGGCGCGCCCGATGCGACCGGTCCTGCGCCGCGGCCGAATCCCCCACCGGCACCGCGCCCCGGGCCCGGCACCGCGGTGAGATACCTGATCAGGATGTCCGCGTCGGCGGCGCTGAGATGCGGGAACGCAGGCATGCGGCCCCGGCCTGTCTCGAGAATGTCGCGGATCGCCACCGCACTGAAACGCGACGCGCCGGCGGCAATATTGTTCGCCGGATCGGCGTCCGCGTAGACAAGCGGCACGCCGTCACCTGTTCCGAGACGATCTGCACCGTGACACTGCTGGCAGTGCTGCTGGTAGACGAGCTGACCGGGCGGCCCGAAGCCGCCGGCGCGCGCCGCCATCTCGGCGGTTGTGAGGAGGCGGAGCATGCCAGGATTGTCCTGAGTGATCACGTACACAGCACCGGTATTCGGCTCTGCTGCGGTGCCGCCGAACAGCGCGCCGCCGTTGCTGCCTGGAATGTGAACGGTGTCGGTATGGTTGATCGGCGTGAACAGCCCTTTGTTGTTCGCGGCGAGCACGCGTTTCTTGAATGCCTCGTACTCAGCCGGTTCGAGGTACGGATTAATGTCGTCAACGCCGAACGATTGCTTCGCAAAGGGCGGCGGATTGGTCGGGTACGGCTGCGTGGGCCAGGTCTGTTCGCCCGGCATGTCGGTCTGGGGTACCGGCCGCTCTTCAATTGGCCAAATCGGCTCGCCCGTTACGCGATCGAATACGTAGAGCCAGCCGGTCTTGCCGGCCACGGCGACGACATCCCGATTGCGTCCGTTGTGGCGGATCGTCGTCAGTTGCGGCGCAGCATTGTTGTCGAAGTCCCAGAGATCGTGGTGGGCCATCTGAAAGTGCCACAGACGCGTGCCTGTGCGCGCATTGAGCGCCACGATCGACGAGCCGAACAGGTTGGCGCCGATGCGGTCGGCGCCGTAATAGTCGTAAGTGGCTGATCCGAGCGGGACGTATGCGATCCCGCGGCGGGTGTCGACCGTCATTTCGCCCCAGTTGTTGGTGCCGCCGACGTACTTCCACGCGTCTTTCGGCCACGTTTCGTAGCCGAACTCGCCTGGACGCGGGACCGTGTGGAAGGTCCAGACGAGCTTGCCGGTGAGGGCGTCGTAGGCGCGAATGTCGCCCGGCGGCGACATGTAGCCTTCACCCGGGGCGCTGCCGACAATGATCAGGTTCTCGAACACTTCACCGGGAGTCTGCGACTGGATATTCCCGATCGTTTCCGGGTCGCGTCCGTCGATGCCCACCCTCAAGTCGACGGCTCCGTTGATGCCGAACGACATGACCGACTTCCCTGTCTTCGCGTCCAGCTGCTGCAGCAGGCTGTTCATCGGGAAGATCAGGCGCTGATCGCGGCCGTCGCGGCTTTCCCAGTACATCATGCCGCGGCTGCTCATGCCGTTCATGTTCTCGCGGACCCACAACTCCTTGCCATTTTTCGCGTCAACAGCGACGATGGAGCCGTTGCGGCCCCGGCCGTAGATCACGCCGCGGACGACGAGCGGGTTGCCGCTCGTGTCGCCATAGGGGTAGGTCCACGCCACCTGCAGCTGACTGACGTTGGATTTGTTGATCTGCCGGGATGCGAAATAGCGCGAGTTATCGGGGCCGTTGCCGTATCCCGTCCACCACTTGCCCGTGGACGACTGCGCGAGACCGGTCGCGACCGCGGCCATCCCGGCCGATAGCCCGAGGATGACGACGAGCGACTGGCGGAACCGCCGAGTGTTCTGGAACATGGACTGACTCCTTCGTGGGCGCCATCATCGCATCACGACGGCCGCAAATGGCGGTCGTCACAAAATGTCTCACTTACCGGGCGAGACGATCCTATACTCGCCGCTCACCCAAGTTATCGATAATTTAAGGGACCTGACATGTCTCGCCTGATCCGATTGGCCCTGATGACCCTCCTCTGCGCCGCGGCGACGGAACATGCATCGCACGCGAACAGGAATTTCGTTCCTGACTGGACGTTCGCCGGATCGTCGCTTTCCGACACCGAGCAGCTCGGCGCCGCCAGTTGGACGGCGCAGAACGGCGAGGTGACTGCCACCCCGTCCTCGCCGGATGGCGGATGGCTGCTCTTCAATAAACCCTTGCAGGACGTGCAGATGGCGGCATCGTTCCGCTGCGCGGCCGGGTGTCAAGCCGGCTTGGTGCTGCGGCTCGAGAAGACCGCGGATGGATACAAGGGCGTGTTCGTCTCGATCTCCGACACGCCTGGCGCGTTCGCCGTGACGCTCGACGCGCAGGGACGCCTCCGCACGAAGGAGCCGCTCGAGCGCGGCGGCGGCACGGTCCGCGCGCTCGCACCTCCGCAGCCTCAAGGGGCACCCGATGGTCCGGGGCGTGGTGGTCTGGGACGTGGCGGTCCTGGACGCGGCGCGGGTGCTGCCGGACGCGGCGGCCCGCCAGAGCGGTCGCCGTACACGCCGCCGGAATACGTGTTTCGGCCGGGCGAATGGAACACGCTCGAGTCGATCCTCGACGCCAACATCCTGCGTTCGTGGCTCAACGACGGACCGGAAGCCGGCGTGGCGAGCGGACGCGTCGACGATCACGTCGCGCGTTACGGCCGAGTAGGACTGTACGTCGGCGGGACGACGGAAGTCCGATACCGATCGATTGAAACCAAAGATCTCGGACGCCGCGTGTTTACCGATGAGCAAACGGGCGCGGCGTTCCGGCTGCAGCGGCTGAACGACTTCTATTACGCCTGGTCCGCGACCGCCGCCGACGTGAACCGCGATGGCGTGCTCGACGTCGTTGCCGGGCCGCACTATTTCCTCGGGCCCGACTATCGCGTGTCGCGAGAGATCTACGTGAGCCGGATCTTCAACCCTGGCGCCGAGTACGCCGCTGGCGCAATGAACATCGCGCACGACTACTCAGGCGATGGATTCCCCGACGTCGTCGTGTCGGAAGGGCGCAGCTTCGTGATGTACGTGAATCCGGGAAAGGAGCTGCGCAGGTGGGATCGCCATCCCGCCTTTGCCAACACAGCCGAAGTGGTGGCATTCCACGACGTCACCGGTGACGGTGCGCCGGATGCGGTTGTGCTCAACGGCGGGATGGTGTCGGTGGCAGCGGTCAACGCCGCCGATCCGACGTCCCCATGGACGGTCCGCCCCGTCTCGGGGCCCGGGTACACCGTCGCCGCGCAGCACGGTCTTGGCGCGGGTGATATCAACGGTGACGGCCGCGTGGATGTCGTCACTCCGTACGGATGGTGGGAACATCCGGCTCAGTCGACAGTCAACAGTCGACAGTCGACAGTCGACAGTCCGTGGCCCTATCATCCGGTCGCGTTCGGCCGATGGCCGCGCGCAGGTGCGAGTCCGGGCG
The DNA here is from genome assembly GCA_964356125.1 of uncultured Bifidobacteriaceae bacterium. GTDB lineage: Bacteria > Acidobacteriota > Vicinamibacteria > Vicinamibacterales > JAMQPK01 > JAMQPK01. Next base: position 12,926 of record CAYHHH010000002.1, on the reverse strand, counting down.
GTGGCGAGCTGCGCGTGGCCGATCTGAACGGCGACGGGTTGAACGACGTCGTCGCGAGCCTCGAAGCGCATGGCTGGGGCCTGGCGTGGTTCGAGCAGAAGCGTTCGGCGACGGGCGAGACGTCCTGGGTGCCACACATGATCATCGACGACCTGGCATCGAAGAATCCAGGCGGCGTCGCCATCTCGGAGCTGCACGCGATCACGACCGCAGACGTCGACGGCGACGGCATTGCGGACATCATCGCCGGCAAGCGGCTGTTCTCGCATCTCGACAGCTACACGGATCCAGATCCGCACGGCGACGCGATGCTCTATGTGTTCCGGACCGTCCGGGACAAACGCGCGCCCGGAGGCGCGATGTTCGTCCCGCAGCTCGTCCACAATCGATCCGGTGTGGGGTCGATGGTCCAGACTGCTGATTTGAACAAGGACGGCGCCGTCGACATCCTCACGGCCACGGATCGCGGCACGTTCATCTTCTGGGGCACTGTGAAGAAAGGTGCGCGCACGAAATGACGAACGATGTAGGAGGTAGGTGTATGTCGAAGAGACAAATGGATCGTCGCACGTTCGCGCAGGTCGCCACCATGGCACTCGGAGCGTCGGTGCTCCCGTCCCTGCCGGCCTGGGCCCAGGGACCTGTCAAGAAACGCAACGTCGTCATCGGCCACACGGGAATTACGTGGCCGGCACGACCGTTCACGGGACGCCGCGGCGGCGGAGCGCCGCCGCCGCCGCCCGATCCCACGATGAACGAAACGATCTTCAAGGATGTGTCGGAGCTGGGCTTTGCCGGCCTCGAGCTCTTCGACTGGCAGATCGTGGGGCTCGAGAGCCAGGGGCTCCTCGGCCCGTTTGTCGAGAAGTACAAGCTGCCGCTCGTGTCGAGCTACACGGGCGTCCAACTGACGGATCCGGCGCGGCGCGCGGAAACGATCGCGGCGGCCGTCAACGTCGGCAACATCATGAAAAAATACGGCGGCAAAGCGATCGTCGTCGGTCCCAGCGGGCGCGTCGGAGGCGCGAGCTTCAACTTCAACGAGCACAAACAGAACATCGTCACGACGCTGAACGAGCTGGGCAAGGCGATTACAGACATCGGCCTCATTGCCTCGCTCCATCAGCACACCGGCACGGCCGTGGAAACGCGTGACGAAACGTACGCGACGATGGAGGCCGTCGACACGCGCTACGTGAAGTTCGGCCCCGACATCGGCCAGCTCCAGAAGGGCGGCGTGGATCCGGTCGCCGTCGTGAAGCACTTCCTGCCGGTCGTGCAGCATATGCACGTCAAGGATTGGAACGGCGGACCATCCATGGCTGGCTATTGCGCGCTTGGTCTCGGCAAGGTCGATCTCGTCGGTGTTCTCGATCTGATGGAAGGACGCAAGCTCGAGGGCATGATCATGGTCGAGCTCGACGGCGGCGGGCAGATGCCGTATACGCCCCGTGAGGCTGCAACGATCGCACACGACTGGCTCGTCGCGCACGGCGTGCCGGAGTAGTGGAGCCTTTTGACTACGTGATCGTCGGCGCGGGGAGCGCCGGCTGCGTGCTCGCCAACCGGCTGTCGGCCGACCCGAACGCGAAGGTGCTGTTGATCGAAGCCGGCGGACAGGATGACTGGTTCTGGATCGACATCCCCGTCGGCTATCTCTACACCATCGCGAACCCGCGAACCGACTGGTGCTACAAGACGCAGCCCGACGAGCATCTTGCCGGACGATCCATTCACTACGCGCGCGGCCGCGTGCTCGGCGGGTGTTCGTCAATCAACGCGATGATCTACATGCGAGGCCAGAAAGGCGATTACGACCACTGGGCCTCGCTCGGCAATGCGGGCTGGTCGTGGGACGAGGTGCTGCCGCTCTTCAAGAAGGTGGAGGACTATCAGCACGGCGCCGACGAAATGCACGGCGCGGGCGGCGAGCTGCGCGTCGAAGAGGGTCGCGTGCGATGGGAAATTCTCGAAGCCTGGCGCAATGCGGCCGAAGAGTGTGGCATTCCGAAGATTCGTGAATTCAACCGCGGCGACAACTTCGGCAGCGCGTACTTCCAGATGAATCAACGCCGCGGCCGACGATGGAGCGCCACGAAGGCGTTCCTCCGGCCGGTGCTGTCTCGGCCGAACCTCACCGTCATCACCAACGCGCTGGTGGAACGGGTGCGCGTCGGCCGTCGCAACGGCGCGCTGCGGGCCGATGGTGTCGAGTTCGTCGATCGGCGAGATGGCCGGACGTTCGCCGAGGCGCGTAGAGACACGATTCTCGCGGCCGGCAGCATCGGATCTCCTCAGCTGCTCCAACTCTCCGGCGTCGGGCCGGCCGGCCTGCTCTCCGCACACGGCATCACGCCGCTGCATGATCTGGCCGGTGTCGGCGAGAACCTCCATGACCACCTGCAGCTCCGCATGCAGTACAAAGTCAGCAACACCGTCACGTTGAACGATCGGGTCAACAGCCTCTTCGGAAAAGCGATCATGGCGGCGGAGTACGCGTTGTTCAAGACAGGACCGTTGACCATGCCGCCGTCGCAACTGGGCGCATTTGCCCGCAGCGACGAGGCGCAGCCAACGGCGAACATCGAATGGCACGTCCAGCCGCTGTCGCTCGACACATTCGGCGATCCGTTGCACACGTTTTCCGCGATCACACCCAGCGTGTGCAACCTGCGCCCGCTCTCGCGCGGGTGGGTTCGCATCGTGTCGCCCGACCCCGCGACATACCCGGAGATCAAGCTTAATTATTTGTGCGCGCCCGAAGATCGCCGCGTGGCTGTCGACGCCATGCGGTACACCCGCCGCATCATGGCCGCCAGCGCGCTTTCGCGCTTCGCGCCCGAAGAGTTTCGTCCCGGGTCCGGCGCGCAGAGTGATGACGAGCTGGCGCGCGCCGCGGGCGACCTCGGCACGACGATCTTCCATCCGGTGGGGACCTGCAAAATGGGCAGCGATCCGCTGGCGGTGGTCGACGATCGCCTGCGCGTGAGAGGGATCGAAGGGCTGCGAGTGATCGACGCGTCGATCATGCCGAGAATTACGTCGGGCAACACCCAGGCCCCTGTCTACATGATTGCGGAAAAAGGCAGTGGAATGATCCTCGAGGACCGAAAGTAAAGATGAACAACCACGCGCGTACAGGTCGCCTCGGCATCGCACTGATCGCCGCGATGGCGATCGGCCTGACAGCGCGCGCGCACTTGGGCGCCGACCTGTCCGCCGCAGCGCAACGCGCGGAGGCGGAAGCGCAAGGCGCGAAGGCGGCGCAGCCCACGTTCACAACAAGCGTCAATGTCGTCGATGTCGACGTGACGGTGAAAGATGTACAGGGCAATTTCGTCACCGGACTCACCGCCGAAGACTTCGAGGTCTTCGAAGACGGTACATCCCAGGCGATTCAGACGTTTTCGTACATCGAGCTCCCCTCTGAGCGGACCGATACATTCCGATTCGCCGGGCGTCCCGTCGCCGCCGACGTGCGAACGAATCGCGACGTCGAATCCGGGCGCGTCTACATCATCGTGCTCGACGATCTGAACGTCGCGCCGATGCGCACGGCCATCGTCCGGCGGCGTGCGAGAGACTTCATCGAACAGCACTTCGGCCCGCGCGACCTTGCCGCGGTTGTGGTGACGAGCGGCCGCACGGACGCGGGGCAGGAATTCACCAGCGATCCGGCCCTGCTGCTGCGCGCGATCGATCACTTCTTCGGGCAGCGGCTGCAGCCGGCCGAGATGCAGCGGCTCGACGACTATTATCAGAATCAGTTGCTCGCCGGCCTGAACGTGACGGTTGAGAACCCCAGCGATCCGCAGCAGTCCACTACCGTGGTGAACCCGATTACGCGGAACCAGTCGTTCGATCCCAGTAATCTGGAGCGCGGGCAGCGCGCCGTCGGTGTGCTCAACACGATCGCGAGTCTTTCGGAGTTTCTGGAGGGCGTCCGCGGGCGGCGCAAAGCGCTGTTGTGGTTCAGTGAAGGTATCGACTATCCGATGGCCGAGGCGTTCAGCTCGCAGAGCGGAAGCGAGATTCTGCGCGCGACGCGCGACGCCGTCGCCGCCGCGGGACGCGCCAACGTCAACGTGTATGCGCTCGATCCTCGCGGCTTGATCGGGCTGACCACCGACCTGATTGATTCCATGACATCCGGCGCGCCCGACGCGATGGGCACCGATCCGTCGAGGCCGGTGGGCACGCCGTTCAGCGGAACCCAGGCGTTGCTCAGCGAGATGCGCCTGACGCAGGACAGCCTGCGCACGTTGGCTGACAGCACCGGTGGATTCGCGGCCGTCGACACCAACTCATTCGCGGAAGCGTTCGATCGTATTACCGACGCGAACGGCCGCTACTACTTGTTGGGCTACGCCCCGCCTATGCACCCGCGCGACGGACGTTTCCACCGCATCGAGGTGCGCACGAAGCGCCCGGGCCTGCAGGTTGTGGCGAGGCGGGGCTATCCGTCCCCTAGTGGCAAGACCGCGACGGAACGAAAACAGGAGGCGATCGAGCGCTGGGCGAGAGACCGGCGCAGCGGCGGGGCCAACGACACGTCACCGGAGCTGCGCGCCGCGCTCAACAGCGCGGTGCAGCAGCCGGGACTGACGCTCGCCGTGCAGGCTGCGCCCTTCAAGGGCACGGTGAAAGACGCGTCGGTGGCGCTCACCGTCGAGCTCGATGGCAGCGCGCTGGAATTCGCGCAGCAGCCGACCGGCCTGTTCGCCGATACGCTCGAAGTGTCCTTCTTTGCATTGAATGAAGATGCGCGCGCGCAGCGCGGCACACGCGCGGCGCTGAATCTCGCCATCCGCCCCGAGACGTATCAGCGCGTGAAGGTGCACGGCCTCCGGCTGAACTCGCGTACGACGATGGCCGCGGGCCGCTATCAGTTGCGGGTCGGCGCGCGAAATCCAGTGAGCGGAAAAACCGGCACGGTGTTCTACGACGTGCTCGTGCCCGACTTCAGCAAGGAGCCGCTGATGATGAGCGGTCTGCTGCTGTCGGCGCGGTCTGGCGATGGCACGACGGACGTGCTCACGCCGCAACGCGATCCGGCTGCGGAGAAGCTGCTCGGCGCGCCGGCCACGAGCCGCCGCACGTTCAGCCAGGCCGAAGAAGTGGCGTGGATGGCGGAGATATACGACAACTCCCCTCCTAAGCAGCCGAAGCAGATCGACGTGTCCGCGCGGCTGATTGACGAAGCCGGCCGCGACGCATTTGCCTCGCGCGATGTGCTGGCCAATGGCGCAGCCGGCGCTCCGAAATGGCAGACCTTCGCCTACACTGGCCGCATTCCGTTGAAGGACATTCCGCCCGGGCGGTATCTGCTTCGCATCGACGCGCGCGATCGCGGCGTGGCGGCGGAGCAAACGGCGGCAGCACAGACAGTCATTACAGTGAGGTGACATATGGCGTACGTAGTGTCCGCCTTGAGCCGGACTGTGATCGCGGCAACACTCCTCTGCCTTCTGACCATCCCGATCGCGGCGCAGCGACGCAGGCGTGGGACTCCAGACGCTCCCCGACGCACTGGTATGGCTCTGGCAGGGCTACCCGGTGAAATAAGACGAATTGGAAGACTTCCAGATTGGAAGATTGGTAGATTCCAGAACGTCTCAGTAAAACTTCCGAGCGATGCTGAATCCGAGGTGCCAGTCGTCGGTATTCCTGGCGCCTCGCGCGACCTGCCCCATCGTCGTGCCGACGCCGTTGGTAATCGTCAACTGAAACACGTGCCCGCCTGAGCGCTTTTCCAGGCCGAAGCCGATCTGCGTTGCTCCGGGGCTGTAGCCGGCCACGCGCGGCGACCCTTCTATGACGAGATACACCGTGGGTCGGATCCGCAGGCGCGCCCCGATACCAACAAGCACCGTGTCGTTGTCGTCGACGAGATCCGACGGATCGGCATTCGAGTTATTCACCCACATCGGCTCCACGTAGAACGCCGCATGCTCGGCGATCGTCCGCGAGATGACCGCGCCCAGCGTGGGCGAGTAGCTGTCGCGGAAATTATTCGTGCCGTCGATGGACGCGAGCGCGTCGATGTTAAACGGGAAACCGCCGCTCTGGGCTTTCACTTCGTGCTGGCCGAAGAACTCGATCGTCCGGTCTGATGTCCGGTGAAACCCGACCTGCGTTCCTCTGAAGAGCCCGTAGCGATACTCGAGACCAATCTGCGCGCCGCTGTCGAGTCCGAAGAGATCCTCGAGGAGGTTGCCGAAATCGCCCTGTCCGAGCGAGCGGCTGAACCGATGCGTGACGCGAAAGGCGCTCTTGTGGCGCGGCACCCGCAGCGTCGTCGGCAGGGCAACCAGCGTGAAATCCGGCTGGGCCAGGTTGATGTCCATGTCGGGATCGTCCTGAGGCGGCGTCTGCGCGGCTGCCGGTGCCGTGACGCCGATTGCCAGCACAATGATCCCTGTTACGAAACGAAGTCGATTCACATGTCCCCCTTAATTGTTGGGCGCGCCGAGCTCGATCCAGCGCTTGATGACGCGCATCTGTCCGTCGGTCAGGAATGGCCCGGTGGTCCCGCGCGGCATGCGCAACCCGACAATACCTGCCCGCCCGTCGATTTTGTGAATGAGGTAGCTGTTTTCAGGATCGCCTGGAATCACCCGGACCGCGCCGGGCTTGGCGTTCGATGCGACGTTCACGAGCTGACCGTGCGCGTTCGCCCCTCCGAGATCCAACCCAGCGGATGGCGTTCGGCCAACGCTCGTATGGCAGCCCGTGCACGCGACGCGGCCGCTGGAGTCGCTGGCTGCGAAGATGTCGCGCTGAATGCTCGCAAACGTTGGCACGAGGTCCGGCGTGGGTCCCGTGATGCTGCTGAGCTTCTCGTCGCAGCCCGCGCACATGAGGCCCGCAGCGATGCAGGCCGTGAAGACGAAGAGGCGCATCATTGATCTCCTTTTGGCTTCGCGCGCACGACAAGCGCGCCGGTCATGTCCTTGTGTCCGCTGCCGCAGTACTCGGAGCACAGGATGGGGTACTCGCCGGCGGTCGCCGCCACGAACTCGATCGTCACGGGCGAATCGCCCGGCTTGGCGCGCGGAACCGCCTTCTTAACTTTGAATGCTTTGATCTCGACGCCGTGCGGGCCGTCGGCCGACCGCACGAGCAGGCGAACGCGATCGCCCTCGACCACTTCGATGGTCGCCGGCTCGAACGCGAACCGGCGGGCGACGACCTCGAACACCTTTGGCTCAGGCGCAGACGGCTCCTGCGCGGGCGCGGACATCGCGCCAACGAAGAGAGCGAATAGAGCTATAGGTGGAATGGCCCGGAGCGACACGTCGTTGCGTTCGGGCGGAGCAACACGTGTGCCGGGGGACTCCCGTGGAAACTTTCGAAAACTCGCGGAAAACCAGGAGGGATCTGCGGGAGAGGTTACGTGTTACGAAAGCACTTACCTAACACGTCGCTACCGGCTACCGGCCACGAGCTACCAGCTAGTGAAGCGTCCATCCTCCGTCGACCATGAGGACATGGCCCACGACCATATCTGAGAGATGGCTCGATAGAAACAATACTGCGCCCACGATGTCTTCCGGCTGGGCCCAGCGGCCTGCGGGCAACATGGTGGTCGTCGCCCATTCTTTGTATCCCGGCCGCTCCAGAATGACTTTGCGCGAGTCCGTCTCTGTTATGCAAGGCGCCACGACGTTCACAATCACTCCCGACTTGGCCCATTCGAGCGACAACGCACGCGACAGATGATGCACCGCGGCTTTTGCGCCGGCGTACACCGCGCGGCCGCTGAACGCGACGACGCCGAAGTTCGATCCGAGGTTGATGATTTTGCCCCGGCCCTGCGGAATCATCACGCGCGCGGCGGCCTGGCAGGCGAAGAACACGCTCTTCACCGACGCGTCCATCGTCTTGTCGTATTCCTCTTCCGTCACATCGAGCGCGGGCCCGGTGCCGGTCCAGCTGGCATTGTTGACGAGAATGTCGACGCGGCCGAATGTCTCCTTCGCGGTCGCAATCATCGAGCGCACCTGATCGACGTTGCCCACATCGACGAGCACGATGAGCGCCTTCCGCCCCATGGCTTCGATCTCGGCCTGCACGCCCTTGATCTCGTCGTGCCGTCCCTCGGGGTGTTTCGCGAGCACGACGTGCGCGCCCGCCTGCGCGAGGCCGAGCGCTATTGCCCTGCCGATGCCTTGCGACGCGCCGGTGACGATGGCGATCTTGTCCTGCAGTCCAAAACTCGAGTAGTCGGGCGCCATCTATATGAGTCCTCTGATCGTGCCGCCGATGTCGAGACCGGCGCCAGTGATGAATTTCGCGAGTGGCGACGCGAGAAATACGACCGCGTGCGCCACGTCCTCGGGATTCCCGATGCCCATCGGCATCTGCCGATCTTCAAGAAACTTCTTCACCGAGGCGTCGCGATCGAGCCCGTAGTGCGCCACGAGCTGATCGACGATACCGCCGGGCCGGGTCCACATCCGCGACCAGATCGGCCCTGGCAGCACGGTGTTCACGCGCACCGTCGGCGCGTACTGCTTGGCGAGCGCTTTGCTCAGATACAGGAGCCCGGCCTTGCACGTGCCGTAATCGATGAATCCCGGCTCCGGCTGCTTCGCGAGATCCGAGCCCGTGTTCACGACGGCTCCGCTGCCGCGCGCGGCCATCTTCGGGACGAGCGCACGGCACGTCCGCACGGTCCCCATGAGATTGACTTCGAACGACCGCGCCCAAATCTCGTCGGAGGTGTCCTCGAACGGCGTCGAGTTTCCTACGCCGAGATTATTAATCAGGATGTCCGGTGCCCGGCCGAACTGCTGCAAGGCGTAGGCTGTCGCCGAATCGACTCCCGCAGCCGTCGCGAGATCCGCGGCCACCGTGCCGCGCCACTTGCCGGCTTTCTGCCGCAGCACGTCGGCGTCAGAGTCGGCGACGATCACCTCGGCGCCTTCCTGCGTCAACAGATCGGCGATCGCCTCGCCGATGCCGTGCGCACCGGCGCTGACGTACGCGAGCTGTCCTTTCAGTTGATAGTCCACGATCAGGCGCGTGTGGCGAGAAAGACGCCGCCGATCATGAGCAGCGCGCCGATGACGTTCATGAGGGACACCGGCTGCACGGGCGATCCCAGCCAGCCGAAGTGCGACAACAGCATCGCGCTCAGGATCTGCCCTGTCAGCAGCATCACGGTCATCTGCTGGGCGCCGATCTGAGGAATGATCCATGCGATGCCGAACACCAGCGTCGCGCCCATCGCACCCGCCGTGAGCAGCAACGGATTGACCTGCCGGAGCCCGCTCAGCGCGCCCGCCTGCCAGCCGCTCAGACCGATGGCCACAGCCATGACCGCGCCGATGCACCAGAACAGCGCGTTGCCCACGCGAGGATTGCCGAGAACCGCGCCAACCTTCCCGTTCATCGACAGGTGCACGGTCAGCACGACGCCGAAGAACACCGTCAACGCGTAGTGATACAGCCTCATCGAGCGCTCCTTGTCAGTCCGGGAAATCCACGCCTTCGTGGAGCCGGTAGTTGTCCAGCCCTGTGGCGGGAGCGAAGAAGCAGACGACCTTCATCTCTTCGCTTCCGGTGTTGTGGAGCATGTGCACGGCGCCCTGGGGAAACAGCACGGCGGTGCCCTCGCGGACCTGCCGCACTTCACCGGCGACGAGCACGCGTCCCGACCCCTTAATGATGTAGATCACCTCTTCGCCGTTCGGATGCGAGTGCGCGGGAGTGACCTTTTCGCCCGGCGAGACCCGGATGACGCATGTCGAGCAGTTCTTCGCGTTGACCGCGTCCTTCGACACCAGCCAGCGCATCCGGCGGCCGGGCAATCCCAGCTCTTCGGCGTCGTCTTCGTGCATGGCGGGAACGGTCATTTCGATCCTCGCGCGCTCATGGCGCCCAACACGGCCTTCGCGATATGCACCGGGGTCAACGCGAACGCCTCGATCAACTCTTCGTACGTTCCGGAATGGATGAATTGCGGCCGCCCATCGCTGTTGAGCGTGTTCATCGCGAGGACCGGCGACCGGGCTTCGCCGTCGCGCCCGCGGCGATGGCGCACCTTCAGCAGATTCTGCAGGATGTACCCGTTGTTCTGCTCGGCAACGCAGACGACCTTGCCGCTGCTGCACAACTCCAGCAGCAGATTCTCGTCGATCGAGGGCATATCGACAACAGCAACCTGTGCGCCCGATTTCTCGCACACGCGCGCCGCCGCAATGGCCTCGTGCACGCCACGGCCGCTGCTGACGATGAAAGCGGCATCGCCCGAGGAGCCATGAACGAACGACGCCTTGGCGAACTCGAATGCATAACTCGCATCATGCAGGACTGCCGATGGCGTCCGCATCAGGCGTACATAAAGCAGGCCGCGATTGCCGGCCATGACCCACTTCATCAATGCGAGCATCTGTTGCGGGCAGGAGATGTCGATGATTTTCAGATGCGCGACCGCATCGAACGTCAGATTGTCGTCGTTTCCCATGTGCGTCGCGCCGTTCGTGCGCGTCTCGAGGTTGGCGGCCGTCGCGAGCATCGTCAAGTCGAGCCCGTGCCCCTCGCTGAGCCATCCCTCAGGCGACGCCATCGCCTCCATCCGCTCCTGATGGCCCACCGCGATTCGGCGCAGGACCTTCCAGTCGTAGAACGGACAGAACGTGCTGATCCAGGTATTGCAGCCGAGCGCGGCGAACGCCTCGCCGATGCCCATCATGTTGGCCTCGGCGACGCCGACGTTCAGCGCGCGCCGCTGATCGACGGCGGCCACGCCCGCCTCGAGCCCGCTCGTCGTCGCAAGATCCGCGTCGATCGACACGACGCGCGGATCGCGCGCGAATACTTTCATGGCAGCCGTGACGATGTCGCTCGCCGCGTACTGTTTGCTGCGGTCGATCGCCGGCAGCTGCGATCCGTCGACGTCGATGCGCTTGTCGCGTGGAGGAACGCGCGCGGTGACGACCGGCCCCACGACTTGTGTAAGAGCGGGTGCGCCCGATGCGCTGCGCTCCGCGTTGAGCCGCATGTTGCCGGCGAATTCGATGAGCGCCTCCTGCAGCAGGCCGCCATCGGGATAGTTGCGGAGGCCGTCGTGAAACGCGATGAACTCGCTGACCCGGGCGCGCCGCTGATCGGCCTGCAGGCCCATCTCCTGCTCGAGGAGCGCGTCGGGGACCGTCACCTTGTGCTTGTTGAGGAAGTCGGACAACGCACCGTGCCCCTTGGTGGCGTTGCAGATGATCGCCGTGGGCCTGCCGTTGCGCGCGCCGAACCGGAACTGCTCGAGCGCGGCGTAGACGCCGTTGTACTGCGTCGCGTCGACGTTCATCACGTTCCAGTTGAACGATCGGAACACCGCCTCGAGATCGGGCATCGGGAAGATCATCCGGTTGGAGAGGTCGAGCTGCCCGTTGTTGCGATCGACCATCACGCAGAGATTGTCCAGATGTTTCTGGCCCGCGAACATCACGGCTTCCCAGATAGGACCTTCCTGCATCTCGCCATCGCCGCAGAGCGCGTACGCGTCGAAGCGCGGTGACACGCGTCCCGCAATCGCGAATCCCTGCGCGACCGCCAGTCCCTGTCCCATCGGCCCCGTGGCGATCTGGATGCCCGGAAACACCGGGCCAGGGTGACCGTTGAGAATGCTCGCGAACGATCGCGAGTTCCGCAGGACCGACCGATCGATGTAGCCGAGCTCTGCGTAAATCGACGCGAGGGCCGCGACGGCGTGCCCTTTGCTCAGGACGAACAGATCCTGTCCGGCCCGCGTCGGATCGGCCACATCGACATCGATGAAGCCGCCGTAGTACAGCGCGACGAGCGGAATGGTCGCGGAGAACGCGCCGCCGGCATGCAGGCTCTTGTCGACCGCGTCGCGGCACTGCTCGAGGGTGAGCAGCCGGATATCGGAGTCCTTGATTGCCAGCAGCTTGAGGATGCCCTCGCGCAGGAGGTAATCGGAACTGGCGCCCGGCGCACGCAGCGCGCGCCGCGTGTGGCGGGTCACTGAAGGCGATGTCATCGGTGAATTGTGCACCAGGTAGTCGGTGGTTGGTGGTGGGTAGTTGGTAGGCCGCCCCACCAACCGCTCACCACCGACCACCAACCATCTAAAACGTCAAGCGAAACGCCAGCTGCATCAGCCTCGGCTGGTTCACCTGCGAGGTGACCTGGCCGAACGTGTTGTTCGCCGCGGTGCTCGCCTGCGTATTCGGCGGCCCGAACTGCGTGCGATTGAACAGGTTGAACGCTTCCGCGCGGATCGTCAGGTTCATGCGATCGCCAACCCGCGTCATTTTCGCGACAGCGAGATTCCAGTTGTTGACCCCCTGCGCGCGCAGATCGGGATCGGTCCTGGTTGCATTGCCAAGGTCCCACCTCAACGATGGATCGGTGGTCGCATTACCGGCGACAAAACCCGCATTCGGAACACTGTAGCAGTCCGTGTTGAACCATCGAGTCAGGCGATCGACTGCGGCGCCGGACACCTGCTTGTCGCAGTTCGGATCGACGTTCGGGCGGAATCCATAACCCGATCCGATCAAATTCGGGGTTGCCGTGAATGCGAGTGGGAATCCAGCCTGGAGCGTGGTGACCCCGTTCAGGGTCCACCCGCTGATGAGCTTACCGACGAGCCCGGACGTCCCGCCCCCGAAGCGCTTGCCTTGGCCGAACGGCAGATCCAGGACGTAGTTGAGGACAACCCTGTGGCGGACATCGAAGCTGCTCAGGGCGAATTCGTTCTCCAGATTATTGGTCTGGTAGCCGGAAGACGCGTTCCCGGCTCCCGATTCCAGCCAGCCGGTCACCGTCTCGACGTTGCCGTAGTTCCTGGAGAACGTGTAGTTCGCGCTGATGAGACCGCCGGCGCCGAAACGCTTGTCTGCTCTCAACTGCAGCGCGTTGTAGCTGCTTTCGCCGAAATATCCCGGCCGGCTCGC
>CAYHHH010000001.1:189094-192825 GCA_964356125.1 uncultured Bifidobacteriaceae bacterium | reverse complement strand
AAGCTCTTGATGCCCGGGAAGGATCCCGGCGGCATCATCGTGACGATGCTGCTGGGCATCGTCGGCGCCGTCCTCGGCGGTTACGCGGGACGGGCGCTGGGGTGGTACGGGCCGGCGGACAGCGCCGGCATTTTCATGTCGATCTTCGGCGCGATCGTCGTCTTGTTCATCTATCGGCTAGCGGTCGGTCGGAGACGCACTATCTAGCCGGGATTAGGGATTTGGGATTTGGGATTAGTTCAGCGACGCGTTTCTCGCGTGAAGCGCGGCTGCGCTAATCCCCAATCCCTATTCCCCAGTCCCTGGGTTCTATCCCCAGTACGTCTCCCCTGCCGCCAAGTGGGCCTTCACCACGTCCGGATTCAGCGTGATCCCTAATCCCGGCTTGTCGCTCACCTGGATGAAGCCGTCTTTGATGTACGGGCCGTCGAGCACCAACACCTGATCCATCCAGCCGCCTTCGCCCGTCACCGTCTCGCACGACATGTAATCGCGGATCGATGCGGCCCACTGGCAGGTCGCGTACGTATTCACCTGGCTGCCGGTGTTGTGGCACGCCATCGGCAATCCGTAGATGTGCGCGAGATCGGCGATGCGTTTGGTTTCGAGGAAACCGCCGGAGTTGCGCAGGTCTGGGTGAAGAATGTCAGCACCCTGGTTGACGATGAAATTGAAGAACCCTTCGCGCCGCGCGAGATTCTCGCCCATGCAGATGGGGACTTTGGAGCTCTCGCAGAGCCGCTTCCACGAGTCGCTGTAGTCGACAGGCAGCGGATCTTCCAACCACACGGGTTTGATCGACGCGACCGCATCGGCGATCTGAATCGACGTGCGCAGGTCGTACTCCCAGTGACAGTGCACCATGATGTCGTGGTCCCAGCCGATCGCCTCGCGGCAGTTCTCGAACCCCTGCTGGATGTTGATGAGCTCTCTCGTCGTCAGCATCCGGTTCGACGGATCGCGCGCGAGATCGGTCTTCATGTCGGTATGGGGAAAGCCGAACTTATGGCAGGTGAAGCCGCTTGGATGCGCCTTGACGCGTGCCGCCCACTCTTTGCACGCACCCTTGTCGAGCATGTTCTTCGGCGCCGCGTGATCGTACACGCGCACGCGATCGCGGAACCTGCCGCCGAGCAGCGTCGAGGTGGGCACGTCGAGAATCTTGCCGGCCAGATCCCACAGCGCCATCTCGACGCCGCTGACCGCGCGAATCAGGTTGTGGGCCGACCCATCCGTCCGCGTGCCGCTCAGGCTTCGAGTACCGGCGCCAAAGTCGTGGTAGATCGCGTCGATCTCGAGCGGGTCTTTGCCCACCAGCCACGGCTTGAACGAGAGAATCTGCTCCTTCACGCCGACGCCGGGACTGCCGTACGCCTCCGCGATGCCGAACTGGCCGTTGTCCGCCGTGATCTTCACCAGCGTGTACGTGCGGCCGCCCTCGAGCATCATCACCTGCACGTCGCGAATCTTGACGCGCTTGCGCTGCGCCGCGGCCAGCTCGCGAAACTGCAACAGAAACGGAAGAGCGGCGGTGTAACCGAGAAAGTCGCGGCGACTGATGGCAGCCATGAACGCCTCCTGTAATTGAGGGCTTAGGCTAACACAGAGCCGAAATTTCACAGGAGATCAGAAGATCAGGAGGTTTTGTCGATCAAAAAGCCTTCTGATTTTTTGATCTTCTGTTACAGGTTTTTGTCTTTGATTGCCGCGTCGATCGACTCGGTGACCTCATCCAGCGGCCTGTTGCCGTCGAGCACCGTCACCACTTCGCGGCGGCGGTAGTACTCGAGCACGGGCTCGGTCTCGCGTGAGTAGACCGCGAGGCGCTCCCTGATGACGAACGCGTCGTCGTCTTCGCGGCCGCGGACGGCGAGGCGGCGCACCACTTCGTCGGCGTGCACGACCAGGGCGATGACGCTGACGCCGCCGCGATCGGCCAGCAGCGCGTCGAGCGCCGCCGCCTGCGGGATCGTGCGCGGGAAGCCGTCGAGCACGAAACCTTTCGCGGTGTCGGGCTGCTCGAGGCGCTCCGCCACGAGCGAGATGATGAGGTCGTCGCCCACGAGCGCGCCGCACTGCAGCGTGGCGCGGACGAGCTGCCCCACGCGGGTCTCATCCTGCACCGCTTTCCGCAGCATGTCGCCGGTGGAGATTTTCGGAATGTGATGGCGCGCCGCAAAGCGGTCGGCCTGCGTGCCTTTCCCCGCGCCCGGGGGTCCGAAGAAGACAAGGTTGAGCGGCACGGGGGCTGGGGCGACGGCGGTCCGGCGCGCGAACCGGGGCTGCGGGACGCCAGCGGTCGACACGGACGGGCTCGGCACCCTCTGAAAGTAAACCTGCCGGCTGGATTAGACAATTGAATTGTTCTTATTTCAGTAATTAGTAACAATAATAACGATTCTGACTGTCCGATGATTCACGATCTCCGCCATATCCGCGCCTTTCTCGCGCTCGCGCGCGCCGGCAGCTTCACCCGCGCCGCCACCGAGCTGCATGTGTCGCAGCCGACGCTCACCGTGCAGATTCAGCAGCTCGAAGTGGCCGTCGGGGTCAAGCTGTTCGATCGCAACAAACGGCACGTCGCGCTGACGCAGGCAGGGAGGGATGTGCTGGTGCCGCTCGAGCGCATCCTGATTGACGTCGAAGCGATCGCCGCGAACACCGACGAGCTGCTCGCGCACCGTCGCGGGCTCGTCACGGTGGCCGCGCTGCCCTCGGTCGCGGCCGGCCTGCTGCCGCGCGCGATCCGCAAACTATCCGAGTCGTTTCCGGGCATCACCGTCCGCGTGTTCGACGGCGTCGCCTCTTCGGTCGCCGCGATGGTGAAGGCGGGACAGGTGGACTTCGGCATCAGCAGCCAGACGTACGGCGATCGCGAGCTGACGAGCCACGTACTCATCATGGACCGCCTGTGCGCGGTGGTCGCCGCCGATCATGCACTCTCGAAAAAACGCAGCATGACGCTGCACGAGCTCGCCCGGCACCCGCTGATCTTGATGGTGAAAGACAGCAGCAGCCGGCAGATCGTCGATCTCGCGTTCAACCATGAAGGGCTCGTCAGCAACGTCGCGTACGAAACGACGTACGGCACAACCGTCGCCGGGCTCGCGCAAGCCGGCCTCGGCGTCGGCATTCTCCCGGAGTCGATGGTCGGTGCGAGTCCGCTTCATCAGCTTCGGATTCGCGGCGGCGCGCTGACGCGCCGCATCAGCGTCATCATGCGCGCCGGCCGGTCGCTCTCCCCCACCGCCGGCAAGCTCAGGCAGACGCTCGAAACCCTCGCACAGGCCGACAGCAAACGGTAAACACGCGCTAGTAACGGGCGCGAAGGCGGGTTACCATAGGAACCAGCCTCACATGAACGCTGGTTCCTTCGCGCTGTTCGCGCCTGCGATGCTGCTGGCGGGTGTATCGATCGCACACGCGCAGCAGGCACCGCCTCCGATGCCGCCGGCACCGGCGGCGCTCAGCGTGCCGGATCCCTTCGCCGGATTCCGGCCGGGTCCGCGCGATCTGTATCAGTCGCCGGACGGATCGGACCGGTTCCAGCATCTCAGCCGATATCCCGCGCCGCCGCCGGTTCTCGTTTTCCCTCACGTGTATGTTCCCGGGCAGTATTACTATCCGAGCCTGTATCACCATTACATGGCGCCCGCCGAAACGTCGATGGCAGAGACGTACCGGCAATCGATGGCCGAAACGTATCTGCGACGCCAGCGCGAAGCCGCGCG
>CAYHHH010000001.1:170901-188994 GCA_964356125.1 uncultured Bifidobacteriaceae bacterium | reverse complement strand
GCGCGAAGCCGCGCGTGGGGCCCTGGTTCTCGAGGGCGTACCCGACAATGCGCAGGTGCTCGTCGATGGAAGTTACGTTGGGCTCGCCGAGGAGTTCGGGCCGGGCAGGCGAGCGCTCAGTTTGGACGCCGGCGCGCATCGCATCGATCTGCGCGCGCCCGGCTACGAAACAGTGACCTTCAGCGTGAGGATCGAGCCGAATGGCATGGTTCGCTATCGCGGCGACATGCAGCGCGCCGCCACCGCAAAGCCCGCCGTTGTCGCGCCTGCGCCGCAGCAACCCGCGGTCGCACGAAGCTTCTACGTGATTCCCAACTGCTACGCGGGCGACAAACCCCCGACCGGCGTCCTGCCCAGGGGCTGCGACGTCAAGAATCTGCAGACGCGCAAGTAGCCCTCACTCTCGCAGCTTATACACAAACAACGCACTGCCCGCGGCGATCGCGACGTGCTGTTTGCCGTTCACCGCATAACTCATCGGCCCTGACCGGATCACCGAGCCGAGCTGTGTCTTCCACAGCAGGCTGCCCGTGCGCGCATCGAGCGCGTAGAAGTACCCTTCGCCGCTCCCGCTGAACAGCACGTTCGACGCCGTCGTCATGATGCCGGCCCACGTGAGGTCGCTCATCTTGAACTCCCAGCGCAGCGCGCCGGTGTTCGGATCGATCGCCCGCACGGCGCCGTAGCCTTCTTCGGGCTTCGACCAGCTGTAACCGCCTTGCCCGCTGCGGATGCCCGGCACCGGCGCCCGCGCGCCGCCGCCGGCGAAGCGGCGCCCTTCGAAGTACTCGACTTTGTCTCGCACGTAGAGGCTGCTGTAGTTCGCCCACGTCGGAATGTAGAAAAGCCCGGTGCGAGGACTGTACGACGGCGAGTACCAATTGGTGCCACCCTGATTGCCCGGGAAGATCAGCGTGCCCGGGGGCGCGCTCGGCGCTTTGCCGGCGATGCGAATCGGACGGCCGCTTTTCGGATCGAGACCCGATGCCCAGTTCACTTCGACGAACGGCGTGCCCGACAGGAACTGCCCCGTCGCGCGATCGAGCACGTAGAAGTACCCATTGCGATTGGCGAAGTACATCAGCTTGCGCGGCTTCCCCTGCCATGGCGCATCGGCAAGCACGGGAATCTGCACGGCGTCGTAGTCGAACTCGTCGTGCGGGGAAAACTGGAAATGCCATTTCAGTTTTCCCGTATCCGCGTCGAGCGCGACGACGCTGTTGCTGTAGAGGTTGTCGCCCTCGCGGTTGTCGCCGTTCCAATCAGGCCCGGGATTGCCGACGCCCCAATACGTCACATTCAACTCGGGATCGTAAGACCCTGTCAGCCAGATGGACGCGCCGCCGGTCTTCCACGAGTCTCCCTGCCACGTGTCGAAGCCAGGCTCGCCGGGGCCGGGCACGAGATTGAACCGCCACGCTTCGTTGCCGGTCGCCACGTCGAACGCAGCAAGAAAGCCACGAATGCCGTACTCGCCGCCGGCGGGTCCCATGATCACTTTGTCTTTGACGACGATCGGCGCCGCGGCGAACGCATACCCCAGCTCTGGCCGGACGACGACTTTATCCCAGAGCAGCTTTCCATTTTTGGCGTCGACCGCAACCATGTGGCCGTCGATCGTGCCCATGAACAACCGGTCACCATGAATCGCCACGCCGCGATTCACGCGGCCGCAGCACGGACGCGACTGCGGCGACGGGTTGTACGAGTACGTCCAGAACGGCCGGCCCGTCACCGCGTCGAGCGCGATGATGTCGTTCGGCGGCTGGACGATGTACATGATGCCGTCGACCACGATTGGCGTCACTTCGAACCGCGTGCTCGTGGGCTCGCGCGACGTGAGCTGGTAGATCCACGCAGGCTCGAGGTTCTTCACGTTGTCCGGCGTAATCTGCGCGAGCTGGGTGTGGCGCTGGCTGAAGTAGTCCCCTGAGTACGACAGCCAGTTGTGCGGCTCCTGCGAGGCGCGCACGAGGCGATCGAACGTGACCTGCGCATTCAACGAAGCCACTGCGAAGATGGCAACCACGAAGGCACGAAAACACGAACCGGAACTGGAACCGGAACCAGGAACCCTCATTGAGTGCCTCCCTGCAGCGAAACCAGATAGCTGACGAGATCGGTAATTTCCGCCGGACTCAGCTTTCCGCGGTACGACGGCATCTGCGACGTGTCGATGAACGTGAATTCCTTGAGGTCGGCGCGCATCAGCGATCGCAGCTGCTCTTTCGAGTCGAGCAGCTGCACCGTGAACGCGTCCTGATTGAGCATGCGCCCTGTCATCGTCGCGCCGTCACGCGTCACGAGACGGATGAAACGGTTGCTCGGCACGATAAGAAAGTCTGGCTCGACGATGGCGCGCTCGATGTCGGTGGAGTGCCGCACGCGGCCAATCTCGCTGAGATCGGGGCCGAGCCGGGAGCCATTTCCGCTCACGCGATGACAGCTCGTGCAGTTGCCTTTGCCGGCAAAGATCGCCCGGCCGTTGGCCGCGTTGCCCGCGGTCGCAGCGGCGCGCAGCGCTTTCGCGCGCAGATACTGGACGATGGCCGACGCCTGCGCTTCGGAAAAGTTACTCGGCGGCATCGCCGTGTTCGGAATGCCGCGCAGGACGATGCCCACCAGCTCGGGATCGGTGGTCGCGCGGCGGAAGCGACCGTGCCCCAGATCGACGTCGGGCACGACGTCCCCTGCGGGCCCGTGGCACTCGACGCAATTTTCCATGTAGAGCTGCTCGCCGTTGGGCGGCGGTCCGGGCGGCCCCACGTTGGGCGTGACAGGAGCTTGCGCCAACCCCGCAGACGCCGAAAGGCCGAAGACCAGAACAGCCAGCGCGACCACAACTCGCACCATGACGAACTCCTGAGAAGGGGCAAGAGGTAAGGGGAAAAGGGTAAGGATCGGGGGTGATTCTACGCGATAATCCACCGCGGAGGACGCCTTCCATGCCCGTCAATAAATTCACCCCGGCCCTCGCGCTGTGTCTCGTGCTCGGCACCCCCACCGCGCACGCCAACATCGTCAAGCTGGAGATCACGAGAGTGGAACCGGCAGGCCCGACGCACGAACGCATTACGGGCAAGGCTTACGGTGAACTGGATCCGGCGGATCCGAAGAACGCGGTCATCACCGACATCGAGCTCGCGCCGCGGAACGCGCGCGGCAAAGTCGAATACGTCACCACGTTTACGCTCGTGAGGCCGACGGACATGATGAGGGGCAGCGGCGTGCTCGTGTACACCGTGGTGAATCGCGGCGGCGGCAATGCTGCGCCGCATCCGGGCGGGCACGTCACGTTCGTCAGCGGCTGGCAAGGCGATGTCGTTCCCACGTCGACGAATCATACGATTCAGGTAAAAGAATGGATTCAGCAACGCGCTGCTGTATGAGCTCCGGTACACGGTGAAGGATCCGCTCGTCCTCGGCATCGGGATGGCCGCGACGCGGGATCTCGGATCGTTTCTGAGAGTGTCGCCGCTCGAGCTCGGTCACGAAGGGCCGGCGTGGTGGACGCCGTGGGAAGACACCGCGCGCAAGCGCCCGGCCGCAAGCATTCTCGACCGCTGCCGTGCGACGAACTCCGGACAACGTGCGCCGCTACTACTTCCCTGGCGTGTCGCACGGCGGGGGCTCCGGCGGATTCGCGACGTTGACCAACCCGGTGAAGGCCGCAGCCGCGTGCGCGCTGCCGACTAATCCCGCGCCGGTGGGCCCGATGCGAGCGGCACTGATCTCGCGGCTTGTCGCGTGGGTGACGACACGGACGATACGGCGGTCATGGTGGCGCAGGCAGAACAGAGCTCAGTACTAAAGTAGAACTGACCACGAAAACACGAAGACGCGACGAGCGCGAAGGCGCGACGCAAATACAAACACATGGCACGATGAGCACGATCAGCACGATGAAAAAACGCCGCGTCGGACGAAAAAAGACCGTTCATCGCGCGTTGTTCGCGAAGGACCAGCCGAAACGGCGCACGCTCGACGAATTGAAAGCCGGCATACGAAGGCACGTAAGGGCGCGGCATGCGGGCCGGTGATATCCACGTCCCTGGCCGCCTGATCGTCTCGCCGCTGTGGCGGCCTCCGCTGAGCACTTGTGTTGACGCAGCGCGGCGGGTCCTGTCCCCGATCCTTACGACAACATAGCCTCGACATTTGCACAACGCTGCAAGGAAGAAAGAGGAGGCCGTCTCCATGTTGCCCCAGAACGCCATCGCGAACCTGAGTGCTCTTGCGGTAAGTCTGTGATTTGCCTGTGCCATCGACTTTCACCCCGAGACAAATCGCTTTCGACGCTGCCGTCAAGGCACGGAACAACTTCGACTACCGAGGAATCGCCGACCTCGAAGAACTTCGAGCAGGTGATCCCGAAGGTCGGCAGTTCGCGCAACTGATTCAACTGCGGGATTCGTTTAACGAAGCGCTCGCTGCCGAAGGACAGAACATCATTGGGGACGCACCACACGCACCCTTCTATCTTGACTATCTCGATTCCGACAAGTCGAATGCGCTAGCGTTCAAGGACGACCACTACTCATTTATCGGCGTGGCGCTTCCTCTTGTCACCGAGCTATTGAGCATCACGCAGCAGATTGCAGCTTCAGACGAGATTGTTTCGCTTCTCGGGTTGCCACCCACAACCGACCGAGAAATGCTCCAGGCAGTGATGTTCTCGATGCTGCTTGGCTTTGTCGCCTCACATGAGTACGCCCATCACACGCACGGGCATCTTGTTCATCCGATCGACAGCAGTCCCGTAGTTGGCAGATTATGGCTGCAGGCACGTGAAGCCGACGCCGACGGTTGGGCGGCCTACTTGGTGTTGAGCCTGTGGGGCTTGGCAGATGCGCGTCCGGTGCTTCTAAAGCTCCTTGGCCTCGAGCAGGCCACAAAGTTGGCTCAAGATGCCGTGGCCTTCGCATGCTTCGTTGCTGCTCACGCAGCGTTCTGCCTTCGGCGGCCTCAGCCGATGGACATGGACAAGGTCTATTGGCACTCGCATCCGCCACAACCCGTTAGACTGCAACTGATGTCCCGGCACGTAGTGAAGTTTATTGGCGAGTGCAGAGGTGGCGTCCAAGAGACCCTCACTCAGCAGTGGTATCAATCGCTGATTGACACGCTATCCCGTCTCATGTGGACAGGACGAAATGACGCGGCGATTTGGCGTCAGCAAAGCGAATTCCTCCGCACGGCAAACGGAGCCGCATATCAAGGGGCACTCATCGCGGAACTCGATGTCTTTAGAGAGGCCCTGCGGCAATGGGAAGTTAACGCGCGCGCTGCACTGAGAGCGGGCTCCTGAACGCCACGCCCTCCGATCCGTTAAGCGCCCCGGGGCGCCTGCTCGGGCCGTTTGCGTCTGCGGCCAACGAATTGAGAGCAGTTTGCACTACTCGTTTACTTGCGCAACCACTTGCGTTGACGGCGCCAGCCAGCCGCGAACGGGTGGCCCCGATCGTTTTTCGTCCGTCGCGGCCACCCCAACGCGGCTGCCGCGTTGGGGACCCCGGCGCAGGCGCCACTCGCGTCGACGTGACAAGTGCTTTTGGCGCCGAGGACGGACGGAAAAGGATCGGGGACAGGACCCGCCGCGCTGCGTCAACGCAAGGGGTGGACGGGGGCTAGGGAATTCTGCCTTGCCTCAGCGCGAGAACCGGCACGAGCTTCCGCGTGGCTTTCCGGGTTTCTCCCTGCGAATCCACAAGCGAGAAATTTCCCTGGACGAGATCGAACACCGCGACATCGGCCGGGCTTCCCGGTTTCAAGGAGGCCATTTCCCCGACCTTGTCGATAGCCCGTGCGGGAGCGACCGTCGTCAGCTCCACGACTTTCTCGAGCGTGAGGCCAAGATGCAGAAACTTCGTCATTGTGGTGGGAAGGTCGAAGACGGGACCGAGCGCGCTGTACGCATGAATGTCGCTGCTGATCGTTGCCGGCGGGAAGTTCTCCTTCAGCGCCGCTTCGGCGGCGGCAAACGAGAAACTGCCGCTCCCATGACCGACATCGAACAGAATTCCGCGCGCTGACGCGCGTCGGATGTAATCGGACACGCGGCCATCAGCGCCAATCACACCGCCTCCACCGCCTCGGCGGAACGCGTGTGTCACGATATCGCGCGGCCGCGCGAGCTCGAGAATCTTCTCCATTGGCGAATACGGATTGCCTACGTGGATCATCAGCGGCTTTCCGATCTGATCGGCCACGCTGCGCGCCGCGCGTACGGCCTCGAGATCGTTGGGCCCGGAATAGCTTTCGCTGCATCGGACCTTGATTCCGACGATGACATCGGCGTGCGCTTTCGCCACACGCAGCGCCGAGGGCACGTCGATCATCCGCGTGTCCACCAGTTCGCCTGGCTGACCGATCAGTCCGATTCGCGAGATGTTGAGAAACGCGAGAACGCGCGTGCGTGACGGTCCGATGACGAGCCGCCGGAAACCATCGAAGCTGTCCGACCCGGATGTGCCGGCATCGATGGCCGTCGTCACACCGCGTGCGAGGCAGTGCTGATCGAGGTCGAGGCCCCAGTGTGAAACGCCGGCAAATCCGTGGGTGTGCAGATCGACCAACCCGGGCGTCACAATTTGGCCGGCCACCGGAACGGTGCGCTCGGATTCGGCCGCATCGATGCTCTGGGCGATCGCCGCAATCCTGCCGCCGGCAATCGCCACGTCGGCAAGCGCGTTGAAGGATTGCGATGGGTCGATGACCCGTCCTCCCTTGAGAAGGAGGTCGTACTTTCGTGCTTGAGTCTGAGCAAGTGCGCGCGTACCGGCCATCAGGACCGGCATCGAGACGACGCGTATCATCTGGCGTCTGTTCATGCTCTGGCCTTCTTTCGACAGCAGCTTCCCGTCGGAAGACTACCAGACCTCAAGCGGACCCTGACTGAGTTTTTATCGGCTGGGGATTGTGCCGCCAGCGCGATGAACTGCTGTCCGCCAACCGCGAAGGTCATCAGCGAGGTCTCCGTAGAAACAGGATGCCGGCCGCGGTTGCCAGCACCCCCGCATCTCTCTTGGTGCCCTCCGCCACTATCGAGCGCACGAAGATATCGCGTCGCAGGGTACTTTGAGCAGGTCAGGGACATGTCTATTTCGCGTTGACAGTGGTCCCGACTCGAGCTTGCGCCTCCGGATGGTGCTATATTCCGCGTTCAATGGGCCGTGAGGCGCGGTCTCCACGTCGACAGGTGGGAGATGCCTTTGGAAGAATCGATCAACGATTTTCGGCGAGCAGCATGCGAAGGATGTCCGGCAAGGCAGCTGATTCTCCTGGCGCTGGCGATCGTTCCCTCCATCGCGGGGCTCCTCGCGTTGTCGCCCTCGTCCGCGACGCGTGCTCAATCAGCAGGCGTCGACAAGCTGATGTTTCACCACAACCGGCAGCGCACCGGGTGGAACGATCGCGAGACGGCCCTGACGCCGCAGGCCGTCTCGAGTCCGGCGTTCGGCCTGCTGTGGGAGAGCGCGCCGCTCGACGACTTCAACGGCCGGCCGCCGCGGCTGTTTGCGGCGCCGTTGTACGTGCATGCGGTGGAGATGACCCAGGGCCCGCTGGCCGGGCGCAGGGTCTCCGCGCTCTATGCCGTCACCACCGCGGGGTACGCCTACGCGATCAATGCGGCCCAGGCCGGCGCCACGCGGCCGGGCGACGTGTTATGGCGCCAGCGGCTGACCGAGGAGCCGTGCTCTGCCGGCGCGATGGGCAATCTCTCGACGCCAATCATCGATCTGGAGCGGCACCGGTTCTATGTGACGACCTGCTCGGACACCGGAAGCTGGCGCGCGCACGCGCTCGACATCCGCAGCGGCGAGCCGCTGCCGGGCTGGCCGGTGTCCATCGATGCCGCTGCGGTCGATGCCCTGGGTATCCACCAGAACGGCAGCGCCCGGCGATGGGCCACCCGCGGCGGGCGACGCCCGCAGCGCGGCGCGCTCAATCTCAACGCGGACGGCTCGCGCCTGTATCTCACGTTCGCGGAGCCCGGCGGCTGGATTATGTCGATCGACACCGTCAAGCCACGCGTGGCAAGTGCGTTTTCGTCGACAGCGGCCGACGAAGAGCTTGTGATGGGCGGCATATGGGCCTCGGGCGGGCCTTCTATCGATGACCAGGGCAACATCTACGTCTCGACCGGAACCAGCGGACGGAATGGAAACATGTCCCTCGTCTTTGAAGGCAGTCCGGGGAACTGGGGGCAGTCGATTCTGCAACTGCGCGACGATCCGGTCCGCGGGTTCGAGCTCGTCGGGACCTACACGCCGTTCAACTACTGCATCGCGGCGGCCTGGGACATTGACCTTGCCAGCAGTGGCGCCGTCGTGATCGATCTTGATCCGAAGACGACGTCCACGCCCCGCCTGCTCGGGCTCGGCGGCGGCAAGCAGGGCAACGTCTACCTGATCAGTCGCGCCCCCATGCCTGGGGGCGTCACCAAGCGCCAGCCCTGCAGCGAGGATTCGGCAAGCGACTTGTCGCTGCTGGCGCCCGATATTCAGCCGCAGTTCGGCAAGCGCGGCCCGATCCACGTCTTCCCCCCGTATGCCGAAGACAAGGGATATGTCGATCAGGCGCGCAGCCGCTCGACGCTGGCGTACTTCCGCGACACCGCCGGCGGCAGCTCCGTGTTCGTCACCGGCGCGGCCAAGACCGGCCCGGAGCTGAAGCAGAGCGCGCCGCCAGGCCTCGTGAGGCTGCAGATCGTGACGGCCCCGGGCAAGCCGGCGCACTTACGCGTCACGCACCACGAGACGACGCAGACCTTGCACAATGCCAGCTCGCCGATCGTGACGAGCAACGGCGGCCGGGACGCGATCGTCTGGGTGCTCGACACGAATGCGGCACGGTCAGCGCCGCTCTACGGGCCAGACGCACCGCTAGCGGTGCTGTATGCGTTCGACGCGACGAACCTGAAGCTGCTGTGGAAGAATGCGCCCGGGCAACTCGCGACCACCGGCAAGTACAACGAACCGACAGTGCTCAACGGCGTGGCGTATGTCGGCACGGACCGGATTCAGGCGTTCGGCCTGCGGCCGCAGACGGCGAGGTAGGGCAATCGTGCGTACACCGAAGTCACCAACTGTCCTGGGGATCGTATCGGCCGCGGCGCTGGCCGGGCTGTTTGCCTATGTCGAGACCACGCACGCCGACCAGGCGGCTCCCAACCAGTTCACGCCGCTGTTCGATGGCCAGACGCTGACGCACTGGCGCGGGGACCCGGCGTATTGGTCGGTGCGCGACGGGGCGATCACGGGCGGGTCGACGCGGGACATCGGGGCGAACACGTTCCTGATCCACGAGGGCAATTTCCGCAACTTCGAATTGCGGTTCAAGTATCGGTTCCGGGTGCCGGGCAACTCCGGCGTGCAGATCCGCAGCCGGCTGCACGCCGCGCACGAGTTCGCGGTGACGGGCTATCAGGCGAACGTGGTGACGGTGCCGCCGTCGACCAACGAGCGATTCGCGATGCTGTATGAGGAGCGCGGGCGCGGGATGATCCTGGCGGCGCTGGGGGAGCAAACGATCGTCACCCGGACGGCGGGCAAGGTCAGCCGCCAGTTGCTGCGGACCGTGAATCCCCCCGAGCGCGTGCTCGCGGCCGAGAAAGCCTATCCGGAGTGGAACGAGCAGGTCATCATCGCCTATGAGAATCGGCTCGTGAATGCGTTCAACGGGATGCTGACCGCCGATGTGACGGACAACGATGTGGAGGGCCGGGCGTTCGACGGCTTCATCGCGCTGCAGGGGCACGCCGGGCCGCCGATGGAAGTGCAGTTCAAGGATCTCGAGATCCGGCCGCTGACATCCGCGCCCGATCTCGAGGGCCGGTTCGCGACCGCGCCGACGCCCAGCCGGAGGAGCATCATGCGAATTATGAGGACACCGAAAACACTCTCAGCTGTTCTGGGGATCGTGTCGGCCGCGGCGCTGGCCGGGCTGGTGGCCCAGGTCGAGACCACGCACGCCGACCAGGCGGCGCCCAAGACGATCGTGCTCATTGGCGGCTCGAAGAGTCACAGGCCGGCCGAGCACGATCATCCCAACGGGATCCGCCTGCTCAAGAGCATTCTCGAGTCGTCGCCCGACATCAAGGCGCTCAACGTGCGCGTGGACGCGTATCCCGACGGGTGGCCAGCCGATGAGGCGGTCTTCGCCAACGCCGCCACGGTCGTCTGGTACTTCGACGGCCTGGCGACGCATCCCTTGGTGGACGCGGAGCGCCGCGCGCGCTTCGCGCGCTTGATGGACCGGGGCGTCGGCCTGGTGGCCCTCCACCAGGCGTCCACCCTGCTGCCCGACGATACTCTCATCCCGCTGCCGCAATGGCTGGGCAGCGCGCGGTATGGCATGTTCGACCGCACGACCGAGTCGGTCGGCTTCCAGCCCGCCGCCCATCCGATCAGCCGCGGCGTCGGCCCCTTCACCCTGCACGACGAGTTCTATCCGACCTACCGCCTCGCGGACGCTGGCAAGGTCGTCCCCATCCTGTCGGCGGCGTTTAACGTGGCGATGGAGGACGGCAAGCCAAGTTCCCCCCGCGTCCTGCAGAAGCCGGCGGCGTGGACGTTCGAGCGCGCGAACGGCGGTCGGGGGTTCGCGTTTACCGGGCTGCACTACCTCATCAGCCTCGATCACCCGCAGCTGCGGCGCCTGCTGCTGAATGCGGTCGCGTGGACGGCCGGGTTCGACGTGCCGGCCGCGGGCGTCCGGTCCGGTCTGCCCGACGCGGCGACGAAGGTCGCGGCGTCGGTCGGAGCCCAAGCAACGCCGCCACCGGCGCCGCGCGCGCCGCAGACGGCGGTGACCAAGTCGGTCGTCACCCGCACGGCCGACCACCAGGTGCTCCCCCAACCGTGGGGAGTACTGACCTGGTATGTCTCCCGCGAACTCAAGAACTCCGACACCATGACGGTCGGGCGGGCGGTGGTCCGGCCGGGGCAGCAGAATCCGCGGCACTATCACCCCAATTGCGATGAAGTCCTGCAGGTGCTGCAGGGGCACATTCTGCACACGATGAACGATGTGACGGTCGAAATGCGCGCCGGCGACGTCGTGAGCATCCCCACGGGGGTGGTCCACAACGCGCGAAACATCGGCACCGAGGACGCGATTCTCGCCATCAGCTTTTCCTCGGCCGATCGGCAGTCCGTCGGCTACGAGTAACCCGTCGCTCTGTTATGGCTAAGACCATCGCGATCATCGCCGCGCTCGACACCAAAGGCGTCGAGGCGCAGTTCATTGCGCAGATTATCCGTGAACGCGGGCATCGCCCGCTCGTGATCGACGTCGGCGTGATGGCCGAGTCGGTAGCGCCGGCGCCCGACATCGGCGCGGCGGCGGTTGCCCAAGCGGGCGGCGGCGACCTGGCCGCGCTGCGGCAACGCGGCGACAAGGCCGGCGCGATGGAGGTGATGACGCGCGGGGCGGCGGCGATCGCGGCGCGGCTGTATGGGGAGCGGCGCTTCGACGGGATCGTCGGTCTGGGGGGCACGGCCGGCACGGCGATCGGCTCGAGCGCGATGCGGGCCCTGCCGATCGGCGTGCCGAAGGTGTTGGTGTCGACGGTCGCGGCCGGGGACACGCGGCCCTATGTCGGCACGAAGGACCTCACGATGATGTACTCCGTCGTGGATATCGCGGGCGTGAACCGGATCTCGGCCCGCGTGCTGGCGAACGCCGCCGGAGCTGTCATCGGCATGGTCGAGACGTCAGCGCCGGTCGTCGAGGAGCGCCCGATCATCGCGGCCAGCATGTTCGGCAACACGACGCCGTGCGTCGATCGCGCGCGCGCGACACTGGAGGCGGCCGGATTCGAGGTCCTCGTCTTCCATGCCACCGGCGCGGGCGGCATGACGATGGAATCGCTGATAGCCGATGGCTACGTCGATGCCGTGTTGGATGTCACGACGACGGAGTGGGCCGATGAATTGTGCGGAGGGGTGTTCAGCGCCGGGCCCGGGCGCCTGGATGCCGCCGCGCGCGCCGGCATCCCGCAGGTGGTCGCTCCCGGCTGCCTGGACATGGTGAATTTCTGGGCGCCCGACACCGTGCCGCCGCGATTCTCCGCGCGCAAACTGTTTCACTGGAATTCCAATGTCACCCTCATGCGTACCGACATCGACGAGAGTCGGGAGCTCGGCCGGATTCTCGCTGGCAAGATCAATCAGTCTACAGGGCTGGTGACAGTGCTGTTGCCCCTCAAGGGGCTGTCCCAACTCGACAGTGAGGGCAGGGAGTTCTGGTGGCCCGAGGCCGATGCGGCCTTGTTCGAGTCGATCCGCAAGGATCTACGTCCCGACATTCCCGTCGTGGCGCTCGACGCGAACATCAACGACCCGCAGTTCGCCGACCGTGCCGTGCAGGAGCTTCTGGCCCTGATCAAGACGCGAGCGGCCTCCGGGACATCTCGGCTAAATGCGCCGGTGCGGGCGACGCCGGCCTGATCATCGTCTACAGTATCATACGAACCTCTTGCATACCTTTCCCTGAAACTTATGACGACTTGGTCGAGATCTGAAATCGTCGAGAGACTCAAAGACAAAATACACAAGGGCCAGCCCATCATAGGCGGCGGAGCCGGCACCGGGATCTCCGCGATGTGTGAAGAAGCCGGAGGTATAGATCTGATTGTGATCTATAACTCCGGACGATATCGGATGGCCGGGAGAGGTTCTTTGGCGGGGCTGTTGCCGTATGGCAACGCCAACGACATCGTCAAAGAAATGGCCTATGAGGTGTTACCGACAGTACGCCACACTCCGGTACTTGCGGGAGTATGCGGCACCGACCCGTTCATGCTGCGGGACGTGCTCTTGCGGGAGCTCAAAGAACTGGGATTTGCCGGAATTCAGAACTTTCCCACGGTAGGCCTGATAGACGGTGTCTTCAGGGCCAATCTGGAGGAGACGGGCATGGGGTTCGGCCTGGAAGTGGAGGTCATCAGGGCGGCCCATGAGATGGATCTGCTGACCACCCCATATGTCTTTGACGCTCGGGATGCGGACGTGATGACGCGGGCCGGAGCGGACATCGTTGTGGCCCATATGGGCTTGACCACCAGCGGGAAGATTGGGGCCAGGACTTCGAAGACCCTAGCGGAATGCCTCCCTGCGATCCGTGCGATCGTGGACGCAGCGAGAGCGGTCAATAATCAGGTCATCGTGCTGTGCCACGGGGGACCGATCGCCACGCCAGAAGACGCCCAATACATTCTCGAGCGGGTGGAAGGAGTGGATGGATTCTTCGGAGCCAGTTCCATGGAACGCTTGCCGACGGAAATAGCAATCACCAATCAAGTCAAAGCGTTCAAGAAGATCACTTTGAGCGCACGTCTAATCCCACCGCGCACGTGATCTGACGCACGAGTTGGGAAGTGCGGCGCGTTACAGGCCGAAGGCAACGATGGTTGAGCCGACGGCAAGCGCGATGAACTGCTGTCCGCCCACGGAGAAGGTCATCGGCGATGTCTTGATGATGCCGTTCAGCGGGACACGCCATAACGTTTTTCCGTCGCGCTCGTCAACGGCGACGAAGTAGCCGCTGGCGTCTCCGTAGAACAGGATACCCGACGCGGTTCCCAACACGCCCGCATCCCTCTTGGTGCCCTCCGCCACTCCGGCTTGCGGAATCTCCCACACGCTTTTTCCGGTCTCGATATCGAGCGCACGAAGATATCGCGTCGCAGGCTCCGCGCGCGGACGCTCGGTTTTCCAACTGCCGGGCAACGGTCGGACGAGGCACTGCTCGGTGGCCTGAACGTAATACAGGCGTGTGACCGGGCTGAAGGCCGTGCCATGCCAGTTTGTCGCGTGGCCGGGACAACTCAGGTCGCGCTCGGGAATACGAATCGGGCGGCCGTCGGCGCCGATTCCGCTCGCCCACGTCAAGCGTCGAACGAATTTTTCGCCGAGCAGCAATTTGCCGTTGGTGCGATCGAAGACGTAGAAAAAACCGTTCCGATCAGCATGCAGCAGGAGCTTTCGCGGCTCTCCGCGATACGTGGTGTTGACGAGGACATTAGGCTGCGTCGCATCCCAATCGCGAACATCGTGCGGCGTGAACTGGTAGTACCACTTCAGTTTTCCCGTGGCCGGATCCAGCGCGAGCACACAGTCGGTGAAGAGATTGTCGCCGCCGCGTTCGGTGTCATCAGAATTCGGCCACGGATTACCGGTCGCCCAGTACAGCGTATCGGTCTCGGGATCGTATGAACCGGTCTGCCAGGTCGCGCCGCCGCCAGTCGCGACGGCCGTTCCCTTCCACGTCTCGAAGCCCGGATCGCCTTGAGCCGGAATGGTCCAATGGCGCCAGACCCGTTCGCCGGTCGTGGCTTTGTAGGCGGCAAGGAATCCACGAATGCCCCAGTCGCCGCCGGAGACGCCGGCAATCACCATGTCTTTGACGACGAGCGGAGCCATCGTCCCGCCGTACTTCTGCGCTTCGTCTGGCATGACGACCTCCCACACGGGCCGTCCGGTGACGCGATGCAGCGCGAGCAAGTGCGCGTTATCGGTGACCATGAACACGTGATCGCCGAGAACAGCGACGCCGCGATTCGTTCCGAGTGACGGATCGGAAACCAAATCGGTCGAGCGCGGGCGCGAGTAGTGCCAGATCTGATGACCGGTGCGCGGGTCGAGCGCGAACACCTGGTTGGGTCCTGTCACGTACATCACGCCGTCGACCACGACCGGAACCGTCTCCAGACCGAAGTACTGCATGTTCTGGCGATAGTAAGG
The DNA here is from genome assembly GCA_964356125.1 of uncultured Bifidobacteriaceae bacterium. GTDB lineage: Bacteria > Acidobacteriota > Vicinamibacteria > Vicinamibacterales > JAMQPK01 > JAMQPK01. The sequence goes on along the minus strand of CAYHHH010000001.1, from coordinate 174,247 downwards.
AGTGTCTGGATGGAATAGGTTCCAGAGCGGAATGGTAAACGTCCATTTCACGCTCAGCCTGCTCACGTTCGACTTGTCGATCGTGGTGAGCGGGCTGTAGCGGTTTCCGCTCACGTTTCCGTTGAAGGTCGGCCACTCCCCGGCCTTCGGATTCAGGATGCTGCTGAAATGAATTCCGGTGTTCACGGTCCGGCTGAAGCCGGACCCTACCGAGATGGCGCCTGGCCTGACGCCGGTCATTCGACTGAGATACGCGATCACGTCGCGCAGCTCGTCGGCGCTGGCCTTCACGGCGGCCATGTGCGACGTTTTCTCTTCCGTCACGGACGCGACGTCATCGAGCGACAGCGTGTGAAACGCGCCGGTCAGATCCTGGATAGCCAGGTCGAAACTGCTGCGGCTGCGCGCGAAGCCGCGCAGCGTTGAACCATTGCGCAGGCGTACGGAAACGACGCCGTAACCGGGAGCGATGCGCGCGTCGGGGTTCAGTAACGCGTCTCGAATGTCGTTGACGGTCAGCGACAGGGCGATATCTGAGAGATCGGGTCCGATCGCCGAACCCTCACCCTGCGCGAGATGGCAGGACGCGCATTGACCCTTGCCGACGAAAAACTGGCGGCCGGCGGCAGCATCACCCGGAACGCTGGCCTTGGCCGCCACGGCGTTCCACGACGCGATCATCGTCGCGAGCGCATCGATCGTGTCGGCCGGAAGATCGAATGCGGGCATCCCCGCGGCGGGGACCCCATTTCGAATGACAGTACGAAGGCTTTGAGCGGATCGCGCGCGAACCGACGGACTGCCAGCAAGCGCCGGACCCTGGTCCGTGCCCAGGCCGTCGTCTGCATGGCATCCGCCGCAACGCGTTGCGTACGTTTGCTGGAGGTCCGGAGCGTTCTGCGCGGAGAGCAACGCGCTCAAGAGAACCGGGCTCAAGACGGCCGCGATCCCGATCGCGAAGCGTTTGACCTGCCCGCCATAGCTCGCGGGTTGTCGTCGAATGGGCGAGCGACGGAGGGTCATCTGGGCACCATGTCATCCGGAATGCCGAGCCCAGGCCCGCCGATCTCCCCGGTGCGGATGTATCCGTCGGTGATGGTAAAGATGCCGGGAAAGCGGTGCCGCCATGGCTCGTTTGCTGCGGGAACGTACTGGCGCGCGTTTGCTTCGATGCCGGCGACCGCCGGAACGCGAGCGGAGATGCCAACCGAGTGGATCAGCGATGCGCCAGGACACGTGAGATCTTGCACGCACACGAACAGCTTGTACTTGTGCGCGGCGGCGGCCATGAGCACCGTCTGACTCTGGCCTTTGCAGGCTTTCAACGCCACGCCTGTGTAGCCCATCTCACGCGCGAGCATCAGGCTTTCGAGATCCGTCAGCGATTCGTCGATGACGATCGGACGCAAGCGCGCGGCTTCGTGCATGACGTTCTGCCGGTTCGCTTGGAGATCGCGCGCCGTCGGCTGCTCGACATAGAGAATCCGCTCGAAGGCCTCGGCCGACCGGTCGCGGATCCGATGGAGACATTCAAGAACGTACTCGACGTCGGGACAGCGCTCGTTGAAATCCAGGCAATACGCCATCTCGGTAACGGTCGAAGCCCTTCGACTCGCTTCCGCTCGCTCAGGGCAGGCAATCCGATCGATCGCCAGCGTCCGTTCGACGTCCCACGACAGGTCGTCACCCTGCAGCTTGATCTTGATGCGCACGAGACCATCCCGTCGAATCCATTCATCCAACGTTTCAGGCAGGCCATCGCGAACGGGCGTCTCGACGCCGCTGGCATCGAGCGGATCGAGTCCGCCGACGCTGTGAAACACAGGGATGCGCTCCTGCGGTTTCGACAGCAACGCGCGATCGAGCCGCGCTCCCTGAAACTCAGGACCCAGATAACGCGACACGTCATGTGTCATCAGATCCGGACCGTAGGTGTCGTAGACGTTGCGGCGGTGAACTTTTCCGAACGCATCGTGGAGGGCCGCGTCGAACGGACTGGCGACGACGAGCGTGCACAGCTTGGGGATGGGTTCGCCGAGCTTGAGATCCGCGGAAACCTCCGCAGCGGCCTTCAGGTACTCCGGCTCGAGGACATGCGCGATGTCGAGTGGGTGCCCGATCTCCGCGCAGTTGCCCGTCAGCCGCGCGATACGCGACGCCAGCGCTTTCATGGCCCCGAGCGTTGTGTCGTACGACATCATCGCGGATGGAAACGCCCAGATGTTGCCCAGGGTCATCGATGCGAAGCCCCAGGCGGTCTCTCCGTTTCGCGTGGTGACGCGGCAGTGCACGTTCAGCAGCGTGACGCGGTCGACGACGCGGCCGCCGAACTTGTACGGCGCGCGGTACACATGGTCTTCGTAGCTGTGAACGACTTCGTCGATGCGGATGTCGGTGGGTTTCAATAAGCTTCGGCAATGCGAGCCTTGACGAACGCAAAATCGCGCTCGGCCGCGGCTAACATGTTCTCCTGCTCCGCTGCGGGTGTGGCGCCGGTGACCTCGTATTCCACATGGAGCGACACTGGACCGTGGAAACGCGCTTTCGCGAGCATGGCGAAGTACCGTTTCCAGTCGACCATGCCGTCGCCCATGGGGCAATTTCGCTGCCGCCACGTGCCGCCGGTCTTCTCCCAGAAGAAGTCCTTGAGTGAGATCATCGACAACCGCGGCGCCACCAGGTCGAACGCGGTGCGCCATCCGGCGTCTCCGCCTTCGACCACCGCATGGCGGACGTCGAAGTAATACCCGACGGTTGCTGCGTCGAGTGGCTCTATGAAGGAAGCAAAATCCCAGACCGGCCCACCGATGTACCCCGCGTGGTTGTGATACCCGAGGCGCATCCCGTGACGGCGGCTCAGTTCCGCAAGACCCCTCAGTTGTCTGCCGGCGTCTTCGCGCTCTTTGCGAGGATCGACGAACGTATATCGGTAGTAGCCGGGCTTGTAGAACGGAATCTTCAACCGCGCTGCGGTCTCGATCGTGGGCTGCGCGACCGGATCGGCGTCAGATAACAGCTCGGTGGTGATCATCGGCACCGACAGACCCTCGTGGCGGATGCCCTCGACGAACACGGGCAGCTCCATCGCCACACGCTTCGGATCGACGTGCCCGCCCGGGCGCACCGTAAGATCGACGCCGTCGAACCCGAGTGCCTTCAGCGACCGTCCGAGCTCGCGGCCGTTCATCCGCGGCAGATGCTTCGAAAAGAAGCAAAGCTGACCACGGAAGCCCGCGTTTCGTTGGGCGTCCACGGGAGGTGCAAACGCCAGAGCGGCCGCACCCGCGGCGGCCTGAATGAAACGGCGCCGGCTCAGAGTTTCCATGGCCGCATGGTATGCCAGCGC
>CAYHHH010000001.1:169430-170801 GCA_964356125.1 uncultured Bifidobacteriaceae bacterium | reverse complement strand
TAGCGCGCCCGGTGCTATCATCCCGCGAGTCTTGGAGTGACTACAGGCGACATGGCTGCAGAGCCGCCACCGTTGGCTGCGGAGACGCTCGCCGGTCTACTCCAGCAGTGGTTAGACGGACAAGAACATCAACTTTGCTTTTTGCGGACGAATTCCCAAAAGCCGCGCGGGCTCAAGATGGGCAACGGGGCAGCGTCGGCAATGTCCAACAAGTCGCGATCGCCAGTGACCAAGACATCGGATCCTCCGTCGATCGCGGAGGCGAGAATCCACGCATCATCGGCATCTCGGACCGGCATCGACGCGGGCTTCTTCGGCTTGGCCACCACCTCCTGGCCTTGCAGCAAGTCGAGGATGTCTCGAATCGTACCCGCGGGCAGCTTGAAGCGTCTGGCGAGCACCTCGCGAAGCTCGTCAAGCACGACGTCGCCGGTGATCAATTGGTGTTCAGCAAGCACGTATCGGACGAGGTCAGCACACAGCCCACGCGTGGCAAAGGCCGCAGCGAGGACATTCGTGTCCAGGAACACTCTCACGAGACATCCCGGATCACGTCTTCATCGGTCAGATAGCCGCGGGCTTCGGCAAAGGGCAGCGTTCGTCGACGGAGGTCTTCGAATCGACGCACGGACAGTTCGCGCCTGAGCGCGTCGCGCACGATGTCACTGCGTTTCTGGCCCGTGCGCCTACACTGTCGGTCCAGGAGCCGTTCGAGGTCTTTATCTAGGCGAATAGTGAGAGTGGATTTCATGTGTTACAGTGTAACACATGAAAGGCCGTCTAACGCGAATGGAGCCGACGCGCCGTTAAGAAAGTGACCGGCGCGCGGCTCATCCGCAACGTTGCGATAAAACGCCGTAGTGGTTAGCGACTCCGGTTCCCGCTCGCGGCAAGCGCCTCGAGCGGAGGCACCCCCCAGGCCGTTATCAACGCCTTGCGCCCAATAGATTGGCAGATTTAGATTAAGCAGGCCCGTAATCTACCAATCTGCCAATCTTCCAATCTTCCAATGCTTATTTCAGTACGTCGCGCTGCGTCAACACAAGTGGTTGCGATGTAAACGTATGATTTAGCAATGCACAAGAACTTCTTGTTAGTCGCGGCTATCCTCGGCTTCCTCGGCGTGGCGTTCGGTGCGTTTGGCGCGCATGGGCTGCGCGGGCGGCTGTCGCCGGAGATGCTCGCGGTGTTCGAGATTGGCGTGCGGTATCAGATGTACCACGTGTTCGCGCTGCTCGCGGTGGCGACCGCCATCGGGCAGTTCGGTCAGCTGCGTTTGCTGTACATCGCCGGCTGGGCGTTCATTGCCGGCACGCTGATTTTCTCGGGGAGCCTCTACGCGCTCGCGCTGACGGGCACCGGCATGTTCGG
>CAYHHH010000001.1:123878-169330 GCA_964356125.1 uncultured Bifidobacteriaceae bacterium | reverse complement strand
GATGCGGCTGCACCCACACGAGCTTCGCATCGGCCGCGAGCGTGGCCTCCCCCTGGATCTCATAGTTCGGATCGCCAGGAGGGATGTCGACATTCTGGTTGTTCGTGCCGGCCACGGTGAGATGGCGGACCGGCGGCGGGCCGTCCGCGAGCACGATGCCCACCATCGATCGGTCGACTTCGGGCTTACCCGTCGTCGTGTAGTGAATCTCAAAGACGATGTCCGAGCCGGCGTCGATGAACTTCGCCGCGTTGCCGACCGTGAAGTTCTGCCCCGCGACGCCAGGGTTGTACTTCGCGAGGATGTCCTGTACCGGCAGCGGACCGCTGGCCGACGGGTCACCCCAACGCGGCTGCCGCGTTGGGGGCCCCGACGGCTGCGGCGCGGTTCTGTCGCCGCCCTCGCCGCGCTGCGGAACGTACAACTCCCACTCCGGCGCCTTCGCGAGCCACGTCGAATTCGGCGGCCTGATGATCGCGTTCATGTTTCTCGATGGCGCGCGCGTAGGGGCGCGTATCCTTATAGGTGAGACAAGACATCGGCGCGATCGAGTTCGGCCGGTGGCATTCCTGACACTGCTTCTGCAGCACAGGCAGCATGGCTCACATGGAGGAACTGTGTTTCACAATCGCATCCTCGCGGTTCTGACTCTGATTGTGGCAATCGCGTCCCCGATGTGGGCGCAAAATCCCTCGAAGTGGGTGGCAACGTGGGCCGCGTCGGTGCACGGGCCCTACCCCGCTGGAAATGCATCAGCGCAGCCTGATCTGAAGTTTGCGTTCCCCGATCCCGCCGAAGGCGCCGTCGATCAGTCGTTCCGCTTGATCGTCAAACCGGATTTGTGGGGCGATCGCGTCCGCATCCGGCTGGCGAACACGTTCGGCACGCAGAGCATCACCTTCGACCAGATTTACATCGGCGTGGCCGCCACCGGCGGCAACATCGTGAAGGGGACGAACCGTCCGGTGCTGTTCAGCGGCCAGGCGAACGTCAGCATTGCGCCTGGAGGCGCGAGCTACAGCGACGCGGTCGACCTCACGCTGCCCTCCGGCGCGCTCACCGAAGGACGCAAGCTCGCCGTCTCGTTCCATGTGACAGGTCCGACCGGGCCGATGACGTGGCACGCGAAGGCGCTGCAGACCTCGTATGTGAGCGGCCATCGCTCGGGCAGCCACACGACATCCGAAGATGATGCGGCGTTTCCCTATACGACGACGTCGTGGTACTTCCTCGATGCGGTGGACGTGATGGCGCCGGCGAACACGGTGGTCGTCTGCGCGTTCGGCGATTCCATTACCGACGGCACGTTGTCGACGTTGAACGGCGACGATCGGTGGCCCGACGTGCTGTCGCGCCGCCTTCACGCCGCATACGGCAACCGCGTGTCGGTGGTGAACGCCGGCATCGGCGGTAATCGCATCCTCACGCCCGAACGCTATCCGCCGCCCCAACCGTTCTCGGGCGGGCCTGCCGCGCTGCAGCGGCTGGAGCGCGATCTCTTCGGCCTGTCGGGTGTGTCGGCGGTCGTGCTGCTGGAAGGGATCAACGACATCAGCGCGGGCGCCTCGGCCGAGGCGATCATCGCCGGCATGAAAGAGTTTGTGTCGCGCGTCAACGCGAAGGGGATCAAGGTGGTCGGCGCGACGATCACGCCATCGCTGACCGCCAACGGCAATTCAGGCACACCGGACGCACATGCGCGCCGCCAGGCGGTGAATGCCTTCATCCGCACCGGCGGCATCTTCGACGCTGTCGCCGACTTCGACGCCGCGACGGTCGATCCGAAGACGGGCGCGCTCCGCGAAGAGTTCGTGCCGAACAGCACCATCGGCGGCGCCGGCGATCGCCTGCATCCGAATCGTGCGGGCTATCAGGCGATGGGCAATGCCGTGGACCTCAAGATCTTCGCTCCACGCTGACTTTGCTGTCTCAACACGGACACGGGGGCACTGAGACGCACGGGGAAAACAGGCATTTCTCTGCGGGCAGCGTAAGTGGCCTCCGTGGCAGCCGTCGACGTCGGTGGCCGCTTTGCGGCCAACGCGCGAGAAGACACGCGCGGCGCGCCTGCGGCGCGACGTCGACCGCTGCCCGTGGCTCCGTGTTGAGAATTCCTCTGCGGCTCTGCGGCTCGGTAGTTGGTGGTTCGTGCCACCAACCACTGACCACCAACCACCAACCACGGTAAGATCGCACTCATGCGTATCGTGCGATGGTTTTTCGGTCTTCTTGTATTGGCGGCGCTGGCCCTCGGCGCGGCGTATTACTACGCCGGCACCCTGGACGGTCCCGCCATCACCATCAATCAGCCGTCGGTGATCGGGCAAGGGGGCACGCTCGACGTGAGCGTCGACGCACCCGGAGCCGAGCTCACAGCGCTCAACATCCAGCTGGAACAGAAAGGGAAAGTACTTCGGGTGCTCGACCTGGCGTCCGCGCCGGACGGAGCCCTCGTCACCGAAGGCGATCGCGTCCGCATTACGCGCCCCGTCGGCAAGAAGACGCTGCCCGAGCTCGAAAGCGGACCTGCGACGCTCACCGTCAGCGCGTCTCGTCCTGTCTTCCGCGGGCTGCGGCAGGTATCGTCCGAGTCGTCTCGGGAGATTCAGGTACGTTTGATTCCACCGCGCGTCGCCGTCGTGTCGACGCATCATTACGTCAATCAAGGCGGAGCGGAAATGATCGTGTATCGCGTCACGCCGCCAGACGTCGAGTCGGGCGTGCGCGTCGGCGACATCCTGTATCCCGGCTTCCCTGGAAAGGGCGCCGGGCTGAGCGATCCCGAGCTGCGGGTGGCGTTCTTCGCGCTGCTCTACAACCAGACGCCGGATACCCCGATGGACATCGTCGCCCGCGATGTCGCCGGCAACGAGGCGCGCGCGCAGTTCGAACATCGCGTGTTCCCGAAACAGTTCCGCAACAGCACGATTCCCCTGGACGACAAGTTCCTCTCGCGCGTCGTGCCGGCCATTCTCCAGTCGTCTCCCGATCTGCAGGTATCGGCGACCGACCTGCTGCCGGCCTTTCTCAAGATCAACAACGACCTGCGGCGGATGAACAACGAGACGATCGCCGCGATCGCGAAGAAGACGGCACCGGAGATTTTGTGGGAAGGGGCGTTCCAGCCGCTTGGCAACTCGCAGGTCGAGTCGTCTTTTGCCGATTTCCGCACCTATCTGTACGGCGGCAAAGACGTCGACCGTCAGGTGCACCTCGGCTTCGACCTCGCGAAGACGGCCAATGCGCCGATCGCCGCGGCCAACAACGGCACGGTGCAGCTCGCCCGCGAGCTCGGGATCTACGGCAACACGGTCATCCTCGATCACGGCATGGGCGTGCAGTCGCTCTACGCGCACCTGTCGTCGTTCGCGGTGAAGGAAGGGGACGCCGTGAAGACCGGCCAGACGCTCGGAGCCAGCGGCCAGACCGGGCTTGCCGGCGGCGATCACCTGCACTTCAGCATGATGGTGAATGGACAGTTCGTGAACGCGACCGAGTGGTGGGACCCGCACTGGATTGAGGATCGGATTATGCGTAAGTTGCGGCCATGACTTCGCATCCGATGGAACCGATGCTCATGTTCCTGTTTCAACACGGAAGACACGGGGGCACGGAGATGCACGGGGAAAACAGGCATTTCTCTGCGAGCAGCCTAAGTGGGCTCCGTGGCGACGCGTTGACCTGGCGCCGTTGGCGCCGGTCCGAAGATAAAAGGCACAAACACAAGACCGCGGATCTAGTTGGTCTTGATGTTTGCGCCTTTTGTTTTCGGAGTGGTGGCCGCGAAGCGGCCACCACGTCAACGCGTCGCCCGTGACTCCGTGTTGAGAATTTCTCTGCGCCTCTGCGTCGAATTTCTCCTGTTCGCGGCTACGACTGTTGATCCAACTTTATTTTTGCGGTTGTGTCTGGAAGACGATGCGATCTTTTCGCGATTCGATTTTCTTGAAGATGGCCGGGTCGAGCGCTTTCAGGTCGTCGAGCGAGGTGAACGGACCGCGCGTGGCGCGGTAGTCGAGCACCGCCTTGCTTTCGCGGCGGAGCAGTTGAAGCACGCTCTCGAGATCGATCGACTCGGCGGTATTCATGTCGAGGGGGCGCACGACGTCACCCTTGAAGTGCGTGGCGAGATACTCGAGCACGGCCGCGAAGTCCTCATCCGATCCACCGGCGCCGAACGCCTTCATGCGATCGATGGTTTCAATCCATCCTTCGCGCGTCAGTTTCACGGATGTCGCTTTCGCCGCTTCGTGACACGTGCCGCAGAGATTGAGCGTCTGCGCTTTCCCGGGCCCTTCAGGCAGCGTGTCCTGCGCAAAGCTCACCTGGGCAATAGCAACAACGAATACAAAAACGAACGCAAGAATCTGCATGATTTGCCCCACGCGACCCACGAACCCCACGAACCCTACGCGACCTAATTGATCGCTAAAGGAATTCCAAACGCGTACACCGTGTTATCGGACGTCACGACGTACACCTGCCCGGTTCCAGCTGACATGCCGGCACTGGCCGTCGATGTCATCGTCGTGCCGCTGCTCCAGAGCTCCTTGCCCGTCGCCGGCTCGAGCGCGTAGAGCACCGCATTCGAATTTGCGTTGCCGCTCGCGAGCGCGAACACGACGCCGTTCACGATGATGGGCGTGCGCGGGTTCACGAGCTGCCGGCGCCAGCGCTCCGTCACGGCGTTGCCGGCAAAGGCGTACGCGATGTTCGCTCCGCTGCCTGATGTCAGCAGCCAGCGCGTGCCCGCGGCATCGCGCCACGTCGTCACGCCGTCGCCACTGAAGCGCACGTTGGCCTGCGGCTCGGTGCGCACGACCGGCGCCGCGAACGACGCGGCATCCAGCACGTGCAGGCTCGTCGCCGTCGTGGCGGCCACGAACGTGCGATCGCCCTCGGTGAACACGACCGGCATCGTGATGAACGGATCGGTGTTCGTGCGGTAGGTCTGCAGCACTTTCAGCGTCTGTGCTTCGAGCGCCACGATCGCGTTCGCATGCTCGGAGCTGCCCGCTCCAGTCGACACGTAGACCGTGCCGTCCGTGCCGACGGCAAGCCCCGCAATGGACGCACCATCAGATTCCCAGCGCGTCACCGGCTTGGTCTCGGCGTTGTAATCCATGGCGTACACCGCGGTCGGCGCCCCGCCGCACGTGTTGGAGGTCGCCGCATAGACGGACCCGTCGGCCCAGATCAATCCGGTCGCCGTTGCGTTCGCCGGCAGAAATCTGGCGGGCGCAATCGCGAGATCGCCAGTGTCCGGAATGATGCCGCGCAGCAGGCCATCGGCCGCCACGCTGAAAACGAAGGTCGGGCCGCGGCCGCCACGTCCGGCTTGCGGTGCCGGCGTCGCGCCGCGCGCTGGCGGAGGAGTACCGCGCGCGGGCGCAGGCCCGCCTGCCCGAGCACCAGCCGCGGGGGCGGGGGTGTCGCCGCCACCGCCGCCGCGATTGCCGCGCGCGGCGAGACGCGCCGCGATCTCCGCGAGCTGCGGCGCGCCTTTCCCAGGCTCGCCGATGTCACCCTTCGCCGGGCGCGGCGGCCGGGCGAAGCCGAAAAACGCGGTCTGCACCGGCGGCGTCAGCGGTGTCGCGCGCGTCAGCGGCAGCGACATCCCTCCGGGACAGGTGGGCGATCCCGCGTACTCGCGCGCGCCGGCGGTGTAGTTGTGGTGCGTCCGCCAGAACATCGTGCCGAAGTCGTAGTCGATGCCGTAGACGTTGTTCGAGCTGCCGCCCACGAAAATCAGCGACTTGAAACCGCGAAACGTCATGAGGTTGCCGAGCGCCACCGGCGCGGTCAGCGCGTTGCCGTGCCGCGATTCGTTGTCGACTTTCAGCTTCCAGATGAACTGAAACTTCGACATGTTGTCGACCGAGATGTACGGGTCGACGCGCATCCACGAGGTGCGCTGCGCATCGAAGCCCTGTGTCGTCCAGTCAGGCGCGCTGCGCGCCTGCGCGTACAGGAGTCCGCTCATCGCGGATGCGAAAATGATCGCCGCGACGCCGGGTCCAATAGGACCCGGCCTACGTCCGATAGGACCCGGCCTACGTCCAATAGGACCCGGCCTACGCGCGAAAAGTAGGGCGGGTCTTGCCTTGTAGACCCGCCGAGCAATTGAATTCATGTTCATTGCGGTAACCCGAAACAGTAGACGGTGCCGTCGTAGGTGCCGATGTAGACGCGGCCGTTCGCGACGGAAATGCCGCTGTAGTGATTCCAGGACGTAATCGTGTCGCCGCTCGACCAGAGCTCCTGGCCCGTCTGTCCATCCAGCGCGTACAGCACCGAGTGAGTTGAGCGCGAGATGCGGCCCGGCGTGCCGCCTCCCTCAGCCGGGGCACCAAACGGCATCGGCGGCGATCGCAGCACGACGTCTTCACCGCTCGCGAAGCCGAAGACGATGCCGTTGGCGACCAGCGGCGGGTCCGCATGCTTCATGTCGCGTGAGATCCATGCGGGATCGAGGAAGAAGCGGCCCGTGGCCGCGTTCCTGGTCATCTTGAATGCGGCGACCGCGCCGTTGAACACTTCGCCGTGCTCGATCGGCGCCTTGAACTTCGGGTGCTTCGGTCCCCAGAACGGCACGAGCACCCAGCGCGTGCCCTTGGCGTCTTCATAGGTGGCCATCGCGCCATAGACGCCTGCGGCCTGGTAATCCTGATCTTCGTTGCAGATGAGATCGGAGCGATGCTCCGCGGTCGAGTGGTCTTCTCCGCCGAGCGCGCTCGTGTCGAGCAGCCAGGTGCGGCACTCCTTGCTCGCCTGCACGAGCCATTCACGTCCCGCGTGATCGAAGACCGGTCCGGTGACCTGCAGATCCATGTCGCGCTTCAACAGGTACTCGGCATTCGGAGGGCCGTAGTAGTCCTTCAGCTTCAGCGCGCCTGTCTTCGGATCGATCTTCACGCCGATAACCGCCGTGCCGTACGACCGAAGCTCGGGGTTATAGGACCCGTCGCCCGTGCCCGTGTACAGCGTCCCGTCTTTTCCAATCGACGGACCGCTGCGTCCCCACATGCCCCCGCTGCCCGGATCGAACGTCGTCGTGCGGCGCGTCGCGAGGTCGAACGCATAGACGTAATTCGGATTGCCGCCGCATCCCTGCGCGCTCGTCGTGTAGATGACGTTGTTCCACAGATTCAGGCCGTACGGCTTGCCGTTGGGCGGTATGAACAATTCCGACGGCGCGACGGCGCGACCTGTCGCGACGTCGAGCTGATGGAGTCGGCCGTCCCATGCCGCGGCATAAATGGTGTAGCTGCCCGGGGCCTTGCCCGGACCGATCACCGGCGTGGCCAGCTGGCCGCCAGGGCACAACGTGCCGAAGCTGACGCCCGGAGGCGGTGAGAACGTCGTATCGAAATGGTGTTTCCACAACAGCCCGCCGGTCGCGACGTCGATCGCGTAGATGTTGTCGGAAATCCCCGCCACGATCGCGACCTGTTTGGGCCCGGCCGCCGTCATCACGCGTCCCACGATGAGCGGCGGAAAGAGCGCGTGCATCTCGCGGGCGACGTTGTCGGTCTTGTATTTCCACAACAGCTTCATCCCCTTGGCGTTCGACACGTTGAGGATGTGCTCGTTCTTCTGCCACGCCGTGCGCTGCGCATCGCCGCCGTCGGTCAGCCAGTCCGCCTGCGCGGGTGGTGACTGGATCGATTGAGCGAGCGGGAATGCTGAGAGCGCGACCAGCGTCGTGGCGATAGCTATATGCGTTTTCATTTACTTTCTACCTAGTGCAAAGACCCACACCGCTCCGCCTTCAGGCACTTCAGGATATTCGCCGGGAAACAGGCGGTTCAAGCGAGCCTGCATCGCTCGCGAGTCGATACCGAAGCCCGACTGTACGGCCACGTACTGGCGGCCGTCGATCGAGAAGGACATCGGTACGCCGATAATGCCCGAGTTCGTCGGCGTTTCCCACAGCAACTTGCCGTTCTTCGCGTCGTACGCGCGGAACATCCGATCGTTGGTGCCGCCCGAGAACACCAACCCGCCGGCGGTGGTGAGAATCGGGCCCCAGTTCGCCGACTTCGCGAACGTGTGCGTCCACACGCGCTTGCCCGTGTCGACGTTCCACGCCTGCACCTCGCCGAAATGTTTCGCACCCGGATACGCATACAGCGTCGTCGTCGTGCCCGTGTAGCTGCGGCCCTTCACGTACGACACCTCGCGGCCGATCATCGTCGAGCAGAGGTTCTCATTCGCGGGCATGTAGAGCATGCGCGTTTTCGGGTTGAACGCCGCCGGCGGCCAGTTCTTGCCGCCCCACCACGACGGGCAGAAGTCCGCCATCTTGCCGGTGCCCGGCTTCTTGTCCGGGTCGACGTCGGGGCGTCCCGTCCTGGGGTCGAACCCGCGATACACGTTGTGCCGCACGAACGGCGTCGCGTCGACGAACCTGATCGGACCAGCCGAGCGCTCAAGGAAGTAGAGGATGCCGCTGCGCGCCGCGTTCACCAGCCCCTTGACGGTGCGCCCGCCGCGCTGAAAGTCGATCAGGATCGGCGGCGACACCTCGTCCCAGTCCCACGATTCATTCGGGTCGTACTGCATGTGGCCCTTGATCTGACCTGTCGCCACATCGATCGCCACGGTGGATGCGATGTACAGGTTGTCGCCGGGCCGCCGATCGCCAATCCACGGACCGCCGTTGCCGGTGCCCCAGTACGACAGCTTCGTCGCCGGATCGTAATTCGCCGTCACCCAGACCGAGCCGCCGCCCGTCTTCCATTCGTCGCCCTTGGGCCACGTCTCGCTGCCAGGCTCGCCGGGCGCCGGCACCATGTAGGTCTTCCACACTTCTTTGCCGGACTGCGCGTCGTAGGCCGACACATAACCGCGGATGCCCAGCTCACCGCCCGACGTGCCGATCATCACCTTCCCGTCGGCGACGAGCGGCGCGAGCGACATGTAGTACCCGCTCTCGTTGTCCGCAACGGTCGTGACCCACTTCTCCTCGCCCGTCTTTGCGTCGAGCGCCACGAGCACCCCTTCACCGGCGGCGAAGTACACCTTGTCGTCGTAGACGGCCACACCTCTGCTCGTCGGGTGCAGCAGCACGACGGGAGTCGGCAATGGACGCCGGTACCGCCACAGGTGCGTCCCCGTCTTCGCATCGATCGCCAGCACCTGATTGCCGGGCGTGGAGACGAACATCACGCCGTTCACGACAATCGGCGGCGCCTCGTGTCCGTTCTCCATCGTGGTGGAAAACACCCACGCCACCTGCAGGCGTGTGACGTTGTCGGCCGTGATTTGCGTGAGCGGGCTGTAGCCCCACCCGTCGTACGTGCGGCGAATCATCGGCCACTCGCCGTCCGGCGGATTCAGCAAACGCGCGGCCGAGATGGGCACGTAGCGTTTCAGGATCTCCGGCATCGGCAACGGCTCGAGCACCGGGACGGCGGGCGGCGGCGGCGCCTGGGCGTACATGGCGACGGCGAGCGCGGCAAGGGTCACGAGGCCGGCTGCGATGAATCCGGACAGATACCGTCTGCGTGAGATCAAACGCGCCTCCATGATCGTGGGCGTGCGGTGAGACGGATCTTACTCCAAGCTACGCCGCCCACTCTCCTTTGCGCATCAGCGGCTCCGCCGTGCCGTTCGGCAACACACCGTCGACGTCGAGATCGCCCGAGCCAATCATGAAGTCGACGTGGACGCCGCTGCGATTGCCGCCGGCGCGCTCGAACTCCGCGTCGTCCATGTCGTTGCCGCCCTTCAGCGTGAACTTGTACGCGTTCCCGAGCGCCACATGGCTCGCCGCGTTTTCGTCGAACAGCGTGTTGTAGAAGAGCAACCCTGATTGCGAAATCGGCGAGCTGTGCGGCACGAGCGCCACTTCCCCAAGCCGCCGCGCGCCATCGTCTGTGTCGAGGAGACGCTGCAGCGTGTCCGGATTCTTGTCGGCCGACATCTTGACGATGCGTCCGCGCTCGAAGGTGACGCTGAACCCGTCGATCAGCGTGCTGCCATAGCTGAGCGGCTTCGATGCCCGCACGGTGCCGTCGACACGATCCTTGTGGACGATGGTGAACACTTCCTCGGTGGGCAGGTTGGCCGTGAACGGAATGCCGTTGCGGCTCGCGCTGCGGCCGCTCACCCAGATGTGCCCCTCAGGCAGACCAAGGGTGAGATCGGTGCCCGGTCCGGTGTACTTCAACGCCGAGTAACGTTTGCCGTTCAGGTACTCGCTTCGGGCGGCGAGATTTCCGAGATGGGTTTCCCATGCCGCGAGCGGATCGGGCGCATCGAGCCGGCACATCCGCGCGATGGCATCCCACAAGCGCGACATCGCCTCGTTCGTCGGCACACCCGGAAAGATTTTCTCCGCCCAGCCCCGGCTCGCGGCCGCAACGATGGCCCAGTTCGTATCGTTGCGCGAGACCTGCTCACGGAACGGCCGCATCTCTCGCGCGGTCGCCTGAAGAACCGCGCTCACCAGATCGGGCGGCTGCCCTTGCAGCAGATCGGGATCGTTCGCGCTGATCGAGAGGACGGCATGCCCCGCCGCCACATGCTCGGAGAGCGCTTTGGGAAGCCATGCCGAAAAATTGCTGAACGATTCGCGCGGCGCATGTGTGAAACGCAGCGCTTGCAGCACCTCGTCGCCGTAAAGGGTTTCCACGAATGAGGAACCCGCGCGATACGCCGCAGCCGCAATCTCTCGTGCGAGCGGCGCCGATTCGAGCGACGCGCCGCCGTTCGCAAGCGGTCCGATGATCATCAGGCGCTGCCCCGGCTGCAGGTTCAACGCAACCCGTACGGCGAGCTCCGCATAACTTTTCAATTGGCGATCGAGATCCATTCAGCGAGATCTTAAACTGAATGCTACATATCGCTCGTGTGCTGTGTCACTTCCGATACAGAAAAAATCAGGGATTGGGGATTGGGGATTAGCGCGAGGGCCGGGTCTAAAGAACAAGACCCGGCCTACGTACTAATCCCTAATCCCTAATCCCTAATCCCTGCTGTATGCCAAGCGCCCAGCAACGTAGGTGCGCTTCACCATGAAGAGCCGATCCAGGACGACGAGATCGGCGATCGCGCCTTTTGTGAGGGAACCCGTATCTGCGAGTCCAAGTTCTGAGGCGGGAGTGGTCGCGCACAGTTGTGCGGCGTCATGTAGCGAGAGACCGACGTCGTTGATCAGAAATCGAAACACGCGATCCATCGTCGCCACGCTGCCGGCGAGCGTGCCGTCTTCGAGATAGGCAGCGGAGTTCCGTACGCGAATCGTGCGGCCGCCGAGCGCGGCCGTCGCCCCTTCGGGCAGGCCCGCGGCCGCGACGCCGTCGGTAATCGCCATCATGCGCGTGGGTCCCTTGGTGGCGATCGCCATATGCACCATGTCGCGATGTACGTGCACGCCGTCGCAGATGATTTCGGCCGCGACCTCGGTGCTCGTCAGGATCGCGCCGGCGAGCCCGGGCTCACGATGGCCGAGCGGCGGCATCCGGTTGAACAGATGCGTCGCATGCCGTGCGCCCGCGTCGATCGCCGCGCGCGCCTGCGCAAGAGTAGCGCCCGAGTGCCCGAGCGACACACGCCGGCCGCGCGAGACAAGGTGCGCGATCAGATCGAGCGCCCCCTCCAGCTCCGGCGCGAGCGTGACAATGCCGACGCTGTCGCCGGCGGCGTCGATCTCGGCGACGATATCGCGGCCATCGAAGTCCCCCGCCTTCGCGCCGTCGCTCATATCGCTTCGGCGGGGCAAGCCCAACGCACCTAGCGCCCCCAACGCACCCAACGCACCTAGCGGGCTCCGTAGACACGAGGGCGGTTGTGCTCCTCGAAATTCGGGATTGATGAAGTTGCTCTCGAGATGGGCCGGCAGGACCCGAGAACCTCCTGTTCCCTGCCGAAGCGCCGCGACGCTTTTCAGTACGTCGCGCAGCGCATCGGGTGCGCAGGCAACGGTCGTCGGACAAAATCCGGTCACGCCGAACTTCGGCAGCCGCTCCGCGATCGCCGCAATCACATTGCCGCCGCCGAGCGTGTCGAGCCCCTCGAGCCCATGCACGTGCACGTCGATGAAACCAGGAAGCACGATGTGCCCGCGCAGGTCGATGACCTCCGCACCTGACGCACCTGGCGCACCCAACGCACCCAACGCACCTAGCGCACCTGTCGCACCTAACGCACCTATCCGCTCCCCGTCGATGACCAGGGTGCCTTCTGTTTGGACACCGCCGGGCAGGACGAGATCGGCGCCGGACAGAACGATCATGAACGGTAATATATCGGTAATGCCTGTGCTTGGCATCGACGTCGGCGGCACCAAGACCGTCTGCCTGCTCGCGGACGCCGATGAACGCATCATCGCGGAAGGGCGCGAGGAAGGCGCGAACCTGCAGGGCGCGGGAGAGCTCGCGCTGGAGAAAGTCCTGCACGCGGTGATGGAGAAGACGCTCGACGGCACCGGCGTCATTCCGTCGGCGATCTGCCTCGGCATTGCGGGCGTCGATCGCGCATCGGACGAAGCGGTGGTCCGCAGCATCATGAGCCGCATCGGCTATAAGGCACGCATTCTCGTCGTCAACGACGCGCTCATCGCCCTGCAGGCGGGTGTCGGCGATGCGCCAGGCATCGTCATCGTGTCTGGAACCGGATCGATCGCGTATGGGCGCAACGACCGCGGCGAGGCGGCGCGGGCCGGCGGCTGGGGCTACGTCCTCGGCGACGAAGGCAGCGGTTACTGGATCGGCCGCCTCGCGCTGCGTGCCGTGGTGCGACACGCCGACGGCCGCGGCCCCGTGACGAGCCTGACGCCACGGCTGCTCGGGCACTTCGGCGTCACGCGCGCGACCGAGTTGATTCACAAGGTCTATCACGAGGAGATCAACCCGAGGTCGATTGCCGCCGTCGCGAAGTACGTGGAGCTCGCGCGGGACGAAGGCGATGTGGTGGCGACAGGCATTCTGAACCGCGCCGCCGAGGAGCTCATGACCGCTGCGACAGCCGTCATGGCGCGGATCGAGCTGGCCGAACGGGAATTCACATTCGTGCTCGCGGGCGGCATGTTTCACGCGGTCCCCTGGCTGTGCGATCAGATGCAGATGCTGCTGCCGGCGCTCGCCAAACAAAGCAGGGTGATTCGCCTCAACCAAGAGCCCGCGCTCGGCGCCGTCCGGCTCGCGCTGGCCGAGTTGAAGGGCGGCGTGAAATTGCCGGTCTACAGGCCCAACCTCACATGAACCTTCGCGTGTTTCACACGGCAGAGGATGCGGCGCACGCAGCGGCCGCCGCCGTCACTGCGCAGCTCGCGCGCAAGCCCGCGTCAGTGCTGGGGCTGCCGACAGGGCGCACGACGCTCGCCGTGTACGACGAGCTCGCGCGGCTGCACGAATCGGGCGTCGCCGACTTCTCGCGGGCCCATACGTTCAACCTCGACGAGTTCGTCGGGCTCACGTCCAAGGACACACGCAGCTACTGTGCGTTCATGCAGAAACATCTCTTCACGCGCATCAATCTTCCCGGCGGCCACATCCATTTTCTCAATGGCGGCGCGCCGAATCACCAGGAAGAATGCGACAGGTTCGAGCGGGAGATCGCCGAGATTGGAGGGATGGATCTGCTGCTGCTCGGCATCGGCAGCAATGCGCACATCGGCTTCAACGAACCCGGACACGCGTTGCACGCGCGGAGTCACACGACGCGGCTCGCGCTGGGGACACGCCGCGCGAACGCATCGCTCTTCGGCGGACGGCTCGACCGCGTACCGCGCGAAGCGCTGACGATGGGCATCGGGACGATGCTCGATGCGCGGGCGATCGTGCTGATCGCCACCGGGCGCGAGAAGGCGCGCGCCATCAGATCGATGTTCGAGGGGCGCATCTCGACCGACCGGCCCGCGTCGGTCCTGCAGCTGCATCCGCGCGTCGAAGTGATTCTGGATTTACCGGCGGCCGAGAAGCTTCCGCAGTCTGGGTTCGACGCGCAGGCGTGACAGCGCCGTTGCGTGCGTCGCGCCTGTCTGTTGCATGAGGATCGCCGCCTTCACATTCCACTTCGCCCGCCGCAGCAGCGCATCCGCCGCGTCGTAGTCCAGCCCCGTCACGGCGCCGATGATGCGCCGCCCGCGATCGCGCAGCTTGTCGGAGTTCGATTTCACGTCGACCATCAGGTTGCCGTAGGTCTTCCCTGCCCGCACCATCGCCGCCGTTGTCAGCATGTTGAGCACAATCTTGGTCGCGGTGCCGGCTTTCAGCCGCGTCGAGCCGGCGATCACTTCGGCGCCCACGGTCAGGACGATGGTGATGTCCGCGAAATCCTTCAGCTCCGATCGCGGGTCACAGGTGACGCCGATGATCGGTGTCTTCGCGGCGCGCGCGCGAGCGACCGCACCGCGCACGAAGGGCGTAATCCCGCTCGCTGAAATGCCGATGACGACGTCCTTGCGCGTCGGCCGGAGGCGGCGCATGGCCCGCTCGCCTTCCTCCGCGTCGTCCTCCACGCCCTCTTTGGCGCGGTGTACCGCGGCCGGACCGCCGGCCATGATCGCCTGCGCCGTGTCGGGATCGATGCCGAATGTGGGCGGCAGCTCCGCGGCTTCGAGCACGCCGAGCCTGCCGCTCGTGCCCGCCCCGACAAAAATCAATCTCCCGCCCTTCAGGACCGCGTTGGCGACGATCACGGCACCGCGCGCGATGCGAGGCTTCTCGCGCTGAACCGCCGCGAGCACGTTTCTGTTGTCGAGCACCATCACCTCGACGATGTCATCCGGCGTCAGCATGTCGATGTCGCGGCTGCGCGGATTCACCGCTTCCGTCGCGAGATGCTGCCATTTCGATCGTGTGGCCATTGATTTGACCTTAACCTGAAATGCATTTTCTCGGCTAGATTTAAGGAATGTTCTTGAGCGGGCTCGGCACTGCCGCACCGTCGACGCGCTGGACGCAACAGCAGTGCTGGGAAGCCGTGGCGGCGTCAGATCAGCTCGCCGCGCTCAGCACGCGATCGCAGGCGATCCTCCGCAAGGTGCTTCGCGGCAACAACGGCATCTGCAGCAGGCATCTCGCGTTCGACGAGCTGAGCGAGGCGTTCCACTTCGATCCCGATGTGCTCGACGCGCGGTTTGCGACGCACGCGCCCGCGGTCGCGTCGCAAGCCGCCGAGCGCGCGCTGGCCGACGCCGGGATCGACGCCGGCGATGTCGACGCCGTCATCATCAGCACGTGTACCGGATATCTGTGCCCCGGGCTCACGAGCTACGTCACCGAGCGGCTGGGCCTGCCGACCGGTATTCTCGCGCTCGATCTCGTGGGCCAGGGGTGTGGCGCTGCGCTGCCCAACATGCGCACGTCCGAAGCGCTGCTGGCGAGCGGGCGTGCCGAGCGGGTGCTGTCGATCTGCGTCGAGATCTGCAGCGCGGCGATGTATCTGGATGACGACCCTGGCGTGCTCATCAGCGCGTGCCTGTTCGGCGATGGCGCGGGAGCGGCGGTGCTGACGGCCGATCCGGCGCCCGGGCGCCGGCGCATCGAATGGAAATCGGCAGGCACGCTGATCGATGTGGGCGATCGCGAGGAGCTGCGCTTCGAGCGGAGGCGCGGCATGCTGCGCAACATCCTGTCGCCCGCAGTGCCCGCGCTCGCCGCAAAACATGTCGATCGGGTGCTCGCGGAAGGTCTCCAGCGCGCGGGATTGTCGCGCGATGACATCACGGGATGGGTGCTTCACGCCGGCGGCCGCGAAATTCTCGCCGCCATCCGCCGGCAGATTGGCCTCACGGAACACGACACCCGCTGGAGCGCGTCGATTCTGCGCGACTACGGCAACGTCAGCAGTCCCTGCGTGTACTTCGTGCTGCAGGCGGCGCTCAACGAACAGGCGCCGGGCGGCAACTGGTGGATGTCTTCGTTCGGAGCAGGCTTCAGTTGTCACGGGGCACTGCTTGAAGTTGAGTAGACGGTACATTCAACCTGAAATTCTCGACGAGCTGTCTGCTGACGACCCGCGCGCCATTCAGTCGCGCCGCGATCTGCAGAAGGTCAACACGTTCATGGGGCACACGGGCACGGTGATGCGCGCCCTGCGCGCGGCGAACACTCCGCCGCGCCTCGTCGTCGAGCTCGGCACGGGCGACGGCACGTTCCTGCTGCGCATCGCGCGACGGCTCAAGGCCGAGCGCGGCATGCGCGCGCTGCTGGTCGATCGCCGGCCGTCGGTGAGCGCGGCGACACGGCAGGGATTCACGGCGGCGGGCTGGAACGTCGAGATCTGCGAGTCGGATGTATTCGAATGGCTGTGCCGCCCGCACGCGGAGACCGCCGATGTGACGGTTGCCAACCTGTTCCTGCATCACTTCCGCGAGGGAGAGCTCGCCCACCTGCTGAATCTCGCCGCGCAGCAGACGAAGCGGTTCGTGGCGTGCGAGCCGCGGCGATCGCGCGCGGCGCTCGCAGGCGCGTCGATGCTGGGGCTCGTCGGCTGCAACGACGTCACCGTGCACGACGCTGGCGTGAGCGTACGGGCGGGGTTCCGCGATCGCGAGCTGTCGGCGCTCTGGCCGCCCGACGCCGGCTGGCACGTGACCGAACGGCGTTCCGGCCTCTTCTCGCATGCGTTCTTCGCTGAGCGGGGCGAGGCGTCTACGGCCGGGACTCTACCCGCACGCGAATCCCAGACTTCGGCGTAAGCGTCAGGCCGGGGTGCATCTCGGGGTGACGCGAGGCGTCAACCAGTCGAAAGCGCCATCGCTGGGCGATGACCGCCAGGAGCACCACCCCTTCCATCCACGCAAACGCCTCACCCATGCATCCTCGTGAACCGCCGCCGAACGGAAAATACGAGAATCTCGGACGGCCGTTCTGGCGCTCCGGGCGCCACCGGTCGGGCTCGAACCGCTCCGGCTCCGGAAAGTGGAGGCTGTTCCGATGCGCAATCCACTGGCTGAGGACGACGATCGCCCCTCGAGGAATGGTGTAGCCCCGCACGTCGTGATCGTCCACGGCAACCCGCGCGATCAACCATGCCGGCGGGTACAGGCGCATCGATTCGGCGAGGACCATCCGTGTGAACGGCAGATCCTGCACATCTGCGGCGGTTGGAAGGCGGTCGGCGCCAAGAACGGCGTCAACCTCGCCGTGCAGGCGTTCAGCAGCGTCCGCGTGCCGGCCGAGGAGATACCACGTCCATCCGAGCGCGTTCGCGGTGGTTTCGTGACTCGCCAGCAGCAGCGTGACCAGCTCGTCGCGAAGCTGGCTGTCCGACATCGGCTCACCGTCGCCCTCGTCCCGGGCCGCCATCAACAGCGACGCGACATCATGTCCGTCGCGACTGTCGCGCCGCCGACGTTCAATCAAGCCGTAGATCACGCGGTCGAGTGTCTGCCGGGCTACGCGGAATCGCCGCGCATGCGGCAGCGGAAGCAGATCGACACACGCGAACGGCAGCACGGCAACCTCGAAATGACTCGAGACGATGTCGAGCGCATCGCCAAGCGCTGCCGCAGCGGCGTCGCCCTCGGCACCGAATAACAGGCGCGCTGTGATCGTCAGCGTCAGGCGGCTCATTTCGCCGGCAATATCGATGACGTCCCCGTCGCGCCACGTGTCGCGCCGCGCCGCCGCGGCCGCCGTCATAATCCCGGCATACTCGTTCAGCCGCGCGCGATGGAACGCCGGCTGGACGAGCCGACGCTGACGGTCGTGCAGCGCGCCGTCGCTGGTCAGCAACCCGTTGCCGAACAGGCGGCGGGCGCGGCTCAACGTTCGACCTTTGATGAAGCGGTGCTGGTGCGTGATCAGTACCTGCTCGATGTCATCGGGATGATTCAGCACAAACGCACTGAGCGGTCCCAGCCTGATGCGGACGATATCGCCATACTCGGCGCCGACGCGGGACAGAAACGCCAGCGGATCGCGCCGGATCTCGGGAAGGCTTCCGAGAAGCAGCCGGCCCCGCGGCCCTGGTGGCAGCACACACAAATCTTACTCTGCCCACGCGGCGCTCGACGGGCGATACTAGCGGCGATGATGGCGATCGTGCTGAACTCGACGAGCGGGCCGACACGCCGGCCCCACCTGCGCGAAGAGATCGCGGAGCTGTTTCGCAAGTCCGGCATCGACGCGCGCATTCGCGAGCTCGCGCCTCCGTGCGATATCTCCGCAGCCGTGCGAGAGTCGCTCGCCGAGCGTCCCGAAGCGGTCGTCGCGGGCGGTGGGGACGGGACGATCAGCGCCGTCGCATCGGCGCTTGCGGGCACGCCCACGCCGATGGGCGTCCTCCCGCTCGGCACGCTGAATCACTTTGCCCGCGACGCCGGCATCCCGCCGGATCTGGCGGACGCCGTACGGACCATCGTCGAGCGCCACACGCGGCGTGTCGACGTCGCGCGCGTCAACGATCGCATCTTCATCAACAACGCGTCCATCGGGGTGTATCCGAGCTTCGTCGAAGCTCGCGATCGCTTCCGCGCACACGGGCGCTCGAAGTGGGTGTCGCTTGCACTGGCAGCGGCCGACGTGCTGCGCCGCGAAGGCGAAGTCGCGATTCGGCTGCAGGACGATCGCACGCGGGTCGTCGCGCGCACACCGTTCGTCTTCGTCGGCAACAACGAATATCTGGTCGAGGGCTTCAAGCTCGGCGCCCGTACGCGACTCGACGACGGGCGGCTGCACGCGTATTACGCACCGCCGGTGCGGACGCGGGATCTGCCGACGCTGTTTGCGCGCGCGGTGTTCGGAATGGCGCGCCGCGAGCACGCGCTCGAGTCGATGTCGGGGGCCGAGCTCTGGATCGAGACGCCCCTCGCGCGCACGATCAACGTCGCGTGCGACGGCGAGGTCGTCACGCTGGCGACGCCGCTTCACTATCGGGTGTGGCCCGGCGCCTTGCGGCTGCTTGTGCCCAGGAACTGACGCGATGCGCACGATTGTTCATCTCTCCGATTTGCATTTCGGCCGGGTCGACGAGCGGATCATCGCGCCGCTGGTGGATCGCATCACGTCGATCCGTCCCGATCTGATCGCGGTGTCAGGCGATCTCACGCAACGTGCGCGCCTGCGTCAATTCCAGCAGGCCTCCGCGTTTCTCGCTCGACTGCCATTCCCGAAGGTCGTCGTGCCCGGCAATCACGACGTGCCGCTGTTCAACGTGGCCGCGCGGCTCGTCAATCCATTCGGCGGATATCGGCGGTGGATCAGCCCCGATCTCGAGCCGGCCTACATAGACGAGGAAGTCGCGGTGATCGGGTTGAACAGCGCGCGCGCGCTGATTGCGGGCGGGCGCGGGCGGCTGAACATGGAGCAGATCGACGCGGCGGCGGCGCGGCTGCGCACGCTTCCGCCGGCGCCTATCAAGGTGATCGTCACGCACCATCCGTTCGATCTGCCCGCTGGCTTTCCGCCGGAGCACCTCGTCGGGCGCGCGGCGATGGCGATGCAGCATTTTGCCGAGGTGGGCGCCGATCTCTTTCTCGCCGGTCACCTGCATGTCAGCCACGTCGGTCATACCGCGGATCGCTACAACATTGCCGGGCATTCAGCCCTTGTCGTGCAGGCCGGCACGCTGTCGACACGCGGACGCGGCGAGCTCAACACGTTCAACGTGCTACGCATCGGCCGGCCGGAAATGGCTATCGAGCGATACAGCTGGGAAACCGGGCGTCAGGGCTTCGACCAGTCATTTGCGGGAACGTTCAGGCACACGCCCGAGGGGTGGACGGCATAGGGGTTGCTTCGGACAAAGGGGCAAAGGGTAAGGGGCCCCTCACCCCTTTTGGGAGGCACATATATGCGCTGGACACCGGGCAACAGGGGCAACGTTCAGGACCTTCGCGGCGGCGGCGGAGGCGGCATGGGCGTGCCGCTGGGGATCGGCGGCGTCGTGATTCTGCTCGTTGGGTCGTGGCTGACGGGCGTCAACCTGTTCGACGTCGTCGGCGGCGGCGGCGGCGCGACCGGTGTTGTCGCCGAGGATTCTGCGGCACCCGCCTCATCGTCGCCGGAGGAAGAGAAGCTCGTCGATTTCGTCGACGCCGTGATGGGCGACATCCAGAACACGTGGTCGGCCAAGACCAACACGTATCAACCGACGCGCGCGGTGCTGTTTCGCGACTCGATTAGTTCAGCGTGCGGTCTGTCCAGCTCCGCGACCGGGCCGTTCTACTGCCCGAGCGATCGCAAGGTCTATCTCGATTTGAGCTTCTTCAACGATCTCCATCAGAAGCTGGGGGCGCCCGGCGATTTCGCGCAGGCCTACGTGCTGGCGCACGAGGTCGGCCATCACGTGCAGAACCTCACCGGCACGCTCGAGAGCCAGCCGTTCAGCGGCAACCGGGGCCCCCAACGCGGCAGCCGCGTTGGGGTGGCGAGCGCGAACGAGCGCTCGGTGCGGGTCGAGCTGCAGGCCGATTGTTATGCCGGCGTGTGGGGACACGAAGCCGCGAAGCCCGGGCGCTATGCCGCGGGGCGGGTCGAGCTCGATCCCGGCGACGTGGAAGAAGGACTGAACGCCGCAGCGGCGATCGGCGACGACCGGCTGCAACGGCGATCGGAGGGACATATTTCGCCGGAATCCTTCACGCACGGCACCTCGGCGCAGCGCGTCTCGTGGTTCAAGCGCGGGATGGAGGCCGGTGACCCGCGCGCGTGCGACACGTTCACCGAAGCCCGATAGATTTGAACAGAAGATCACAAGATCAGAAGAATTCTTTTCTTAAGAAGAACACTCTTCTGATCTTCTGACCTTCTGTAACAATATTCAGAACAGCCAGCTTTCTATCGCAATCACCACCGTAATCAGCACGAACATCTCGAGGATGATCGGCGTCATCTGCCTAATCCACTGGACGGGCGTGAACGCGGCATCGACATCGCGCTGGATGAACGAGTACGCGACGACGGACTGCGCCGATCCGATGTGCGTCCAGCAGCCGCCGAGCGCGTAGCCGGCAATCTGCGCCATGGCGAACAGGTGCAGGATCTGCAGGTCGAAGCTTCCGAGCGCGCGCGACGCGAAGTCGGCGACGATGTTGTTGTCGAGGATCGCCGAGAGAACCGTCGCGCCCGCGAACTGCCCCCACGCGACGGGGCCGTGACCGAGGGTCGCGACGCCGCTGCGAATGAGCCCCGCCATCTGATCGAAGAACCCCGCCTGCGTCAGCAGCGTGATTGACAGGAAAAGCGGAAACAGGAAGTAGTACTCCGCGTACTCGTGCCGGGCTTCATGCAGCGCGAGCGCGCGCATCTTCGGAATACCCGCAATGCCGATCATCGCGACCGCGAACCCCGCGAACGACGCCAGACACAGCGGCACGTTGTGGTTCACGCCGTGGACCACCAGCAGGCCGATGAACGGCACGAGCGCGAGCGCGCCGACCAACTGGGCGCGACGCCGCGCCTGCGCCGAGGCGGCGAGCGTGTCGTCGACCCACTGCTCCGCCAGCATCGCGCCCTCGTCGTCGCCCATCGAATCCAGCACGTAATGGCGATCGAGCGAAGAGGCGAGCTCTTCCGTGACGTAATGGCCGAGCAGCAGCTCGCGGATTTCCCAGGGCAGATCGGCCTCGACGAGCGCCCGTCCGAGCGAAGTGCCCTGCTGCAGCTTCTGCACGATGGCCGGGGCCTTGCCCTCAAGGTGCTCCGCGTGCGCCTCGACGAGCTCGACCGGCGTCAACACCTCGCCGTGCCGCGTCGCCTGAAGGAAGCGGACGTCTTCGGCATTGGCGTCGAGCACGTCCATCGTGTCGAGGTTGATGCGGCTTCCGGCCAGTTGTCCGCGCAGGTGCCGCGCCACCACGAGATACGTGACAATCGCGATCGGGCCGCAGTAGCGGATGAAAAACATGCCGCCCAGATACGGGTCCAGGTTCGCCTTCATGATGAGGTTCGGCGGCTCGCCGTACGCGAGCCACACCCCGCAGACGGTCGTCACGGTGGTGCAGATCATCACCGCCTGAATGACCGCCGCCTTCGGCGCGGCAGCCAGCATCAGGATGATGACGAGCGTGCGGATGGTCAGCCCGATCATCGACACGCCGTCGAGAATCCCGGATGCGAAGGCGACAACGGCTGTGACGGCGATCACCGTCGGCAGAATCGCGCCCCGATTGCGGCGAAGCAGAAAGAATGTCACCCCTTCGAGGATGCGCGTCTGGGCGATCACCGCGACAAAGAACGTCAGGCCGAGGATGAAGAGCATCGTATCGGCGTGGATCAGGTTGTCGAGCCCGTGAAAGGACAGTACGTGCGCCCGCATCCAGGCAGGCCACCCGGATATGGCGATCTGGCGATGCCACTCTGACGTCTCGAGGCCGGCGAATGTAACGAGCATGACCAGCGCCATGCCATACGTGAGCGCGTTCTTGTGAATCTGGTGCTTGAACGAACCGAACACGAACAGGCCGAGGATGGTGGCGAACAGCTCAGCGGCAAGCAGCGAAACGGGCAGCGCCACCACGCGTCCGATCGCGAGCAGCAGGCATGCGACAATAATGCAGGTGCTTACGAACGCGCGCCCCGACATCATCACGACCGGTGAATCGGCTGTGCTCATCCGCACGCAATCATAAGTTCATGCAGCGATGACTCCGCCGCCGCCGACAAAATTGCGCCAAGCGACAAAAACGTTCGTAAATAACTCCGGGCTGCTGATGCTCGGCACGCTCATCGCGCTCGTCTGGGCGAACATCGAGCGCGACACATACGTGCGCTTCGCGGGCCGTCTGCACTTCATCGTCAACGACGTCGGGATGGCGTTCTTCTTCGCGTTGGCGACGAAGGAAGTGGTCGAGGCGACGGCGCCCGGCGGCGCGCTGCACTCGCCGCGCCGCGCGGCGATGCCGCTGGCGGCCGCCGTTGGCGGAATGCTTGGCCCGGCGCTGATTTTCGTGACGCTGACGATCGTGCTCGATCGGCCGAATCTCGAGCGCGGCTGGGCGATACCGACGGCGACCGACATTGCGTTCAGCTATCTCGCCGCGCGCCTCATCTTCGGCGCCACACATCCGGCGATTCCGTTTCTGCTGCTGCTGGCCATCGCCGACGACGCGCTGGGGCTCCTGATCATCGCGGCGTTTTATCCGACGGGACCGCTGCGGTTGATCGACTTCGCGCTCCTCCTCGGCGCAGGCATGACGTTGTCGTGGTGGCTGAAAAAGCGGCGCATCGTCAACTTCTGGCCCTATATTCTCGCGGGCGGCGCGCTGTCGTGGATGGCGCTCTATCGCGGAGGGCTGCATCCTGCGCTCGCGCTCGTGCCGATTGTGCCCTTCCTGCCGCACTGCGCGCGCGACCCCGGGTTGTTCGTCGAAGCGCCGGACGCCCACGACACGCTCAACGAGTTCGAGCACTGGTTCAAGCGGCCGGTCGATGTGATGCTGTTCTTCTTCGGGCTGGTCAACGCCGGCGTCGTTCTTGGCAACTTCGGCGCAGGCACGTACTTCGTGCTGGTGTCGATCATCATCGGCAAACCGGCGGGCATCCTCGGCGCGACGGCCGTCGGCGCGCTGGCCGGTCTTCGCCTGCCCGCGCATGTGACGTGGCGGGATATGACAGTGGTCGGCATCATCGCCGGCATCGGGTTCACCGTCGCGCTGTTCTTCGCGACCGCCGCGTTCCCGTACGGACGGCTGCTCGACGAAACGAAGATGGGTGCGCTGCTCAGCTTCGCCGCGTTCTTCATCGCTTTGGGCGCCGCGCGGATGTTGAAGGTCGGACGACGAAGCTAGTGGCGTTGGGTGCGTTAGGTGCGTTAGGTGCGCTAGGTGCGTTAGGTGCGTTGGGTGCGTTGGGTGCGCTAGGTGCGGCGCTTGGGCCAGCGATTCCACGGCGGATCGGGACGACCTTTTATAGAGTTTCGAAAGCGGCTCGCGGCGACGTACGCTCGCTTCTTGAGGTTTAGCGCGGGGCCGATTTCTTCGCTGGTGACATATCCATTGTCCACGGCCTCGCCCAGCTCGTCCTCGACTTCATTTAGGGACGTAAGGGCGGTCGAGAAGAAATTTGCCTGGTCTTTGTGCGTTCGACGCCCGAACCCTTCAGCCATGTTCCGCCGGGCAGAGCTCGCCGCGTCTCGCAGCTGATCGTGCAAGTCCAAATTGCTGTTGAACACAGGCTTCGACGTGATTCTGAAAACCTCTCGTTGGAGTGCGCGCGCGAGTCGCCAGCAAATCAAATCTGAAAATTTTCGGATCGGCATCCGCGACGCCACTGCATGCTCGGCGCCACCGCAAACCTCAGATTTTCCTGTGACATTTGAAATAGCGACGTGGCGCATCGCAAGATTTGCAACAACGATCGACCGCAAGGCTGGCAATTTGTGCGTCGCACCTAACGCCCCCAACGCACCCAGCACACCTATTTAGGTGTTACAGTCGAAATTGGGATGCATCTCAAGATCGTCGTCCTCATGTGTCTGGCGGTAGCGGGTTCAGCCGCGTGCAAAAAAGGCGGGGGCGAGACTCCCACCGGCCCTGGTCCGATACCTCAACCGAACACAACCGTCTACTACACAGCCATCGGCGCAAGTGATGCGAACGGCGTCGGCTCATCGGCGCCGTGTGTTCCATTTTCGGATTGCCCGGACGGACGAGGTTATGTGCAGGTTGCGGCCCGCGAGTTGAGGACGCGAGGCTTCACAGTGAATCTCAGCAACCTCGGAGTTCTGGCTCAAGTCCTGAGTCCCAGGATTCAGGCGCTTGGAAGTCAATACGGTAGGGGCACGACAGGCAACTTCATGCAAAGTCAGGTGCCGTTCGTCCACACGAACAGCACGCTCGTCACGATATTCGCCGGCGCAAACGACGTCGACACGATCATCGCCGCGCTTGGCGGCGGCGCCGGCGGCGCAGATCAAACGGCGTACATCAACAGCCAGATCGATGCCTTTGGACAGGAGTTTGCCACGCTCATCGATCAGTTGCGCGATCGTGCACCGTCGGCGCGCGTTGTCGTACTCAATCTGCCAAATATGGCAGGCATGCCGCGACACGCCGGCGCTCTGATTCAGCACCGCCGAGCTGAGCAGATGTTATCAGTCGGCATCAACACGAGAGTCATCAACCCGCAGACGTCGAGTGGCGTGCTCGTCGTCGATTTGATGTGCGATGCGCGATCGTACCAAGCGTCGACGTATTCGTCCGACGGTTTCCACCCTAGCGACGCCGGCTACGTTTGGATCGCTGCGGAAGTGATCGCTGCGGCGACAACATCGTATCGCCCCCCTGCAGCGAGTTGCGCACAGACAACGCTCGTGCAGTGAAGCCCGCACCTAGCGCACCTAGCGCACCTAGCGCCCCCAACGCCCCCAGCCTGTCATCGTTTTTTCACCTGTCCAGGGGTGGGAATGTCTGTCCCAGGCGCGGGATGGGGAAACCTTCGAGGGGGTTTTGTCGTAGTCTTCTCTATATGAAACAGATCCTTTCTTCCGCCTCGTGCGCCCTTGTTGTGCTCCTCATGGCGGTGCCGGCGTCGCCTCAGAGCCGATTGAAGCTGCCGTCTGCTCTTTTTGCCGCGGGACAGGCCGTTTCGGGCCAGCCCCAGGCGGTTCAGTTGCCGGTACGCCCGCCCGATTCAAGCGGTCCCCGCGTGTCGCTCACGCTCGAGGACGCGGTGAAACGCGCGCTCGAGAACAACCTCGACATCGCGGTCCAGCGCATCGGCCAGCAGGTGTTCGACGTCAACTTCGCGAGCATCCGATCGGTGTATAGCCCGACGGTGTCCTCGCTCATCAGCAATCAAAGCTCGAAGAACGCATCGACGAGCACGATTTCGGGCGGACAGACCGGCGCGACCATCAACAACTCCGCGTTCGTGTTCAACGGCGGCCTGGTGCAGGACGTGCCGTGGGGGGGCGGCAACTTCTCGGCGACGCTCGACAACCGCCGCTCGTCAACATCGAACAGGACCGCCACCATCAACCCGCAATACTCGCCGACCTGGTCGGCGCAGTACACGCAGCCGCTGCTGCGCGATTTCAAGATCGACGCGACGCGGCAACAGCTGCTCGTCACGCGCCTCAACCAGGACATCTCCGACATCCAGCTGCAGCAGACCACGATGAACACGGTCGCCAACGTGCGGAACGCGTACTGGGATTACGTGTTCGCCGTGCAGTCGGTTGATGTGGCGCGCCAGTCGCTGCTGCTCGCCGACGAGCTGCTGCGGAACAACCAGACCAAGGTCGAAATCGGCACCATGGCGCCCATCGACGTCGTGCAGGCGCAGTCACAGGCCGCGCAGCAGCGTCAGGCGGTCGTCACCGCCGAGGGCACACGCCGCACCGCCGAGATCGCCCTGAAGCGCCTCATCGTCAGCGGCACGGCCGATCCATTGTGGACGGCGACGATCGAGCCGGTTGACCGTCCGGATTTCCGGCCCGAGCCGGTCGACCTGACGGCGGCCACCAAGCGCGCGCTGGCGAGCCGGAGCGACGTGTTGCAGGTGCGGAAGAACCTCGAGGCGAACGACATCACGCTGCGCCTGCTCCAGAACCAGAAGCTGCCGCAGGTCGACCTGCAGACGCGGTACGCGACGACCGGCATCGGCGGCGATCGACTCATCACCTCTGGCAGCGGCGTCGACCGCGGCGAAATCGTTGGCATCGAATCCGGCGGCTATATCGACGCGCTGAACATGCTCTTCCGCAACAGACTGCCGACCTGGAGCATGGCGCTCAACATCAGCTACAACCTCGGCACGAGCGCCGCCGACGCGTCGCTGGCGCGCGCCCGCATCCAGCAGAGCCAAATCGAAGTGCAGCTGCGGCAGCTCGACCTGCAGGTGACGAGCGATGTCAGCAATTCCGCGATCCTGGTGCAGAACGCGGCCGAGCGCGTGCAGGCGGCCGCCTCGTCACGCGATCTGGCGCAGCAGCAGCTCGACGCCGAGAACAGCAAGTTCGGCGTCGGCATGTCGACGAACTATCAGGTCGTGCTCGCGCAGCGCGATCTGGCGACCGCGCAGAACAACGAGCTGCAGGCCGTGCTCGCCTATCGCAAGGCGGTCGTCGACTTCGAACGGGTGCAGCAAACCGGCACGGCCGGCAATATCGCCGTTATTTCGAGATGAGACGCCTCGGCGTCGCGATTGGCGTCGCGTCGCTCGTAGGGCTGTCGTACGGACTGGCCGACGTCTCGCCGAAGCTCGCCGCGTTCCAGCGAGCCGAAGTCTCGCCACAGCTCGCGGCATTCCAGCGAGCGGCGGCGGGGGCGGCCCAGGCGGAGAACGAACCAATCACCCTCGATGTCGTGGTGACCGACGCCAGGTCGCAGCCCATCACGGATCTGCGTCCGGCCGATCTCGAGCTGTCCGACGCGGGCGAAGCGCGTACGGTCGACGCGGTGCGCCTGCAGGCGGGCGGCGGGCGCATCATCGGGATCTTTCTCGACGAGTTTCACGTGCGCGCGGGCGATGCCACGGTTCGGGCGCGCGCGGCGCTGACGCGCCTGGTCGACGATCTGAGAGACGAGGACATGGTCGCGCTCGTGAAGCCGCTCGATCCGCTTCATGCGATCACGTTCACCCAGGATCGCGCCCTCATTCGTAAAGTCATCGCGGCATTCGACGGACACGCCGGCGACTACACGCCGCGCAGCGAGTTCGAGCGCAACTTCATGAGCCGCAACCCGAAAACGGCCGAGGCGACGCGCGCGCAGGTGGTGTCGGCCGCGCTGCAATCGCTCGCGCGCCGGCTCGGCGATCAGCCGCAGGCGCGCAAATCGCTCATCTTCGTCAGCGAAGGATTCCGGCCCTTGCAGCCGCGCGCCATCACGTACGCGGCGAACCGCAATGGCGTGGCGCTTTACCCGCTCGACCCGCATCCCGACGCCTCAGACGACGAGTCGATGCTGCGATCGATCGCCGACCAGACGGGAGGCGCGGCGAGCATCAATGAGACCGACCTCGCGCCGGCGCTCGCGCGCGCGATCGCCGACCTCGATCATTATTTCGTGCTCAGCTTTCCGCCCGCGGGACCCGCCGACGGCGGCTTTCACCCCGTGAAGGTGACGGTGACGCGGCCCGGCGCGCACGCGCGATCGCGCTCCGGCTATTGGGCGCCCGATGCACGTGTCGCCGCGGCCGCCGCAAAAGCCGCGGCCGCGCGGACCGTGCTCCCCTTCCATGCATCGCGCTCGAGCCCGTACATCCGCCCGTGGATCGGCATGTCTCGCGGTCCCGATGGGCTGACGAGCGTGACCGTGACCTGGGAATCAGGTGCAACGCCGCCACGGAATCAGCGCGTCGCGTCGATTCTGGTGAAGGCCACCGCGAACGACGGAACGGTGTTGTTCGAAGAGCGCATCGGGACAGGCGACGTCGACCGCGCGATCTTCAACGCGCCGCCGGGATATGTGGCGCTCGAGATGACGATTCAGAGCAGCAGCGGCACCGAGCTCGATACCGACTATCGGGGCATTTCGGTGCCGAACCTGCAGGTGACAAGGCCGACGTTCGCCACACCGCAGCTGCTGCGCACGCGCACCGCACGCGATTTCGAGGCGATGAGCCAGAAGATCGACGCAGTGCCCATTGCATCGCGCACCTTCAGCCGCACCGAGCGGCTGCTGATACGGGTTCCCGCCTACGGGCCCGGCAACAGCGCTCCCGTCGTCACGGCACGCCTGCTCAACCGCCGCGGCATTCCGATGCGCGAGTTGAAGGCGGTCGACGCACCCTTGCCGGCGGGAACCTTCCAGTTCGACCTGCCGCTCGCCTCGCTCGCCCCGGACGAATACCGCGTCGAGCTGACGGCGGCCAACGCGACCGGGCCCAGGGACGAAGCCAAAGAGCTCATCGCCATCCGCGTCACGAACTGAGCCGGGTTATCCTCCTCTTACGCATTCCTTATTAATGGCTCAATCTGTCTTCAAGACGGTGGCACAGGGCTTCAGCCCTGTCCTGCTCTTCCTGCTCGTATCATCCGCAGTCTTGGCCGCCGCGGGCCTGTCGCCGGCGACCTCCGCGGCCTTCGACCGCTATGCCCGCCTCACGGAACAACGCATCAATGCTGAAGTGGCGCGCACGTCGGATTTTCTGTGGATCGATACGCTGCCCGAGAACCGGCGTTCCGAAGTGCTGCGCGGGCTGCAGCAGTCGGGCGTCATCATCGAGCGGCTGCGGACGCGCGACGGCGGGAAGGAGATCAGCGTGCCGGACGGGCTCATCCATCACTGGGTGGGGACGGTATTCGTGCCACGTGTCACCGTGAAAGAAGCGGTCGCGCTGATGCAAGACTACGATCACCACGCGAAATATTTCTCGCCGGCGGTCGCGCGCGCACGCCTGCTCGAGCACGACGGCAACCGCTTCCGCGTCGCGCTGCGTTTTTACGTGAAGAAGATCATCGCGGTGACGATGGATACCGAGAACGAGGCGGAGTTTTTCTTTTCGGCCGCCGATCGGGCGCACAGTCGCATCCGCAGCACGCGCATCAACGAGATTGCGGACGCCGGGACGCCGAAGGAAGCGCCGAAGAAACCCGGCGAAGAACGCGGGTTCATGTGGAACCTGAACACGTATTGGCGCTTCCTCGAGCGCGACGGCGGCACTTACATCCAGTGCGAATCACTGACGCTGACGCGCGACGTGCCCTTCGCCCTCGCCTGGATCATCCGTCCCATCGTCACGCAGATGCCGAAGGAGTCGCTGACCTTCACGCTGGGAAAGCTTCGCGCGGCGTTGGTGAAATAGCGGCGGGTCCAAAGAACAGGACCCGCCCTACGTACGCAGGCCGGGCGACCCGGCGTCAGTACGTAGGCCGGGTCTTGCTTTCTAGACCCGGCGTCAGAACCTCATGCTATAGACCGCTTTGAAACTTCTCCCCATCTCCGGCACCACGTCCTTGATCAACGAGAGGTGGCTTCGATACAGCTCGTTCGTCACGTTGTCGAGGCGCGCGGTAATGGTGTGGGTGACGCCGGCGCTGCCGAACGAGTACGAGCTGTACAGCTTCAGCAGCGTGTGGCCGTCCGTCGGCGTTTCATTCGTCGACAGTCGATCCTGCTTCGCCGCGACGACGACCTGTCCGCCAATCTGCAGCGCGTTCCGCTGATAGCGAAGGCCGCCGCGAAACTTTACCGGCGGGATGCGCGGCAGCGGCAGATCGTTCGCCTTCAGCGCGCCGCGCACGAGATCGAGGCCGGCCTCGGCCGTCAGCGTCGACGTCAGCTGAAAATCCGCGTGCGATTCGATGCCCTGCAGCAGCGCATCGGCGCCCACAAATTCCACAAAGGCCGTCTCCTCTTCTTCGCCGCCGGCTTCCCCCTCTTCGCCTTCGTGCTCGGCGTGTCCCGCCGGCTCCCGGCCCCCGAACCGCGTCACGAATTCGTCGCGGCGCTCCTCGAACTCCTCGTGATCCATGTTGCGGCGGAACATGTAGTCGTCGATGTCGTTGCGGAAATAGGTCACCTCGCCCGATGCGCGCGGCGTGCGCCACCTGAGCGACAGGTCGACGCCGAGCGCGCGCTCCGGTTTCAGTGTCGGATTGCCCACTTCGAGCGCGAAGTTGCCGTGGTGTACGCCGAAGAAGAAGAGCTCCTCGAGCGCCGGCGCGCGAGAGGCGCGGGCTACGCTCGCGGCAATCGTCAGGCGATCGTCTGCGGCCGCCGGTCGCAGCAGCAGACCCGCCGAGAAAGAGCCGTTCGTGAAATCGCGCTCCGGCTCTCCCACAGGAGCGTAGGTTGTGTTGTCGATACGGCCGCCAAGCTGCAGCGTGACGTGCGGCCACGTCACCTCCTCGTACGCGAAGGCCGCGAATCCGCTTTGGTCGACGGCCGGCGACAGCGCTTCCGCACCCGTGGCGCTGAACGCGCGATCGAGCACCCACCCGCCGACGCTGCCCTGCATCCGCCCGATCGCGCGATGCGAGCCCATGATCTGCAGCTCGGTCGTGTCGTTCCTGAAGTTCGTGCCGACTTCTTCCCCCTCGATCTCGTCATGCTGATAGCGGCGGACGGCGACCGTGGCGCGAAATGCTTCGAACGCTCCGGTCAGCCGCTCGGCTCCGGCACGGAAGGTCAGTGCGTGGCGCCGCGGCGTCAACTGAAGCGTCCCCCCTTCGACGACGG
Source organism: uncultured Bifidobacteriaceae bacterium (assembly GCA_964356125.1). Lineage (GTDB taxonomy): Bacteria > Acidobacteriota > Vicinamibacteria > Vicinamibacterales > JAMQPK01 > JAMQPK01. Next base: position 138,306 of record CAYHHH010000001.1, on the reverse strand, counting down.
GGATGCCGTACTTGCTGTCGTCGTACCCGTAACTGGCACCCACGTGCGCCTTCTCGCCGGTCCATGCGGCGCCGACGTTCGTGAAGCCACTTCGCGAGTGCGAGTTCAGCACGGGGCCGAGCGGCGTATCGAAGTCGTCGGCCCGTCGCCCGCCGCCGCCAATGTTCACGGCGAACTTCCCGTTCCCCACTTGCACATGTCCCGCTCCGCCGGCTTCCTGTGCGGCCGTACCGACGTCGAGGGTCACCTCCCCGGACGCGCCCTGCACCGGCGACGTCGGAATGTCATTCGTGATGATGTTGACGAGGCCGCCGATGGCGTTCGCGCCGTACAGCAATGTCGCGGGGCCCCGCACCACTTCTATGCGCTCGGCGGCGGCGGGATTCACGGTGACGCCGTGGTCGCCCGACTGGCTCGACAGATCCCCGGTCCGCTGGCCGTCCTGGAGAATCTGCACGCGATCGCCGTCGAGCCCTCGAATGACGGGACGGGAGGGAGCCGATCCGAAACTGCGGGAGGACAGGCCGGGCTGGTTTTCGAGCGTCGCGCCGAGCGAGCTCTCGATCTGCTTCGTCAGCTCCTGCCCCGACAGGACCGTCGTCGGTTGAAACGCATCGAACTGGCTGCGCACTTCGGCGCTGACCGACGTCACTTCCTGAAAGTGCAGATCGAAATCGACGCGGAGATTGACGGGGTCGGGCGCCGGCACGGCGATCTCGGTGCGCCGTGATGAATAGCCCTGTGCGCGCACCCACAGGTGATACGTGCCGGGCGCGAGGTTCTCGAAGCGGAACGTGCCGTCCGGTCCGGATACGACTTCGCGTTTCAGCTCGTCGATGACGACCGTCGCGCCGGCAAGCAGATCGCCGTTGAGCGAATTCACAAGCTTTCCTTCGAGCGTGGACGCGCCTTGCGCGAGCGCCGGCGCAGCCGACGAGAGAATCAGCAGCAGCGAAACAAGAACTTTCATAGATCACCTTCTCCAAATGCATGCACATAGGACAGTACGTAGCGTCCGCCTTGAGGCGGACCGTCATACGACCGTGACTGGAAGGTGTCTATGCTGGCGGCGCGCGGCCGGGTACCAGCGTCCACGCCACGGCGCTCGCGCGATCCATCGGTGCGATATGCAACCGCTCGGTGCGAGGCGTGTGGTGATGCTGCTGGAAGGTGTCGAAGGTCGGGTAGAACGAACGGAGGGAGTGACAGAGGAAGCAGTGATCGGCTTCGGCGGGCGCCCGGGTCGAATCAGCGGTGATGGAGTGGGCGCTCTCGTCGTGCGCGACCGCTATCGGGTTGCACGCGAAATCGTCTGCACCGTCGGCGTGCAGCCGCGCGACCGAACCCGCACCCAGGCTGGCAAGCAGCAGGAGGGCGACACCGGCACGGCGGATCCACGACGAACCGCGGAACATCAAATTGAGCTTAACGACAGGGGCTGTACTGCGTCAAGCATTGGCAGATTGGCAGATTGGCAGATTGGCAGATTACGGAGATTACGGAGAAAACACAGGAGATTAGGAGGGTAGGAGAACAACGGGACTGACGCACATCGGTAGGGTGCGACATCAATCGCGCATTATGTAGATCTTTCTCTTGCTCTCCTGATCTCCTGTGAAGTCGTTGTGGTCGGCGATCAGGCCCTGAGCGTCAGCGCTCTCGGATGCACGCGCGCGATCAACGTGTCGGAGCCCTGCACCGCTTCCCCGTCGATATGAAACAGCATCGGCTCGCGTGAGCGGATGGTCACCTCGCGTACGCGGTGTGTCTCGATACCGCGCTGTCGGTCGATGCGCCGCAAAAACAGAGGCGGCACTCGAAGCATGTTGCCGATAAATCCACGGTCCTGCACGACCACGAAATCGAGCACGCCATCTTCGAGACTGGCGCCAGGAGCGATCTGCGCGCCGAATCCCCATTGCCTCGAATTCGCAAACGCCAGCACGAGCGCCGACGTCTGAGTGGTCTGGCCGTCGATGGTGACCGTGTATTCGACAGGCTGATAGTGCATGAGGTCACCGGCGCCCGCTTTCAGGTATGGGAGCAGCCCGCGATGGTGGACGCGCGCGGTGACGAGTGCCGCGACATGCGCATCGAGCCCGATGCCCGAGACATTGATGAACATGTGCTCGCCGAGCTCGCCGGCATCGATGACGCGAGGCTTCGATCGCAGCGCGTGCTCGATCGCCTTGGCTGGATCGAACGGAATCCCCAGCTCTCTCGCGAGCCCGTTGCCCGAGCCGCCAGGAATGATGCCGAGCGCCGGCGCCGGCATGCCCGCATCTTCCCGCTGCACGAGCGCACGCGCGACTTCGTTGATCGTGCCGTCGCCGCCCCACCCGATGACGAGATCCGCTCCCGATGCGGCAGCCTCGAGCGCAAGCTCATGTGCGTGGCCGCCGCGCTCTGTCACGCGAACGTCCCCCTGTACGCCGAGACGCTCGATCGTGCGGGTCGCAACGTCGACCCGCTCGGCGCCCGTGCCCCGCCGCTTGGGCCCGGAGATGGGATTGATGATGATGACAGTGCGCGACATTCAAGCTCCGGCTTTAGCCGGACCTACAACCGGAACAACAGGGATATCGCCATCGTGAAGCCCACGATGATGACGATGCGGCGGACGCCTGTCGGGCCGATGCGTCTGGCGACGCCCGCGCCCCATACAGCGCCCACCATGGCGCCCACGGCCATGACGAGCGCGTGCGGCCACGACACCATGCCGTTCCAGATGAAGTACATCGCCGCGACGCCGTTGATGCACAGCGCCAGAAAGTTCTTGAGGCCGTTCATCTGGTGGATGTCGGTGAACCCCATGATGCCGAATGCCGCCAGCATCAGGATGCCGATGCCGGCGCCGAAGTAGCCGCCGTACACCGAGACCAGAAACTGGAACAGCATCGCACCGATCAACCAGCCCGTCGATCCGGCGTGCGCCTTTCCCGTCGTCTTGATCGCGCGCTGCACGGGCTCCTGCAGCATGAACAGGAGCGTCGCGAACATGATGAGGAGCGGAATGAGCCGATCGAACACCGCGGTTGGCGTCATCACCAGCAGGACGGCGCCCAGAATGCCGCCGATGAGGCTGGGAATCATGAGCAGGTACGTCGATTTCGGCAGGCCGGGCAGGTCCTGACGGTAGCCCCACACGCCGCCGAGCGAACCGGGCCAGATCGCCACCGTGCTCGTGGCGTTCGCGATTGTCGACGGCAATCCCACCCAGACCAGCGCAGGGAACGTCAGCAACGTGCCGCCGCCGGCGACCGAGTTGATGGCGCCTGCGACAAATGCGGCGATGAAGACAACGATGTAGGACATTTGTTTTGAACAGAAGATCGGAAGATCAGAAGGTTTCTTCTGTAAAAGAATTTCATTCACCGAGCAACGCTTCAGTTGTGGCCGGTTCCATCAGCACCGCGGCCAAGGCGATGCCGGTGGCGAGCAGGATCGTGAGCACGGCCGTCAGCGGTTTCTGGTCGATGAGCCGCAGCGCGTCGACCGTCAGCAACAGGGCGATGAGCACGTCGGTGAACAGCCGCACTTTTTTCGTGCGTGCGAGCTCGCTCGCCAGATGCGGGCGGTTCATGATGTCGGTAAAGACCAGGTGGCCGCGGATGATGCCGCCGACCGATCCGGCGATGCCCATCACCATGAATACCCACAACGAGATCGGCTCGCGGAACCATTCCTTGATCTGCCACGCGTGCGCCGCGGCAATCGTATAGAGCACGATCGCGACCGCCTGATGCGTGCGCCACCACGTGCTGCTACGCAGTGACGGCTCTCGCGTCACGATGGCGGGATGATCGAACGCCGGCAGCAGCTCCGACGCCGAGCTGTACCGCTCGTTCACCGGTTTCCGCAGGCACCGGTCGATGACGTCAGAGAGCCACTTCGGTACCTGCGCGTGGGTCGTCAGCGGATCGGGTGTGCTGTCGAGCACGCGCGCGAGGGTCGCCAGCGCAGACCCGCCCTGAAAGGGGTGGCGTCCCGAGATCCATTCGTACATCAGCACGCCGAACGCAAACACATCGGCGGTGGGCCCCGCGGTGCGCCCCTCGATCTGTTCGGGCGACATGTACGCCGGCGTGCCGGCGATGCCGCCGGGCATCGGCGCCGTCAGCGTGGCGGCGATACCGCCGGGGCCCGCTTCGACGCGCGCGAGACCGAAGTCGAGCACCTTGATGCGGCCGTCACGCGTGCGCATGACATTTTCCGGCTTGAGATCGCGATGCGTGATGCCCTTGGCGTGTGCGCTCGCCAGCGCCGAGGCGAGATCGTGCGCGGTGGCGACGATCGTCTCAATCGTGGGCCGCTTCCCGTCGGCGATCTCGTCGCGCAGCGTCCGCCCTTCGACGAACTCCGTTGCGATGTAGAGCTCGCCTTCGAGCTCCTCCAGCGCGTACACCGTGCAGACGCCGGGGTGCGTCAACACCGCCGCGGCCCGCGCTTCGCGCCGCAGGCGCTCGCGATGAATCGGCTCACGCGTCAGCTGCGGCGCCAGCGCTTTGAGCGCGACGGTACGGCCGAGCCGGCCGTCCGAGGCCAGGTACACGCGGCCCATGCCGCCGCGCCCGATCTCACGCACGACGGTGTACGAGCCGAGCATCGTTCCGGGTTCCAGTGTGTGCTCTTCTTCGAGCAGATGCGGAGCGGCCTCGGCTACCGGCTGAGTGAGAAACGCGCCGGCGCGTGAGTGATGGTCGAGGAGCGAGCGCACTTCGGCGCGGACGACGGAATCGTCCGGCGCTGCGTCCTCGAGCCAGCGGACCAGATCCGCAGGCTCGTGCTCGAGCGCGTGCTCGAAGAGATCGCGCGCGCGTCGACGCTGCTCGGCATTCATGATGGGTCGCGTAGGAGCATCACTGGCTCAGCTCGCGGAAGAGCCAGGCGCGCGCGAGCGACCAGCGGCGCTTGAGCGTCGCGGGCGACATGCCCATGACGTCAGCGGCTTCTTCGACGCTCATACCCGCGAAGTACCGCAGCTCCACGATCTTCGCCTGCTCGGCGTCGAGCTGTTCCAGCTTCGTGATCGCTTCATCGAGCGCCGGCAGCATCGTCTCGGGATCGGCGGCGAGCGGCAGCGAGTCGGTGATCGAGACGCGGTTCATGCCGCCCCAGCGCTTCTGCGCCCCGCGGGAGCGGGCGCGCTCGACCAGAATCTGCCGCATCGATCGCGCGGCGATGCCGACGAAATGACGCTGGTCGTGCCACGGCGTGCCGGCCTGCGCGAGCCGCAGGTAGGCCTCGTGCACGAGCGCCGTCGCCTGCAGCGTCTGCCCCGGCCGCTCGCGCCGCATGTATGCGGCCGCCACGCGGCGAAGCTCGTCGTAGACGACCGGCGCGACGTCTTCCGCCTTGGGCGGCTTCCCGGTCATGCCGCGTTCTGCGGTGAGTCCTCTCGGGCGTCGTACACGAAGTCGTACGCCCGCAGGGCTCTACCGGACAACTCTGCGCGATTGCCCTCGAAAATGGCGTCCAGAATCACCGTCCGATCGGCGTCGGACTCTTCGATGATCGACAGCAGCACGCGCGAGCCGTACTTGATCCATCTCGGCTGCGGCACGAGCCGGCCGTCCGGCTTCTCGTCGACAACCTGCCGCTTCAGCACCGACAGCACCAGCTCGGCGTTCGTCTTCTCGTAGACGGTCCCCAGCTTTTTGAACAGCTCCTTCACCGTCTCGCGCCGCTCATCGAGCAGCTTTATGAACAATTCCGGCGTGACGCGATCGCCGGCCTTCGAGTACTTCCCGTCGGCCGTCAGCTCGACGCCGTGCAGCACGGTGAGATATAGAAAGTGCCAGAAGATCTCGTACGTCGCCAGATCGTTCATGAACCGCAGGCCGGTGCGCGGATCGAAAATGGCGGCGGCGTTGTTGCCGAGGAGCTGCTGGTACATGAATTCGGTCGACATGTACATCGCATAGCGAAGCCCGTCTTCGGTCGTCGGGCCCTGCGGCCTCGACAGCAGCCGCTTCCGCGCCTCTTCTGAAAACAGCTTCTCAGGCGTGAGATCGGCCTCCGCCAGCTCGAGCGGGGCGATCGTCCCGTCTTTCAGCAGCCCGAGATCCTCCAGCCGCTTCCTCTCTTCCGGCTTCAGCTTGTCGACGACCGGCTGCAGACTGTCGACGTCGGTGACCAGCGCCTCGCGCCCCGCTTCGACGTACGACGGCGTGATGGTCGCCACCCAGCTCTGCCGGTAGGTGTCGTGCACCTTCCCGCCGATCTTGAACAGGCCGGTCAACCGCTCGCGCAGTTTGTCGAACCAGATGTCGCGCAGCGCCTTCGGATCGTTCTCGGGCGCCTGAGGATTCTGCATCTGCGCCGCCATGCCGCCGATCGGCATGCCCCCCGCGAGCAGCGCGAGCAGCGCGTTCCGCATGGTGTAGTACGACAGCGACGGCTCGGTCATCGTCACCGTGTTCGGATCGGGAATCACCATCGCCGGGTCGTGGCGGAACATCTCTTCGCGGCTGTTCAGATAATCCCACCGCCCGACGTTCGGGCCGATGAGGTTCTCGCGCAGCACCCACATGATCGCTTCCTGCTGCAGCGCGTACTCGGCGCGCTCGTTCAGCATCTTGATCTTCAGCGTGCCGCGCGGAAGGCCCAGCGCCTCTTCGACCTTCTTCAGCAGGCTCGACACGAGGCGCGCCTCCTGCCATGTTTCAATCTTCGGCACGTAGTAGTAGACGCCCGAGCCGTGCTTTTTCTGCGTGTCGTAGTTGTTCACGGCGTGCATGAGCAGCGCCGGGATGATGGCGGGCACCTGTTCCCCGTCGAGCGAGATCTGCCGGTTCTGGAGATGCAGGCCGGGCACGCGATGAAAGATCGTCGGCCACTTCTCGGGCGGAAGATCGATCGTGTACTCGCGCGGCTTGCCGGCCTGTTTCTTGGACGGATGCACGAACGGCTTGCCGACCCACTGATGCGCGAGCAGATCGCGCAGGTTCTCCCACGCTTGATAGAGCTGGTCTTTGTAATCGCCGCCCGCGTCTTCCCAGTCCCACATCCACGAGGCGGCGCCGGTATTGAGCGCGCCCATCGCCATCCCGAGATCGATCGCGGGTCCTGTGCCTTCGAGGCCGGGCCGCATCGTGTCCGTCGGAATCGGCACGCTGGGATTCAATCGCCACGCCTGCGGCGTCTTGCGCCCGAAAAATCCGTCGAGCATCCCCTGTCGGATCTCGCGCACGCTCGCGGTGTGGCCGTCGGCGTCGCTGATCTTGGTGTCCGGCGCCAGAAACGTATAGGTGCGCTCGCGGCGCCCCACCTGATCCTGCAGCACGTGCCGCGCACTGAGCAGCGAGCGGAACTCGCTCTTCGTGTCGCGCGTCAATTGCGCGATCAGCTCGTCGACGTTGACCCGCCGCCCGTTGACGGCCTTGTCGCCAAACAGGGATCGGTGCTTCTCGTAGATATCCGGCCTGACTGTTATTGAACCCATCTGCCTGCCCTCATGACGCGATCGATCTTGATGGTGTTGTTGATATCGGCTATCGGATCGGCGTTCAGCACGACGAGATCGGCGATCTTGCCGGCCTGAATCGATCCGTAGCTCGGGTTTTCCGTCCGCTCGAGCACGCGCGCGGCGTCGAGCGTCGCGGCGCGAAGCGCGCTCGCCGGCGTCATCCCAGCCTCGACGAACATGTGCACTTCTTGATGGGTTGTATGTCCCACCGGAGTTGTCTGGGAAGCCTCAGCGCCACAATCAGTACCGGTGACGATGCGGATGCCGGCGTCGTGCATCATCTTGATGAACGGATAGTTGTTGTCCTTGAAGCGCTGCTTCTGTTCCGCAAAGTCGGGAGCGCCCATGATCTGCTGGCGGCGCGCCGGATCGTTCAGCATCGCGCGCCCGCGCGCGTAAAAACCGTCGAACTTCGGATCCAGCGTCAGAATCCCGGGATGCTCGTAGTAGTACCAGCGAGACTGCCCCTGGCCGAGCGTCGGCGCAAACGACAGGCCCTTCGATTTCGCGTACGCGATGAACTCCGGGTTCATGCCGTCGCGCGCTTCGTGCATGAAGTCGGTGACCCCCATCTCGGCAAGCTGCCGCACCTGCGCGACGTTGCCGATGTGGGCGACGATCGGGATGTTCTGCTTCTTCGCTTCGTCGACGATTGCAGAGACGACTTCCGGCGTGAAACCCTTGTCGCCCATCCAGAGCTTGATGAAGTCGACGTTCAGCGCCTTGTGCGCCTGCACGCCTTTACGCGCCTCTTCGGGGGTCGTCGGCTTCAGCGTCGGCGCACCGGGATACGGTCCCGTGAGGTTGAATCCCTGCCCGGCGGTATACACGCGCGGCGACAGGAATGTCCCCGCCTTCGCGTCGGCATACACGTGCATGATTTCCGGCTTGTCGTTCCCCGTCATGCGGAGGGTCGTGACGCCCCAGTTCAGGGCGACGGGCAGCAGCTTCCGCATCACGTCTGCGGGCTGATTGAGATGGCAGTGCACGTCGACGAGGCCGGGCATCACGGTCTTGCCGGACGCGTTCACGACCGTCGCGCCCTGCGGCACCTGCACCCGCGCGCGCGGGCCCGCCGCGGTGATGCGGTCGCCGTTCACGACGATGACCGAATCGTTCACGGCCGCGGCGCCGGTGCCGTCGACGAGGCGCGCGCCGACGATCGCCGTCACAGGCCCCGCCGTTCCGCGCTGCGCGTGAGGCGCCGCGATACACGCCAACACCAGCGCCGTGCACAGAACGAAGGTTTTACGTCTCATGGACGGGTACTCTTACGATTTGGGCGGGACGTGTCAAGGTGCGGAGACGTAGGCCGGGTCTTGCTTTGTAGACCCGGCGGCGGGTCCTCAGAACAGGACCCGCCCTACGTGCCCTGTCTAATTGGGAACCTGCAAATCCGGCATGGGCGACGCCACGAAGAACCTGCGCGCATTGCGCGCGATCCAGCGGGCCCAGTTCGCCGACCGTGTCACACGCGCGCTGTCTGTCGCAATGCCCGTGTTCGCATACATCTGCCGGTAGAGCTTCGACATCATCACGAACAGCAGCCGCCCGCGCATCGACTTGATGATGCTCGCACGCTCCCAGATCGCGGGGATGCTGTAGAAGCGATCCCACACCGACTGCGTGCCTCGGCGAATCTGCTCGGGCGACAATATCGGATGTGGCGTGTGCACCTTCGGCCGCTGGTCGCGCGGAATGAGCCAGAAGCGCGTCAGCGGATAGCCGGCAATCCGCGTCGGATCGGACGCCATCTGCTCTTCCCATTTCGCGAAATCGACGGTGCCCGGAAACGGCGTCAGCATGACGAACTGCGCAAACGCGATGTCGGCTTTCTGCGCGAGCTCGGCCGTCGCGGCGAACGTGTCTTCCTTGTCGGTCGGCAACCCGAAGATGAACGACCCCAGGATGTGCACGCCGTGTTTCCGGAATTCCTTCAGCCGCGTGACGAGCTTGTCGCCGGCGTAGTTGAAGTCCTTGAAGACCGCCTTCAGGCCTTCCGCCGTCACTGACTCGACACCGACGAGCGCGCCGCGAATCTTCGCCTTGTTCATCGCCTTGAGGAACTCGGGATCTTCGGCCGCTTCCATCGTGATCTGCGTGTAGAACACCAGATCGTCGGGCAGCTTCGCGAGCAGCTCCATCAGCTCGAAGCGCTCGCGGCGAATCTCGTTGAGCGCTTCGATGCGTGCGGTGTTGCCCTGCCGCTCCGCAAGCCGCAGATCTTCCATGGACACCGGGTAGAAGTTGTCGTCGGAGAGGAGGATGAACCGGAAACCCATGCGCCGCAGCTCGACGATCTCGCGAACGACCGCATCGGCGGCGCGCTGCCGCGGCTGCTGGCCGTCGGTTCTCCACACGGAGCAGAACGAGCAGTGCTTCGGGCATCCGCGCAGCGTCTGCACCGAGCCCCACATGTACTTGTCGGCGGGCAGCAGATCCCACCGCGCGGGCTGGAACGTCGTCCCGCTGACGCGTCCGCCGTCGTAAAACGTCTGCAGATGTCCCTGTTCGCGATCGGCGAGCACCGACGCCCAGATGAGATCGCCGTCACCTTTCACGACCGCGTGCGCGCCGCCGAGCTCGTACGACTCTTCAGGATGGAGCGTCGGGTGAATGCCGCCGAAGATGACGGTCGCTCCGCGCTTGCGCGCCTCGCGGCCGATCTCATAGCCGCGCAGCGCGTTGAACGTGTGTATGCCGATGCCGACAATATCGCCGCTCGCGATGCTGTCGAAGTCGATAGGGTCGAGCGTTTCGTCGACCACGCGGGGGTCGCCATACTCGCGCGGCGTCGCCGCCGCGAGCACGTAGAGCCATCGCGGCGTGATGACCGCTGTGCCGAACGAGATATCGCTGGGATTGACGAGGTGAATGCTCATGAATTGAGCACCAAGTCTACTTGAAGCCACCACTTTGGTTGATAGGAAATCAGGATGGGGACGCCCGCCAGCGCGCCCGATGCCCCATACACGAGCTCGAATCGCGTGCCCGAGCGGTTTCCCGCTTCGCCGGTTTCAAAGCGCCCGCGCACGACGTTCTGCCAGGTCCGCCCGTCGCGCTCGAATCGGGCAAGAGGAGTCGCCTCGATGAGCCGCAGCTGGTAGAGGCGATCGCCGTGGATGTATGGGATTCGACGGTTGTAGTTTCTTGCATCAATGCTTGACGCGAGCAGCTCCGTCAACGACGTCAGAAATCCCGGGCGAACGTCGCCCGCCCGCGCGACCTGCTTCACGGGCAGTGTGGTCTCGGCGAGCACGTCGCGCAGCACCGTGTCGGCGTCGTGATAGGTCAGCTCGCTCGGCGCGTGGAGGGTGCCGACGCGCGCCGTGCCTTCGGTCGCCGCGACGTGCCCGCGTATCGTGTCGAACGCGCGCTGCTCTTTCCGCGTCTTCAAGCCGGCCTTCACGTCGCTCAACCGATCGTCGTTCTCCTGCGAGACGAGCCCCACGACAGACGACTCCGCGCCGCGCATCGCTTCGACGAGATATCCCCATTTGTTGAGCTGGCCCGGCGCGCGCGCCGGATCGGATCCGATAAGCAGCTCAATCGCCTTCTCGTCGCCCGCGCCGCGCCACGTGATGACGCCAGACCCCACGTCATCCCGCCCCACCCACAACAGCAGGATGCGAATCTTCCCGGCCATTCTGTAGGTGTGCTCGCGCACGACCGGCAGATCGCGGCCGGGAATCTCGGCAGGCACGCCCGGCCCAATCGCGGCGGGACCTGCACCGATGGACTGGGATGTGATGACGAGCGCGATCGCGCAGAGAAGTCTGATACGCATCAGAAGCTCCGCGCCAGCGACGCTCCGGCGCGAGTGAAGACACCGGCGATGCCGAGGCTGGTTCTTTTGGCGGTCGCTGCCACGCTGGGTGCGAGACGTGCGAGAGCTCTATGTGCGTTGGGGGCGTTAGGGGCGTTAGGGGCGTTAGGGGCGTTAGGGGCGTTAGGGGCGACAAGTGCGTTGGGGCTGTCGTACGCGCCCGGAAACGTGCGCGCGGACAGGCTGGGTGCGAGAGGTGCGAGGGCTCTAGGTGCGTTGGGGGCGTCAGGTGCGTTGGGTGCGTTGGGCTCATCGTAGGTAGGGTCCGCCTTCCCGCCTTCGCCAAGGCTAGGGCGGGTCTCGCCAAAGCTCGCCTGCATTGGGCGAGCGGCGGCGGACAGGCGGACCGTGGCCGTGCTCTTATAGACCGCCCTCAACGGCGCTGACACCCGCGGCAATACGATCTCCGCAATTTCCGCGAATTGCACGCGGTGCAACTGCACTGACACCAACATCATCGCGCACGCGGCAACGGCCGCTGCACCGAGCGAGATGGTGCGTCCTGGCGTCGCGGGCATCGCGAGCAGGCGATCGACGCGCCGCGCGAGCTCGTGACGGCCGCCGACGAGCGCCGGCACGAGCGCCGGGCCGCCTCGCATCTGCAGCCGCAACTCGGCGGCGCGCGCCAGGCATCTCGCGTACGCCTTCGGCTGGCCGGTGCGCGCCACGACCCATTCGTCGCACGCCATCTCGCGTTCGCGGCTCAACGCGCGCGACGCGAACAGGGCCGCCGGATGCACCCACAGGACAGAGAACAGCAGCGTCTGCGCAAGCCGCGACCAGTCGTCGCGACGCTGCACGTGCGCGTGCTCGTGAAGAATCACCTGATCGAGCTCATCGATCGTGAGCCCCTCGACGAGCGAAGACGGGATGGCGATGCACGGACGCTCGAAGCCAAGCACGGTCGCACCTGGCACGGCGTCACAGATCATTAATTGTGCGCGGCGGCCACGGGCGCGTGCGTCGAGCCAGAGCGGAAGCCGCGACTCGACGCGTGCGGGAAACGGTTCGCAGCGATCCCGCAGCGCGTACACGCCGCGAAGGCCGGGGAGCAGGCGCAGCAGGCTCACCAGCGCGATGGCCGCCCAGATGCCGAGGAAGAGTGTGACGAGGAGATCGGGGGCCGAAGGAACGTACAGAAGCGGTTCTGCCACAGGACAGGGCTGAAGCCCTGTGCCACCTGTTGCTCGCTGCTGTGTGCTGGTGGCAGTCTGGGTTGTGCCGGTGGCACAGCCCTTTAGGGCTGTCACTGCGACATACGGTGAACTGGCCCAGCCAAGACAGGCCAGCGCTGCGAGGCTGCCCCACCATATAAGGTGTCGTGTCGCCGCGTTCACGCGAGGCGCGCACGCCAGCGCGACCGCGACACCACCGGCGAGCGCAGTACCCTGCCACAGCCATGTCAGCAGCCATGCCGTCATCAGGCCTCCTCGATGCGCTCCTTCAGCTGTTTGAGAGCCTCAGGAGACAACTGCGCATCTTCGAGCAGATTCAGCATGAGCAGCCTCGGCGATCCATCGAAGAACCGGTTGACCAGCGTATGCAGGGCGCTGCGGCTCGCGTCGGCGCGGTCGACCATCGGCACGAAGATGAACGCGCGGCCGTCCTTGCGGTGCGAGACGTAGCCCTTCTTCTCCATGATCCTCAGCAGCGTGAGCACCGTGTTGTACGCAGGCTTCGGCCGCGTGTTCAGCGCGTCCACGACTTCCCCGACGGTCGCCTGCCCTTTGTCCCAGAGCACGCGCATGAGGCGGAGCTCGCCATCGGTCATCGTGCGTGATGGGGGGCGCGGCATCAGTCCGTCATTCTCATGCACCTAATGAATTAAGACTTCATCAGCGTACGCCGCGGCACCGCGGCTGTCAACTAAAACCTTAAGAGTTGGAAACTTCGGCCAGCGCCTCGTCGAGAATCGACACCGCCGTCTGCGCGTGCTCCTTGGTGATCACGAGCGGCGGCGAAAGGCGCACGGTGTTGGCGCCGGCGGCGAGCACGAGCAGCCCGCGACGGAACGCGGCCATGACCAGCGCATCGCGCTCGGTGCCGGCGCGCTCTTTCGTCTGCCGGTTGCGCACCAGTTCGATCCCGATCATCAGGCCGCACCCGCGCACATCGCCGATGAGGCGATGCCGCTCGGCGAGCCCTTCGAGCGCCTTGCGGAGAAACTGCCCCACGTCGGCGGCGTTCTGCATCAGCCCTTCGCGCACCAGCTTCAGCGTCGCCATCGCCGCCGCGCACGCCACGGGGTTACCGCCGAACGTATTGGAATGCGCGCCGACCGGCCAATCCATGACGTCCTCGCGCGCGATCGTCACCCCCATCGGCAGTCCTGACGCGATGCCCTTCGCCGCGATGATGATGTCGGGCTTCACGCCGGCGTGCTCGATCGCGAACATCTTGCCCGTGCGCCCGATCCCCGACTGCACCTCGTCCACGATGAACAGCATGCCGTGCTGGGCGGCGATCGCCGCGAGCCCCTGAAGGAATTCCGGCGGCGGGACGACATATCCGCCTTCGCCCTGTATCGGCTCGACGAGAATCGCGGCAACCTCGTCTGGCGACACGAGGTGCGTGAGGATTTGCCGTTCGATGTACCCGAGGCATTCGCGGGTGCAGCTGTCGGCATCGCTCGCACCGATGGGACATCGGTAGGGGTTCGCATACGGCGCGTGAAACACCCCGGGCGCCATCGGTCCAAACCCGCGACGCTGCACGGTCCTGCTCGAGGTCATGGCGAGCGACCCCAGGGTGCGGCCATGAAACGACCCGAGAAACGCGATGATGTTGAACCGCTTGGTGTGGTATCGCGCCAGCTTGATGGCCGCCTCGACCGCCTCGGTGCCAGAGTTCGAAAAGAAGGTGCGCGCGCGGTCGCCAAACGGCGCAATCTCGGCGAGCATCTCACCGAGGGCGACCTGTGGCTCGTGATAGTAGTCGGTGGAAATGTGCAGGAACTTCGACGCCTGCTCGGTGACGGCGCGAACCACGTCGGGATGGGAGTGCCCCGTCGCCGCCACCGCGATACCGGCGCAGAAATCCAGGTACACGTTGCCGTCGACATCCTCGACGCAGGCCCCCTCGCCGCGTGCCATGACGAACGGCGCGCTGCGCGGATAGGACGGCGACACCACCGC
>CAYHHH010000001.1:69784-123778 GCA_964356125.1 uncultured Bifidobacteriaceae bacterium | reverse complement strand
TTAATCGGCGTTCCCCTCGACATGGGCGGCAGCCGCCGCGGCGTGGACATGGGACCGTCGGCGTTTCGCATTGCCGGGCTCCGCGAACAGATCGCGGCGCTCGGCCGGGTCGTCACCGATCGCGGCGATCTGCCGTCCCCGATTCCCGAAACCACAAAGCACGGCGACCCGAAGAAGAAGTTCATTCGAGAGATCGCCAAGGTGTGCGATCGCCTGTATCAGACGGTGCGCGCGTCGATCGAGGAAGGCGCGATTCCGCTGGTGCTCGGCGGCGATCACAGCCTCGGCGCGGGATCGGTGGCCGCATCGGCCGCACACGCGCGTGCCGCGGGCAAGCCGCTCGGACTGTTGTGGATCGATGCGCACGGCGACATGAACACGCCGGCGAGCACGCCGAGCGGCAACGTCCACGGCATGCCGCTCGCCGCGCTGCTCGGTCCCGAACCCGCGGAGCTGTCCTCCATCGGCGGTTTCTCCCCGACCGTGCTTCCGCAGCACACCGCGTTGATTGGCGTGCGCAACCTCGACGAGCGCGAAAAAGTGCTCGTACGCGATTCGGGCGTGCACGTGTACACGATGAAAGACATCGATCGTCTCGGCGTGGCCGCCGTCGCATCTCAGGCGCTGCAGGCGGTGACCAGCGGCACCGCGGGCATCCACGTGTCGTTCGACCTCGACGTGTGCGACCCCGCCATCGCGCCGGGGGTCGGCACGCCGGTCAAAGGGGGCCTCAACTATCGCGAGGCCCACTTGCTGATGGAGATGATCGCCGAGTCCGGGTCGCTGTTGGCGCTGGACCTGGTCGAAGTGAACCCGACCCTCGACATCCGCAACACCACCGCCGAGCTCGGCACCGAGCTGGCGCTGTCTGCCCTCGGGATGCGCATCCTCTAATCTTGAACGGGAGACCAGGAGATTAGGAGGCTCTTCTTTCGGAAAACAGACGCGAAGATCTCAGACGTTTCAACACGGAGCCGCGGAGCACCGCATCGACGTCGCGCCGCGTGGGCCGCCTCGCGGCCCACGACGTCGATGCTCATCCCACGGAGGACCTGACGCTGCCCACGGAGAAATGCCAACTCCGTGAAACTCCGTGTCTCTGTGCCTCCGTGTTAAGACGAGCCTCCTTAGTCTCCTGACCTCCTTATCTCCTGTTCGATTGACCGGCGCAGAGGACAGTTCCGCGCCTTTCGTACGAAATTCCTCAGAAAACTGAACGGTGTGTAGTTGGCGCGAATCTGGCTTACCTGAAGTCGGATGTTCACGCCTTCAATTTTCCAGGAGCTCCCCATGCGGCAGATGCTTCGCCGAATTCCGCTCGCCGGTCTGTCGGTCATCCTCTTCGTCCTTTCAACCGCCTCGCCCGCGCAGGCCCAGTATTTCGGGCGCAACAAGGTTCAATACAAGGAATTCACGTTCGAGGTGCTCAAGACGGATCACTTCGATGTCTATTTCTACGAGGAAGAACGGGAGGGCGCCGCCCGCGTGGGCCGCATGGCCGAACGCTGGTACGCGCGGCTGTCGCAGGTGTTCGAGCACGAGATGTCGACGCGACAGCCCCTCGTCCTCTATGCCTCGCATCCCGACTTCGAACAGACGAACGTGGTCGGCGGCATGCTCGGCGAAGGGACCGGCGGTGTCACCGAAGGGTTGAAGCGCCGCGTGGTGCTGCCGCTTGCCGGGACCCTCGCGGAAACTGACCATGTACTCGGCCATGAGCTGGTACATGCATTCCAATACGACATCTCCGCCCGGCGTCAGCAAGGGGGCGGTTCCGCGGCCGGCATCGAGGCGCTGCCGCTGTGGTTCGTCGAAGGGCTGGCTGAGTATCTGTCGATCGGACCTGTGGATCCGCACACCGCCATGTGGCTGCGCGACGCGACGCGCAAGGAAGAGCTGCCGGGCATCGACGACCTCGACAGCGGCAAGTTCTTTCCGTACCGCTGGGGCCAGGCCATCTGGGCGTATTTCGGCGGCAAGTATGGCGACGACCTGCTCGGCCAGGTATATCGAAGCGCCGTACGGTCGGGCGATCCGATCGTCGCGTTCGAGCAGGCGGCGCTCGTCGACGACAAAGAGCTCTCGGCCAGCTGGCACGCCGCGATCCGCGAGCAGTACGGGCCGGTGATGGGCGCCACGGCGCGCGCGCACACGTTCGGGCGCGGCCTCACGTCGAACGACACGACGAGAAACGCGACCAACGTCTCTCCGTCGCTGAGCCCCGACGGCAAGCACATCGTCTTTTTTTCGTCGCGCGATCTGTTTTCGATCGACCTCTATCTCGCGGATGCGACGACCGGACGCATCGTGCGCAAGCTCGTCGACACCGCGCTCGACTCGCACTTCACCAGTCTGCAGTTCATCGGCTCCGCCGGATCGTGGAGGCCCGACAGCCGCCAGTTCGTCATCGGCGGCGTGCACGCCGGCAAGGCGGTGCTGGCGATTCTCGACGTGGCTGACGGCGACGTCGCCCGCGAAATCGAGATTCCCGAAGTCGGAGAAATTCTCAATCCCACATGGTCGCCCGACGCGAAGTCGATCGCGTTCTCCGCAACGGTCGGCGGCGATTCCGACCTGTTCATCTACGACCTGACGGCAGGATCCGTGAAGCGGACTACGAGCGACCTGTATGCGGATCTCCAGCCGGCCTGGTCGCCCGATGGGGACACCATCGCCTTCGTCACCGATCGCTTCACGACGAACGCGAAGCTGCTGAGCGCGGGCGATTACCGGCTCGCGATGCTCGACGTGGCGTCAGGCCGCATCTCGCCCGTGTCGACGTTCGCACAGGGGAAGAACATCAACCCGCAGTGGACCCCCGACAGCCGAAGCCTGTTCTTCGTGTCCGATCAGAACGGCATCAGCAACATCTACCGCGTCCATCTGCAGTCCGGCGCACTGGCGCAGGTGACGAACGTCGACAGCGGCATCAGCGGCATCACCGCGCTCAGCCCGGCGATCTCGTCGGCCATCGACGCGCGCACGCTGGCCATCAGCGCCTACGAGGACGGCAGTCACCACATCTACATCATCGATTCTCCGCAGCAGCTCGCCGGCACGCCGCTGACGTCGAGTGTCGCGCGGCTGCAGGCGGCCACGCTGCCGCCGGTCGCGCGAGAATCGGCGATCGCGCGCATCCTGGCCGATCCCTCCACGGGTCTGCCCGCCGCCGAAGGTCAGGCCGAGGAGTACAAAGGCGGTCTCTCGCTCGATACGGTCGGCCAGCCCTACATCTCGGCCGGCGTCGATCGGTTCGGCGGTATGGTGGGCGGGGGCATCGCGTTCAACTTCAGCGACATGCTGGGCAATCACAACCTGTACGCACAGGTCAGCGCCGACACGTACGGTGGCGGTGCCGGGGATCTCGCGAAGAACGCCGGTGCGGTGGTGGCCTACACCAACCTGTCGAAACGATGGAACTGGGGCTTCGCCGTTGAACAGTCTCCGTACATCGCCGGGGGATATGCCATCGACCAGCGTGTCATCAACGGCGAGCCCGTGCTGCTCGATCAGACGATCATCCAGCGGCAGGTCAACCGCGGCGTCAGCGGGATGTTGGCCTATCCGTTCAGCCAGACGGCACGCATCGAGTTCGGCGGCGGATTCACCCGCACGTCATTCGATGAGCAGATCCTGACCACGTTCATCTCGCAGCGCACCAATCGCATCATCGACGAGACGAACGAGACCTCCCCGCTGGCGCCCGCGCTGAACATGTCATCGGTCAGCACGGCGCTCGTCACCGACAGCTCGCTCTTCGGCGCGACGAGTCCTGTCGCCGGACAGCGGTCGCGATTCGAAGTCGCGCCGATATTCGGCGATCTCCAGATGACGACAGCACTGGCCGACATGCGCAAGTACTTCATGCCGGCGCGGTTCTACACGATCGCCGTGCGTGGCTTGCACTACGGCCGTTACGGCGCAGGCAGCCAGGACGAGCGGCTGATGCCGCTGTTCATGGGATATCCGGAATTCGTGCGCGGCTACGGCGTCAATTCGTTCAGCGCCGGCGAGTGCGCCTCGAGCGAGTCGTGCCCGACCTTCGATCGGCTGGTCGGCAGCCGCATGCTGGTCGGGAACATCGAGTTCCGTTTCCCGCTGCTGCGGCCGTTCGGTGTCGGTCAGAACATGTATGGTCCGCTGCCTGTTGAAGTCGCGTTCTTCCTCGACGGCGGCGTCACGTGGAACAAGGGGCAGAAGCCGTCGTTCTTCAACGGCGGCACCCGCGAGCCCGTCACGAGCGGCGGCATCACGCTCCGCACCAACCTGCTCGGCTTCGCCACCGCGCAGATCGACTACGCGAGACCATTCGATCGGCCGGGTAGGGGTTGGATCTGGGGGTTCTCGCTCACGCCTGGATTCTGAGCGTTCGCGAAGGGGTGAGGGGTGAGGGGTGAGGGAAAAAGGCAGCGGTATTTCTTCCCTCTTCCCTCTTCCCTCTTCCCTCTTCCCTCCCGGAATTTACGCGCTCTGAGTTAGTGCGAGCGCGTAAATTCCGGGTGCGGCATCCATCTCAGCACATTCCCCGTCAGGCTTGCGACGAAAATATCGCCGTTAGGCGCGCCGTTCACTGAGTGACCCGGCGATTCCATCGAGCCCAGCACTTGTCCGCTTTCCAGATCGATCTTCATCAGGCGGCCGGCGAGCGTGTCGGCCGTGATGTTCTCGACGTTGTTGCGGTGCGTCAGGATGTACATCTCGTCTTTCGGCGAGATCCAGATGCCCTGCGTCGAGCCGAGATGGTTCCAGATTTTCAGCAGGTTGCCATTGGTGTCGAAGATTTGGATGCGGTTGTTCTCGCGATCGCTCACGTACGCGCGATCCTTCGAGTCGAACTGAATCGAGTGCACCGTGCGGAACTGGCTCGGGCCCGAGCCAGGCGTTCCCCACGACATCACGTATGTGCCGCTCTTGTCGAACTTCGCGACGCGGCTGTTGCCGTATCCGTCGGCGATGTAGATGCTCCCCTGCGAGTCCCACGCGAGGTCGGTCGGGCTGCCGAACGACTTGTCGTCGTTGCCGCGCACACCTTTGGTGCCGATGGTCATGAGCAGCTGCCCTGTCGTCGTGTACTTGAGGATCGCGCCGGCACGATCGACGACCCAGACGTGGTTCTCGCGATCGACACGGATGCCGTGCGAGTCGGCAATCACACCCTTGCCCCACGAGCGCAGGTAATTGCCTTCGGCGTCGAACACGACGAGCGGGTCGATGTCAGTGTTGCGATGCAGCACGTAGACGTTGCTCTGGAGATCGTTGGCGACCATCGACACACGGCCGAAGTACCAGCCGGCCGGCATCGGCTTCCACGCACCCTCCTTGCCTCGCGCGCCGACGGGCGCCTCGACGCCGAACCGTAAATGCACCTTCACGCGCAGGAGTCCGCCTTCGTGCGGGTTCCACGCCTCGCCCACCCAGCCCTGCTCGGGCGCTTTCGACGGCACTCCTGACGGATGCGGCGGCTCCGCGCCGCGAGGGGCCGCCGCGCCACCACCCCGCCGCGGCTGCTGCGCGACGATG
Organism: uncultured Bifidobacteriaceae bacterium; assembly: GCA_964356125.1. Lineage (GTDB taxonomy): Bacteria > Acidobacteriota > Vicinamibacteria > Vicinamibacterales > JAMQPK01 > JAMQPK01. The sequence continues at coordinate 118,258 of CAYHHH010000001.1, read as the reverse complement.
GCCACCGACGCGACGAGACACATCAGCAGTACAAGCTTCTTCATGGAACGTCCTCCAGCGCCGAAAACACAAGGGAATTTGCCCGAACAATAGCACGATCGTGGACCGCGTGGGCGGCCGTGGCGTTCGGTTTTATGTATCGATTTGTACCGGGGCGGGCGAGTTACACGAAGCGGGTGAGCGTGACGGACACCTGCCGTTCGCCGCGCGCCGCCTTGCGCCACTGCACCATGATGGGTGCCTGGTAGGCACCCTCGACGACGGCGCCGCGTCCCGCTGTTTTGGTGTCGGACACGAGCAGATCGACCGAGCGCTTCATGCGGAGGAACCGCGACGCGGGCACGGCCAGCGCCTGCGAGAACACACGCTCGAACGCCGACTCCGCGAGGCCGAGCGCATCGACAAGGCGGTTCACCGCGCGGACGAGATCGTACTTCGCGTAATCGATCGCCTTCGACGGCACCGCGCGCGGATCGTCCCACGCGTGCTTCGCCTTCTGAGCGGCGAACCGCAGCGGGTTCTTGAGCACTTCCGCGAGGTCATATCGCATCAGCAGCGTTTCGTATTCGTTGACGGTCAGGCTCGCGAACTGCTCGCCGGAGCCGAGGCTGAGGCGCACGCGCCCCTTCTCGACACCGTGCGTGCGGATGAGCTCGTCGAGCTGATCGTACAAACCGAGGCGCGAGTCCTTCAGGTTCACGGCGTCGACGGGATGCGTCGACGACACCGGCACGGAGAGCGTCGTCGTCGCCACTTCGATTTCGCTGTCGTAGCCCACGAGCGTGGTCATGCGCCGCCGCGGCCGTCCCGCGTTCACGCCGTCGAGATCGATGAACGACACCGGCCCCGGACGCCGCGTCACGTAGGACACGCATGCGCGAAGCCCGCTGCCGATGAACGCGAGATGCGAATCGGCATTGGTCGGCTCGACGGGGCGCTGCTCGGCCGTCAACTCCGTGCGGCGATCGAGATCGTCGTGGAGATAGCCCGCGCCTTCAGGAAACACGGTGGTGAAGAGATCGATGTACGGCCGCACCGCCTGCGGTCCCGAGCCGAGGCGCGCGGCGAAGCTTTGCGGCAGATATCCAGCCGTCGTGTGCAGCGAACAATACAAGCAGCGGTTGTACTGCTCGAACACGTCGCCGTATGTGGCCGCGGCTTGCGCTCGAACATCGATGACGTCGAGCCTGCCTCTGGGCGTGATATCGAGACTGAGTTCGAGTGGTGGCACCGAGACATCTAATGTAACACTTGGATGCCCCATGGTGCAAAGCGCGTACGATTCTTGCACACCACTCCCGCATGAAGCATTCGTGTACACAGATCCATACATTCGCACTCGTTTGCCTCGTCACCCTCACTTCGGGCTGTCAGGATCGAATCTCGCGAAGCGCCGGTGCCAACGCCGCGCTGCAGTCGCTGGTCGAGGGAAAGGCACTCGAGAGCGCCATTGCCGGCCCGCAGATTCCACCCGCGGAACGCACGCGCCTGATCGAGCACGTGCGCCGCGTCTACAAAGACCTGAACTATCAGCTCATCTGGATCGACGGCGAGCGCCCCTCGCGCCGGTACGGCGAATTTGCGAAGGCACTTGGCGCCGCTGACACGCACGGGTTGCCGGCTGCGCTCTACAACGCGCCTATCGAAAGCCAGACAGACAACAGCGTGAAAATCTCTGCCGAGCAGGCACCCGATCTCGACGTGAAAACGACTGCGGTGTTTCTGCGCTACTTCGCCCATCTGACGGGCGGACGGCTCGACCCGCGCGCGCTGCAGTCCTTGTGGACGTTGAAGCCCGAGAAACCCGACCTCGTTGTCGCGCTCACGTCCGCTGTCAACAACAGCGATCTCGAGGGAGCGATGGATCGGCTGCAGCCGCAGCACCCGGAATATCGCGAGCTCGAGAAGGCGCTCGTCCGCTATCGCGCGATTGCCGCGAAGGGCGGCTGGCCGTCGATTCCAGGCAACACAACGCTCAAGCCCAACCAGCAATCCCCCGTCGTGCCGACGCTCCGTCAGCGCCTGGCGATCGAAGGAGACCTCGATCCGTCGCACGAGAAAAATACGAGTCCGGTCTTCGACGACGCCGTTGTCGCCGCGGTGAAGCGCTTCGAGGAGCGGCATCGCATCGAACCCGACGGCATCGTCGATCCGGTGACCGCGAGCGCCATGAACGTGCCGGTCGAACAGCGCATTCGCACGATGGAGCTCAACCTCGAACGCTGGCGCTGGCTGCCCGATCGCATGCCCGATCGCCACTTCGTCGTGAACGTGCCCGACTTCCGCCTCGAGGCCATCGAGCAAGGCAAGGCGGTGATGGAGATGCGCGTGGTTGTCGGAGCGCCCGACAATAAGACGCCGATCTTCGCCGACGAGATGACGCACGTCGTCTTCAGCCCGTACTGGAACGTGCCTCCCGGAATCGCGCAGGAAGAAACGATTCCGCGCGCGCAGAACGATCCGGGCTTCCTCGCGCGCAACAACATGGAGGTCGTCAGCGAATCGGGCGAGAGGGTCGATCCGGGGTCGGTGGACTGGTCGAACGCACGCGGCCTGCGCATCCGGCAGAAGCCGGGCAGCGGCAACGCGCTGGGCGGCGTGAAGTTCATGTTCCCGAACAATTTCGACGTCTACCTTCACGATACGAATGCGACGAAGCTGTTCGACCGCATCGAGCGCGGGCTGAGCCACGGCTGCGTGCGCGTCGAGGAGCCGCACAAGCTCGCGCAGTACGTGCTGCGCGACCAGCCGGAGTGGACGGCGGAGTCGATCGACGCGGCGATGAGATCGGGGCAGGAACAACACGTCAAACTGAAGACACAGATCCCGGTCTACATCCTTTACAAGACCGCATGGGTGCACGATGGAGGCGTTCGCTTCTTGAAGGATTTGTACGGACATGATGCCGACCAAGCCGCGAAGCTGTGGCCTGCCCCGAGCAAGGTCGAAGGGCGGGTTCGTGGAGAGTAGCGACTCCTTCGACTCTTTCGACTCTTATTCTTATTCTTCGTCGTCCTTGACGATGTCCTCGTCCTTGACGATGTCCTCGTCTTTCAGCGTGAGATCGGGCTCGATGCCGGCATCGTCTTCGTCGCGGAACCGCGCGTCCTCTTCGACGCTGAACATGCGACCGCTGAGCCGCTCTTTCAGCGGGCCCTTGGCCTTCCCTTCCTGGTTCCGGTTCTTCGCGAAGTTCGCGCCGCCGCGCCCTTTGGGCGGCTTGTTCGGACCGAAATTCCTGCCGCCGTCGGTGCCACCGCGAGGCTGCCGGTACGGTCCGCCGTCTCCTCCGCCCGGGGGGCCGCCGCCCATCGGCGGTCTCGGACCACCGCCCATCGGCGGCCGCGGGCTGGAGAAGCCTCCGGCGCCCATCGGCGGCCGCGCTTCGCGCGGGCGCGCTTCGCTGACCGCGAGCGGCCTGCCCTTGAACGGCTGGCCGTGAAGCTGTTGAACCGCCCGTTCCGCCACGCCGCGATCGTCGTAGTCGACGAAGGCGAACCCCCGGGGGCGGCCCGTGTCGCGATCGGTCGGGATGACGACCTGCACGGGATCGCCGACCGTTCCGAAGTGCTGCCTGATATCCGCCTCGGTGGCGCTGTACGGGAGATTGCCGACGAATAACCGGACTGACATACGCTCCTAATCGCCTCCTTACGACTGAGGTGCCGCAGCCTTCTTCTTCGCGCGCGTTTTTGCCTTGCGCGCGGGCGCGGGTGTGTTGCTCGTCTCCAGGACGACAATGCGCGTCGAAAACCGGCGCGTCCCGTGCTCGTCGAACTCGATGACCGTGTGGTGCTCGTTCACATCGACGATGGTGCCTGCGCCGTACTGCGCCTGCACAACGCGATCTCCTGCCGCATATCTACGCATGTCATGGCCTCCTAGGTCACTGCGAATGTGACGTCGAGTGTCTTTTCGATGGCGCGCAGTGCCGCCAGTTCTTCCGGCGCCACCAGCGTCACCGCGGTACCAACCGCCTCGGCGCGGCCCGTGCGTCCGACGCGATGGACGTACGCGTCCACGGTCGGCGGGACGTCGTAATTCACCACGTGACCGATGCCTTCGATGTCGATGCCGCGTGCCGCGATGTCGGTCGCAATCAGCGCGCGGAACCGGCCAGACTTGAACCCTTCGACCGCGGCCGAACGCTCGCTCTGCGTGCGATCGGCGTGCATCGCGGCGCACTTGATGCCGGCGGCCAACAGCCGCCGCGCGAGCTTGTCGGCGCCGCGCTTGGTCCGCACGAACACCAGGCTCGTGCCGTGCGTCCGCTTGAGAAACTTGGCGAGCCACTCGGCCTTCTCGGCGGCGGGCACGAGATGCCCGACATGCTCGATGGTGCTCGCGAGCCCTTCGTCTCTGCCGACGCGGATCATCTTCGGCGAGCGCATGATCTGGCTCGCCGACTGCGCCACTTCGTCGGACATTGTCGCCGAGAACAGCAGGGTCTGCCGGTTCGGAGGCAGCGACGCGACGATGCGGCGCACGCTCGGCCAGAAGCCCATGTCGAGCATCCGATCGGCCTCGTCGAGCACGAGCACTTCGACGTTCTCGAATTTCGTGGCGTTCGTGCCCATGTGATCGAGCAGCCGCCCCGGTGTCGCCACGACGATGTCCGCGGAGCCGCGCAAGCCGCGCTCCTGGGGACCCGAATCAACGCCGCCATAGACGACGACGCTCGACAGGTTCGTGTGATACGCCAGGCCCTGGAACTCGTCCTCGATCTGCACGGCCAGCTCTCTCGTCGGCGCGAGAATCAACACGCGCGTCGCCGCCGCCTTCGCGCCGCCGCTCTCATCGCTTCGGCGCGCCAGGCCCGTGGTGATGAGCCGCTGCATGATCGGCAACAGGAACGCGAGCGTCTTTCCGGTGCCGGTCTGCGCGCAGCCGACGAGATCGATGCCATCCAGCACGGCCGGAAAGACGGCGCCCTGAATGGGTGTGGTCGTCTCGAATCCGCGGTCGACGATCGCGCGCTCGAGGCCCGATTCGAGGCCGAGCGACGTGAACAACACCGGGGTGGCGTCATAGGGCGCAGGCTCGAACTGCAGCGGCGGCCGTGCCGGCACGACGGGCCTGCCGCGTCCGCCTGACCCGCCGGACGCACCACGTCCGTTTCGGCGAGGCCTACGGCCGCGGGCTGCGCGATTCTGAACAGCTTTCGAGGGGTCTGAGAAATGCAAGATGGGCTGGCTGTTTGAGGAAAAAAGCTCTTGAAGGGTTAATTGTGCCATAAATACCGAAATTCTGCCAATCAGTCTAAAATAGCGCCGGACTGTGGCTTATGCACTTGCCGTTCTCGCCGCCGTGCTCATCGGTGCCGGCTACCTTCTTGGGTCGCGCCGGGCGCGGGGCCGTGAAGAGGCCCTCCAGACGACACTGGATGAACGGACCGAAAAGCTGACGCTCGTCGAGCACGAACTGCTGCGCCAATCCGCCATCGATCCCGTCACCGGCCTTCACACCCAGCAGTTTTTCCAGGAGTTTCTCGAGCGCGAGTGGCGACGCGCGGCGCGCGAGGAGAAAAGCGTCGCGGTGATCATGGTCGAGGTCGATCACTTCCGCGCCTTCAACGAACGTCAGGGGAAACCGGAAGGGGATGCCTGTCTCAAGAGCGTCGCGGCCGCCCTGAAGCCGATGGTGCATCGGGCCGGGGACGTCATCGCCCGGTACGGGGGCTCAGGCAAGTTCGGCATCGTGCTGGGGGGCACCGATGCCAAGGGGGCTTCGGCGCTGGCCGAGTACCTGAGGGGCGCCATCGAGCACATGCAGCGGCCGAACCCCGCCTCGCCGACAACCGCGATCCTGACCGCCAGCTTCGGCGTCGCCGCTGCCACACCCGACCGCGAAGGCGCGTGGCAGGACATCGAGCTCATCGCCGCCGCCGAGCGCGCGCTCGCGCAGGCCCGCGAAGCGGGCCGAAACACGGTCATCCTGGATACACACGACTCGACCGTCCGCTCGTAGGAACGTCTCCGGTGCACTCAGATAAGTACGCATCGTTTAATTCCGCCTGAAGTACTAGCAGGTCCGATTTATGCGTAAACTTCTGTGCCTCTCGCTCCTGACGGCGGCGGTGACGGCCACCTCCGCCGCCCAGGAGCCTGGCGTCATCGTCTTCAAGAGCAGTGTCGAGCAGGTTGCCGTCGCGGCGCTCGTGCGCGACTCGCGCGGCCGCCTCGTCAACGACCTCCAAGCCAGTGATTTCGAGCTCTTCGATGACGGTCAGAAACGGCCGCTGACCAACGTGTGGTCGGAGCCGAGCCCTGCGAGCGTCGCGATTCTGATGGATGCCAGCGGCAGCATGGCCGCCAAGCTGGCACGCGCGCGCGAGGCGGCGAACGCGCTCATCGCGGGGCTCACACCAGGCGCGGACGAAGTGGCGTTCTATACGTTCGACACCACGTTGCAGGAGGTGCGCCCCTTCTCGACAACGTTCTCCGCCACTGACACATGGGCCGCGACGAAGGCGTACGGCGCCACGTCGTTGTGGGATGCGATTGCGGAAACCGCGCAGCGCATCTCGGACAGACAGCGGCGGCGCGCCCTCGTCGTCATCACCGATGGCGTCGATTCGGCGAGCACGATGAAGCCTGCGGATGTATCCGCGATTGCGAGCTCGCTCGACGTGCCGGTCTACATTCTCGTGATTGGGTTTGCGCTCGACCAGACCGGGCGCGATGCGCCTGTGCGAGGACCGATGGCCGATCTCGCGGCGTGGACGGGCGGCGATTCACTGGCGGTGAACGACACGCCGGGCGCGCTCGAGGCGGCCCGCCAGTTGCTCGCCGAACTGCATCATCAGTACATCGTCGCGTTCGAGCCGGGTACGACGCCGGGATGGCACGCGCTGGTGTTGCGGGCGCGGAAGCCGGGGCTCTTCGTCCGCGCGCGCAGCGGCTACATGGTCGCACCTAACGCACCTAGCGCCCCCAGCGCACCTCGTTAGCCTCCGAGGACGATTCCGAACATCAACCGGTTGAAGCTGATGCCATCGGCCTTGCGCACTTTGAAGCGCCGCAGGTCGACGCGCACGCCCGCGGCGCGCGCGAACTGAAAGATCAGGCCGCCGCCGACGTTGTATCCAATGTCGTTGTCCGAGAGGTTGGACAGAATCCCGCCGGTCGAGCTTTCAGTCCGCTGCCTGATGAATCCGAATCCGAAGATGCCGTACGGCCGCAGCTTTCGGATTGGCACCGCGACGAAGATGCTTGGCATCAGGGTGAGGACTTCGCCGTGCGCGACGCCGTCTGCCCTCTCGAAGAAATTTTTCGTCCTGGAGAATTCGAGCTCCGAACCGATGCCGTGCGCCCCGCCTCCGCCGATCGAAACGGCCCACGCCCTCTTGGTCGATGGGGCGTCGCCGCCGAAGACGTTGCCGATCGATCCGCTGAACATCGCCTGCGCGGACGCCGAGCCTTCCAGCACGACGAACGCAGCTCCCGCTGCGAGTAACAATCGTGTAATTCGCAAAACCGTGCCTCCAGAATCGAGTCTACTAGGAGGTCGGTGCTGTGAGGTAGGAACTAACTAATTCGCTTGCGGGGATTCGGACGCAACGATGTAGTTTATCTGGCCCCACTGCGTCGGAGGCACCCGCCGGCGATCGCTGCTTCTGCGGCGTTCGCCATTGCCCGCGCCTTCGGCAGACCGGCGCCGCTCCCCCATCCGCCGATCCCACACGATTTGCACGCTGGGATCGTCAGCGAAGTTGCGGCTCAGGAGCTCGAAGGTGGCAAAGTGGCCACGCCTCACGATGACGAGTCTTGGGTCGCCCACAAAATTCTCTAATTGACCTTCGCGCCCCAGACGGCCTTGGAACGATACCAATCCTCGTCGATGATCGCCCACAGCGCCTGGTCGAGCAGGTTGCCGCCGCGAAGGAACGACTTTCTCAAGATGCCCTCCTGTAACGCGCCAATCTTCCGCAGGGCACCGTTGCCGCGCGCGTTCTGGACCGCCGCGCGCGCCTCGAGCCGATGCACGCCGATGACATCGAACACGAACGACAGAACAACCTGAGCGCCCTTGCTGAACAGACCCGACCCCCAGAACTCCGACGCAATCGCAAAGCCCCACTCGGCCGTCCCGAACATCGGATCAAGCTGGCGCACCTGGAAGAGGCCGACAGCCGTGTCATAACCGTCCGGAACCACCGCGAAGCACAGATACCGTCCTGCCTCGCGCTCGCGCGCGGTCCACTGAATGAAGCGTTCGAAGCCTTCAATCGTGGTGGGCGGCGGCGAAATGAACCGGGTCACTTCTTCCGTCGTCAGCAGCGCCAGCAGCGAGTGCGCATCCGACATCCGCAACTCTCGAAGCGTGAAGCCGTCGCAGCGCATCACCGGCAGGCCGCTCTTCCAATCGGTGGCGACTGCCGCTGTCGTTGACGATGCCGTGGTGCTCATTGTGCGCGTCATGGGTTGAAGTCCGGCGGTTGCCATTTACTTCACCCCTTTCTTCGCCTGACCCCGGTTTCTTGCCGTAGTCACGACCGAGCCCAGCAGCGCGCTGTTGCCCCACACGATGTTGTCGTCGTCGTCGCCGCTGTTGCCCCACACGATGTTGTCGTCGTTAAGGTTGCCCCAGACGATGTTGTCGTCGTCGAGGTTGCCCCACACGATGTTGTCGTCATCGCCGCTGTTGCCCCAGACGATGTTGTCGTCGTCGTTCAGTCCGACCAGGGCATTGCCCCAGACGATGTTGTTGCCCCACACGATGTTGTCGTCGTCGAAATTGCCCCAGACGATGTTGTCGTCGTCATCGTTCAGGTTGCCCCAGACGATGTTGTCATCGTCCTCCTGGCTGTTGCCCCACACGATGTTGTTGCCCCACACGATGTTGTCGTCGTCGTCGAGCGCGTTGCCCCAGACGATGTTGTCGTCGTCGTTGAGGTTGCCCCAGACGATGTTGTCGTCATCTTCGAGACCGTCGCCCCACACGATGTCGAGCGCCCATGCCGGCCGCTGTTCGGTGATGACGCCCGCGCCGCGAGCGATGTGATTGCCCCAGACCATGCGCTGCGACCAGACGTAGGTCTGTCCGCCGATGGTCGAGCTCGGCGTGACGTCCGAGGTCAGCCAGTTCTGGCCGAGCGGAGCCGCCGGATTGACGGCGCGCGCCAGCGCGACCGCGCCGTTGCCGTTGATCGAGCCGGCGCCCTGCGTGAGCACGTCGTAGTAAGTGCCGTCGTCCTGCTTCACGGGGACGGACGAATACTGCAGCACCATCTTCAGCGCGTTGGGCGTCAGGTTGTAGTTGTTCTGAAGAACCACGGCAACCATGCCGCTGACCACGCCGGCCGCCATGCTGGTGCCGGAAAGGCGCATGTAGTTGCCGATATTGCCGCGGCCCTCCTGCACGAGGCGCAGCGTGCTGCCTACCGCGGCGACCGACAGCAGATTGTCGCCGGGCGCCGAGACGTCAGGCTTCGCAAACCCGTCGTACCACGAGGGGCCGCGCGAGCTATAACCGGCAATGCGATCGTCGTCGCGGCTCACCGTGTCGAAGGTCCGCACTGAGCCGACCGAGAAGCCCGACGGCGCGTTGCCTGGCGACGCGGTGCCGGCGTAGCCAATCACGCCCGTCGTGGGGTTTCGGCCGAAGTTGCCGGCAGAGACGACCACTTTGATGCCGGCGCGCGACGCGTGCTCGACGGCCTGCACGAGCGGATCCGTCGCGGCAGATTCGAAAATCGGATGGCCGAGCGACAGGTTGATGACGTCGATATCGAGCGCGTCTTTGTTGACGATGGCGAACTCAATCGCGCGAATCACGTTGTCGGTCGTCCCCTGGCCCTGCGCGCCGAGCACCTTCAAGCCAATCAGTCGCGCCGACGGCGCAACGCCGGTGAAGGCGCCCGCCGCGAGGCCCGCCACGTGCGTGCCGTGACCGTACCCGTCCGACGGCGATGCCACACGAATGTCGCCGTAGGTGAAATCGTAGAAAGCGGTAATGCGCGAGCCGAAGTCGAGGCCGGGCGCGATGCCCGAATCGATCACGGCGATGCCGACCGTCGGCATGCTGTAGCCGGAGAGCGTGCTCGACAGAGAGCCGCGCACGCCAAGCGTGGCAAAGAAGTTGTTCTGCAGCCGCTGAGCCGACAGCGCCTCCATCAGGCGCCCCCAGAGCGACGACGAGTACGACGAGGTGTAGGTCGAGGTCGATGTCGTGCCGTCGGTGGAGTTGGCCAGCGTCGCGTCGTCGATCGTTGCGTCGGTCAGAAGCGGCTCTTCCACGACTGTCGTGGTCGGCTCCTCGGCGATCGTCGTGGTCGTGTCCTGAGTGATGTCGCCGAGCTGATGCCCGTGGATCTTGGCATTGTCCGACACCGACGCGGTCTCACGGAAACCCGCGAGCGCATTCAGGTCGGCGCACGACACTTCGGCGGTGATGGCATCGAGCGCCGCGAACTCACCTTTCACTCGGCGGCCCTGGGCCACGAGCGATTTGCGCAGCGCTTCGCGGGCGCCGGGTGTCGTGCGAATAATGACGGACTTGGTGCCCTTGCAGCCACGCGCGATCGAATCGTTCAGCGATTCGTCGAGCTTCGCGTGCCGTTGCCCTGCGGCAGCAGGCACGCTGAACGTGGCGACGAGGGCGACCGTTGTCAGGAAAGAAGCTGGTCGCATGCCGCCCGGGTGAAAGCAAGTTTGCGACCAGCCGAAAAGTGAGCCGTTAAGTCCTTAACAAGCAGCAACTTAGTCTTTCAGGACGAAAACTGTGCTGCTGTGCAGTTGTGCTACTCCGGCACATAGAGACCCAGCAAAGGTGTGAATATTTGTATATAAATGCTGTGGGGACAGCGAGTTACGGAGTCCTTGTACCGCTATGGAACAATAGAACACGTATTCTGCGTGATTCCAGCACACGCACTGACGAATCGGTTCGCGCGGCGAAGTCGGTCGTGGGATTGCTGGTTGCGAACTTCGCAAGTAGAATCAGTGGCCGTTGCAACGCTCTCATAAGCTTTGGCGGACACTGTGGAGGAAAGACGATGCCTTTCGTGATTACGGATCCTTGTATTGAAACAAAAGACACCGCATGCGTGGACGTGTGCCCCGTTGACTGCATTCATCCACGAAAAGACGAGCCGGAATTCGCGGCGATGAACATGCTCTACATCCATCCCGAGGAGTGCATCGACTGCGGTGCATGCGTGCCGGCGTGCCCCGTCGCGGCCATCTACGACAGCCACGACTCGACGCCCGCGAGCCAGAAGGATCTCATCGAAGCCAACACGATTTATCGCAACGGCGATGCCGATTCGATGGCCCGCGCCGAAGCGATCGTGGCGGCGCACGTCGCCTCACATCCCGAGTTGATGGCGATTCCCGGCAAAGAGCGCGCGGCCGCGCACTCGTAGGATTCAGAGATCTGAAATCTGGAATCTACAATCTAGAATCTTCTGGGGATTCTCCCCTTAAGATTCTAGATTCCAGATTCTCGTTTCGAGCCTCAGTATGGTGAGTGTAGCTCAGTGGTAGAGCACCGGCCTGTGGCGCCGGTAGTCGCGGGTTCGATCCCCGTCACTCACCCCACTTCCTTACGCTGGAACTAAAATCTGGAAACTAAAATCTTAGATTCTAGATTTCAGATTCTAGATATTCAGCACGGCCCCTTCCTTTTTAGCCACGTACACCGCGGCGGTGAGATCCCCCACTACATTGACCACCGTCCGGCACATGTCGAGTAAACGATCCACGCCGAGAATGATGGCGATCAGCGCGGGATTGATGCCGATCGTGACGAGGACCGCGACGACGAACGGCGTCGACCCCGAGGGCACCCCTGCGGTGCCGACGCTGCCGAGCACCGCGAGATAGACGATCAACAACTGCTGCGCGAGCGTCAGCTCCACGCCGGCGAGCTGCGCGAGAAACAGCACGGTCACGCCTTCATAGAGCGCCGTGCCGTTCTGGTTGGCCGTCGCGCCGACGGTCAGCACGAATGCGCCGATCTCGCGCGGCACGCCGAGATTCAGCTCGGAGACGCGCAGCGCCGTCGGCAGCGTCGCGTTCGACGAGCTCGTCGAGAACGCCGTCAGCATGACGGTACGCACGCGCTTGAAAAACTCCACGGGCGACACGTGCGCCGCCAGCCTGAGCGCGATGGGATAGACGATGAACGTGTGAATCGCGAGACCCGCCAGCACGGTCATGACATACCACCCCAGGCTGACGAGAAATCCGAAGCCGAAGCGCGCCGTCATCGTGAACAGCAGGCACGCGACCCCAAGCGGCGCCACCTTCATGACGATGTCGATCACCTTGGCGATGACCTTGAAGATCCCTTCGAGCAATGCCATCACCGGCGCCGCGCTCTCGCGCGACACCAGCGTCAGCGCCGCGCCGAAGACAATCGAAAAGAACATGATGCCGATCATGTCGGGTGTCGATCGGGCCATCGACTCGAGCGGATTCGCGGGCACCAGCATGCGCGCGAAGGACATGAGAGGCGATTCGTTCGTCGCGGCCGGCGGAGCGACCTGCTTCGACGCATCGGCGTACTGCGCCATCAGGAGATCGCGCGTTCCCGGATCGAGCCGCATGCCGGGGCGCACGGTGTTGGCGAGCAGGATGCCGAGCCCGACCGACACGATTGAGATCACCAGGCAGAAGCCGACGGTGCGCGCGCCCACGCGCCCCAATCGGCGCACGTCGCCGATGCCCGCCACGCCGACGACCAGCGACGACACCACGAGGGGGACCACGGTCATCAACAGCGAGCGCAGAAACAGCTGACCGACCGGCTCGGCTATATGCCTGACGGCCCACGCGAGCGCCGGCGCCTCGGGGCCGAGCAGCGCGCGCGCGCCGCCGCCGAGCGTCGCGCCAACGGCGAGCCCGAGGAGGATGCGGACGTGCAGCGGCACTCGCTGACGCGCCGCAGCGCGATCGTCGGTCTGCTCGTCGAGATCGGAGACAACTTCACGTTCAAATGGTTCCATGTGGACGCGCCGCTTCTATTCCGCCGTCGGGCGGAATAATATGTCAGCGAAGCATGGACGACAGCAAAGATCGCCGCAACCCGAATCAGCAGGACCGCCGCACCGTGCCTCGTGGAGGTCGGCGCACGAGCGATCTGCCTCATCCCCTGACGTGCCCGAGCTGCGGAAAAATTCAGGACGTCCAGGGACTCGCGAACAGCCGCGTCGTCCGTTGGTGCCACTGCCGCGCGTGCGGCGAAGTGTGGCCCTGGTCTGTGGATCTCTAGGTTGGTGGTTGGTGGTTGGTAGGGTCCGGCTTCAGCCGGACCGTGGAGCAGACATGAGCGAGACGCGCATTGGGTGGGTGGGGACCGGCGTTATGGGCATTTCCATGTGCGGCCATTTGATGGCCAAGGGCTATCCCACCACGATTTACAGCCGGACGAAGTCGCGGGCGCAGAGCCTGCTCGACAAGGGCGCGACCTGGGCCGAGACGCCTGGCGCCGTCGCCGAACGATCGGACATCATCTTTACCATCGTCGGATTACCGAGCGATGTGCGCGAGGTCTATCAGAAGACGGGCGGCATCCTCGACAACCTGAAGAAAGGCAGCATCGCCGTCGACATGACGACGACCGAGCCGAGCCTGGCGCGCGAGATTTACGAGGCGGCGAAGACGAAGGGCGCGAGCGCCGTCGACGCGCCGGTGTCCGGCGGCGACGTCGGCGCGAAGAACGCGACGCTCTCGATCATGGTCGGTGGAGACAAGGACGCGGTCGATCGCGTGATGCCCCTCTTCCAGGCGATGGGCAAGAACATCGTGCATCAGGGCGGGGCGGGCAACGGGCAGCACACCAAGATGTGCAACCAGATCGTCCTGGCCGGCACGATCATCGGCGTGTGCGAGAGCCTGCTCTATGGATACAAAGCGGGGCTCGATCTCGAGACGATGCTCAGCTCGGTCAGCAAGGGCGCGGCGCAGTGCTGGATTCTCGACAACCTCGCGCCGAAGATGGTGAATCGGAATTTCGATCCCGGCTTCTTCGTGGAGCACTTCGAGAAGGATCTCGGGATCGCGCTCGAAGAGAGCCGGCAAATGGGCATATCGATGCCAGGCCTGGCGCTGGTCCGCCAGTTCTATGTGGCCCTCAAATCCCAAGGCCACAGCCGCCTGGGATATCACTCGCTGTTGCTGGCGCTGGAGCAGCTGTCCAACGTGAAGCATTGAGAGATTGGTAGATGGTCAGATTGGAAGATTAAAACCGTAATCCACCAATCTGCCAATCCACGAATCTGCCAATGGAGAATTACGAGGTGCGCCGCTCTCCGGATCGGCGCTCCCGGCCGGTTCGGCGCTCCGGGCCGGTGTACGCGGCCTGCTGCTTGCGTCGCTGCTCGTTGCGGCGACGCTCGCGGGTGCGGCGCTCGCGGCCGCTCTGCGCCCCGGCGGTGGCCGCCTGCGCGGCCTCGCGCTGCAGCCGAATCGTGCGGCGGCTGGGCTCGAGGACTTCCATCAAACCTGTCGCGAGATTCAGCGCCTGCGGATTCTGTCCCAGGCGTCCGATATCCTTCAGATAGTTCAGTGCGGCGAGGATGCTTGCCCGTTGCCACGGCGTCAGGGTCATACCTCCACTACTATCGGCTGTTTTTGGGGTAGGCTTGAACGTCGAGGCGAAACCACGGTGATTGACCCCAAAAACAGCGAGATTGTCGAGCGCCGCCAGCGATACATCGAGCGGCAGCGCGAGCTGCGCCCTGACACCGTGAACGTCCGTTTTCAGGGGGCACAACCCGAAGGATCGGGGCCCGGCAACCGGCACGGCATGCCCGCGGTGCCTGTCGGCCAGCATCTGGTGAAGAACTGGCCGGTGCTCGATCTGGGCGAGCAGCCGGAGATCCCGCTCGAGACGTGGACACTCGAGATCGGCGGCCTCGTGGAGAACCCGGTGACGCTGAACTGGAAGCAATTCATGGCGCTGCCGCAGGCCGAAGACGTCAGCGACTTTCACTGCGTCACCACGTGGAGCCGGCTCGACAATCAGTGGAAGGGGGTCCGCTTCCGCACGATCGCGGAGCTGGCCGTCCCGAAGGACGCCGCGCAGCACATTCTCTGTACCGGCTACGATCTTCTGCCCGGCAGCTACATCCCCTATACGGTCAACGTTCCCCTCGCGCGTGCCATCGAAGACGACGTACTGCTCGTCCATACATGGGAGGGGAAGCCGCTGCCGCGCGAGCACGGCGGACCGGTGCGCATGATTACGCCGAAGCTCTACGCGTGGAAGGGCGCCAAGTGGATCAGAAAGATCGAGTTTCTCGCCGAGGACAAAAAGGGATTCTGGGAAGAACGCGGCTACTCGAACACGGCTGAGCCCTGGTTCAACGATCGCTACAGCTCCTAGCGCATGCCCGCCGTCGCGCGCACTTCGCAAACCGCTATGGCGGGCAGGCCGTGTACGTGGCGCGGCGACATGCGGTCGGTGCGTCCGATGCTCGCCACGCTGGAAGACGCGCCACTCGAGTCCGACGGCCTCGTCTACGAGCCGAAGTACGACGGCATTCGCGCGCTCGTCGAGATCGATCCCGGCCGGCGCGCGCCCGTGCGGATGTGGTCGCGGCTCGGCAATGAGAAAACCGCGCAATTCCCCGACCTCGTCGCCGCCCTCACGCGCTACGCGAAAAGACGGAAGGGGCCTGTCGTGCTCGACGGCGAGATCGTCGCGCTCGACGACAAGGGTGAGCCGGCCGGTTTCCAGCGGCTGCAGCACCGTATCCACCTGACGGAATCCAACAGCCGCTCCGCCGCCGGTCGCGTCGCGTTCATCGCGTTCGACATCCTTCGCGACGGCAACGAGGATCTCCGTCCGCTGCCGCTGAACGAGCGACGCGCGCGTCTCGAGCGCGTCTTCCGAAACCCGGGCTCCCCCATTCTGCGTACGAGCGAGGTGACAGCCGGCGATGCGCGCGCGCTGTTTCAACACGCGCTCGAGCACGGATGGGAAGGGCTCATCGCCAAAGAGGCGCGATCGCTGTATCACACCGGCAAACGCACGCGCGACTGGCGCAAGCTGAAGATCGTTCACGAGCAGGAGTTCGTCGTCGGCGGCTGGACCGACTCGCGCACCGCCGGCCGTCCCTTCGGCGCCCTGCTGCTCGGCTACTACGAAGACGGTGGATTGAAATATGCGGGCCACACCGGCAGCGGGTTCAACCAGCGCGAGCTGGACCGCGTGATGCGGCTCCTCAAACCGCTCCAGATCGCGGCGTCGCCGTTCACGACTCGGCCGCGAACCAACCAGCCGCCGCATTGGACGAAACCCTCGCTCGTGGCGCAATTGAAATTCACGGAGTGGACAGACGAGGGCCTGCTCCGCCATCCGATTTATCTCGGCATGAGGGACGATGTGAAACCGGAAACGGTACGGCGGGAGAAGAAGGGCCTGGGGAGTCGAAAGAGTCCGGAGAGTCCGGAGAGTCGAAAGAGTCGGAAGAGTCGGAAGAGTCCGGGGAGTCCCAAGACTTCGGTAGGGCCGAACTTGAGTTCGGCTCATCAGGGGGTTTTAGATCAGCTCGATGAGATCGAGCGCGGGCCCGGGTCTGGCACCGTGCGGTTGCCCGACGGGCACACGCTCGAGGTCACCAACCTGCGCAAGCCGTTCTGGCCGAAGCTGAAGATCACGAAGGGCGATCTGTTGCGCTACTACGTGCGCGTGGCGCCCTACATCCTTCCTGTCGTCGACGGCCGCCCGCTCATCATGAAGCGCTTTCCCAACGGCATAGACGGCGAGCCGTTCTATCAACACAAAGCACCGGAGAAAGTTCCTCCCGGCGTGCGCGTGGCCAAGGTTGCCGGCGACAGCGTGGCGAGCCGGCCGCCGGGGCCCCCAACGCGGCAGTCGGCGGGGTCCCCAACGCGGCACCCGCGTTGGGGTGCCCTGCGTTGGGGTGGCCTGATCGGCGGCAACCTGATCACGCTCTTGTACATGACGCAGCTCGCCTCTATCTCGCAGGACCCATGGTTCTCGCGCGTGGACACGCCGCATCATGCCGATCTGTGCGCGATCGATCTCGATCCGATGCCCGGCGTGAAGTTTTCGGCGGTGCTCGACGTGGCGCGCTGGGTCCGCGACGAGCTCGAGACGTTGAAGGTGACGGGCTACGCGAAGACGTCCGGCGCGAGCGGCGTGCACATCTTCATTCCGCTGCGCGAAGGTACCCCGTACGCATCGGGGCAGATCTTCTGTGAGATCGTCGCGACGCTGGTCGCCGAGAAACATCCGAAGAGCGCCACCGTCACGCGCGCCGTCCGGGCCCGCGGGCAGACAGTCTACGTGGACTATCTGCAGAACATCGAGGGCAAATCCCTCGCCTGCGCGTACAGCGCGCGCGCCAGCGAGTATGCCGGCGCATCGACGCCTGTTGCATGGAAGGAGATAGACGAGGGGGTCGATCCCCGCGACTTCACCATACGCACGCTGCCTGAACGTCTCGCCGAGGTGGGCGATCTCTGGGCGCCGCTCATGACGGCCACCGGCGTGGATTTGCGGAAGATCCTCAAGTAGTCCTATAGTGCGCGCCGGAGGTACGCGTGAAACACATTCTGGTCCTCGCCTCGACTCTGGCGTGCTGCGTGGCGCTCGCCACCGCCCAGGCTCCACAGCCGCCGCCGATCACGCCGATGAAATTCGCCTACTACCCCGCGTCCGACATCAAGGCGCTGAATAACACCGTGAAGAGCGGCGGGACGATCACGTTCAACCGTCTCAATCGCGGCGACCACGATTTTCAGAGCTTCAATTTCCGCGCGAAGAGCACCGCCGCACCAGAGCTGCACAACAACTTTGCCGATCTCTATTACATCGTCGACGGCGAAGTACTGCATCACACCGGCGGCACGCTCGATGGCGGAACCGAGCGCAATCCCGGTTCCGGCGAATTTGGGGGCGGCAAGATCGTCGGCGCGAAGGTGGTGCGCCTCGCGGCCGGCGACATCGCATCGTCTGCCGCGGGCCAGCCGCACTGGTGGGAGGTCGAGCCCGGCAAGACCGTGACGTACATGACCGTGAAAATTCTGAAGCAGCCGAATCTGCACACGGCCAGCGCGACGCCGTCACAGTTCGTCCACTACAAGGCGGCAGAGCTGAAAGGGCTGGTCGACACGCTCAAGCGCGGCGAGACCATCAAGTTCCCATCGGTGCACCGCGGCGACCATCAGTTTCAGAACATCAGCCACCGCGCGAAGAGCTCGGCCAACGCCGAGCTGCACAAGAACTGGGCCGACCTGTATTACGTGCTCGACGGCGAAGTGACAATCCGCTACGGCGATCGCCTCGAGGGCGGCAAGGAAGCGGCCGACGGCGAGGTGCGCGGCGGGGAAATCGTCGGCAACGTGGCGCGGCAGAAGCTGGTCGCGGGCGACGTCGCATCGACGCCGGCGGGGGTGCCGCATTTCTGGGAAGTCGAACCCGGAACGTCGGTGACCTATCTCACGGTGAAGTTGGCGAAAAAGCACTAGAATCGGTCGTATCCCATGACCTTGCGGGTATTCTGCGCGGCGGGGCTCGTGCTGTGCCTCGCCGCAGCGTCGTGCTCGTGTGCCGCGGAGACGACGACGGCCCCACGCGCGTCTCTGCGGTTCTCGCGGACGACCGCGAACGATTTGCAGACCGCGCTCGACCGCCTTCCCGGCGTCAAGGCCGAGGTCGTCACCGAGGGCGGATCGTCGATCACCAGCCTTCTCGACCTGCGGAACGGGAAGACGAACGTCAGCGGCACGCTCGCCGACGTCGCCTATCTCGCCTACGGCGGGCAGCTGGACGAAATCCCCGAGCCGTTCGATCAATTGCGAGGCATGGCCGTCACGGGGCTGAACACGATGCACCTGCTCGTGGCCCCGTCTGCGAGGGTGGAGACGCTGCACGACCTCACCGGCTTGCGCGTCTCGCTCGGCGCGCCCGGCAGCTCGACGGCGCACATCACTCAACGGATGCTGCAGGATTTAGGGATCTCGAGCGGGCAGATTCGCGCAGAGCGCATCCCCAACACCGACATCGTGAGCCGCCTCACCACTGGCGACCTCGACGCCGCGTTTTCGGGATTCGGCGTGCCGAGCGCGACGGTGATTGCGGCGATGCAGAAAGGCGCGAGGCTCATTCCGATCGACGGCCCGCCGATCGAGGCGATGCGGACGCGGTATCCGTACTTGAAACGCACGCTGATTCCGCGCGGGACCTATCCGAATCAGCCCGAGCCGATTCGCACGCTGGGCGTTGACACGCTGCTCGTCTGCCGCGCCGAGCTGGACGACGCAACCGTGCACGCGCTGCTGGAGGCGTACTTCGCGACCAGGCCCGCAACCACGCCGCCGAACCTCGAGCGCGCACCGGCCACACCCATCCCCCTTCACCCGGGCGCCGCGCGTTACTACCGCCAGCGCGAGCTCTCACGATGAACGGTAAACACGCATGAAGGTAGAAAGCGTCATCGCCTGGGGCGGGTGGCTGACGGCGTTGCTGGCTGTGGCGGTGTGCCTCGGCATCGCGACGCTGCTCGGCTTCGGCTACCGTGCCACACGTGAATGGCAGCGCAGCTCGGAGCTGCTGATTGAACGTGATACCGAAGAAAGCGCCGACCTCCTGGTCACGGCGGTCGCACGCGACATGCGCGGCGCGCACTCGCGAGTGCTCGCGAACCGCGACTGGGGCGAGCTGTCGCTCGAATCGCTCACAGACACCAGCGACCAGGTGGCCACGGCATTCGCGCGCTATCCGTATCCCGAGTCATTCTTCAGCTGGCAGCACGACAGTCCCCACGGCGTGGTGTTTTTCAATCGGGCGAACCGGTATCCCGCGTGGATGCCGCAGCCGACCGAGCCGCACCGATATCCTGTCGCGCTGGTGACGAACCCGCCGGAAGCCGACGCGCTTCGCGAAAAGGTCGCGGCGTTCAGCGCGGCGCGATTCCGCTATGCCACCTTCGACATGACGCTCGGCGGGCAGCCGTATCAGATCGTCGCGAGGCTAATCTACGCCGATCCGCTGCAGGAAGCGCTGCACTCGGTGATCGGGTTCACGGTGAACCTCGCGTGGGTGCGGCAATCGTATTTCTCGGACATCCTCTCTCAGGTCGCACCGATCGCGACGCGCGGCAACAGCCTCGACATCGCCGTGCTCGACGACAACGGCCGGCGTGTCTGGGGCCGCGAAAGCGGTGGCCCCTCGCTCGTCCGCGAGTTTCCACTGCTGTTTCTCGATCCATCAGTCAGCATGGTCGCGCTTGGCTCGAGCCCGGCGGTCAGGACCTGGACGATTCGCACGAGCCAATCCACCGACTCTGCCCTGGTCGGCGCCGCTCAGGGCGCAGACGAAGCGCTGCTCGCAGCAGCGGCGGCCGCACTGACGCTGGCGCTCGGATTGATCCTCGCGATCCGGGCCGTTCGCGCCGGCGTGGCGCTCACCGCGATGCGCTCCGATTTCGTCTCGTCGGTCACGCACGAGCTGAAGACGCCGCTCGCGAACATCCGCGCGATGGCCGACACGCTCGCGCGGCGGCCGATTGGCGGCGCAACGGTGCGCGATTACGCGGCGCTGCTCATGCAGGAAGCACGGCGCCTCACCAGGCTGGTCGACAACCTGCTCGCGTACGCGCGCGTGACCGACGTGACCGAGATGTACTCGTTCGAGCCGATTGCGCCGTCGGAGCTCGTGGACGATGTGCTGCAGAATTTCCGCCACCCGCTGTCGGAACGGGAGTTCACGGTCGAAGTCGACATGCCCGTCGACCTTCCGCTGGTCAGGGCCGACCGCACGGCGATGATACTGACGCTCGACAACCTGGTCGACAATGCGATCCGCTATTCGTCTCGCGAGCGCTTCATCCGCATCTCGGCGCGGCGCGATGGGCAGCACGTCGTCATCGAGGTGCAGGATCGCGGCGTCGGCATCGCTCCGGAAGAGCTGTCGATCGTGCGCCGCAAGTTCGCGCGTGGCAAACGGGCAAGGGCCGACGGCAGCGGCCTGGGGCTCGCCATCGTCAGCCGAATCATTGCCGATCACAAAGGCACGCTCGTACTGGACAGCGAGCCGGGCGCCGGCACGACAGCGAAGGTATATTTACCTGTCTCGGGAGAGTGATATCAGTGGCGGAGCGGATCCTCATCGTCGAAGACGACCCAACCCTCAGGCGCGTGCTGTGTGACAACCTCGTGTTCGAAGGCTACCGCGTCGACGCCGTCTCTGACGGCAAGTCGGCCATCACCTACGTGCGCGCGTCGGCGCCCGATCTCGTCGTGCTCGATCTGACGCTGCCCGACTTCGACGGCCTCGATCTGTGTCCCGTGCTGCGGCAGTCGGGCAAAGTGCCCATCATTATTCTCTCGGCGCGCGGCCAGAAGGCGGACAAGCTGAAGGGGCTGAAGCTGGGCGCCGACGACTACATCACGAAGCCGTTCGACCTGCAGGAATTGATGGCGCGCATCAGCGCCGTGCTGCGGCGCGCGCATCCGGCGCTCGAGCGCCTCGCGATCGGCAAACTCGTCATCGATTTCCGCTCGCAGCGCGCGAGCAGCGACCAGGCGCCGGTGCACCTGACGCACCGCGAGTTCGAGCTGCTGCGCTATCTCGCGGAACGCCGCGAGAAAGTCGTGCATCGCGAAGAGCTGCTGCGGGAAGTGTGGGGGTACGTCGACACGAACGTCACGACCCGCTCGGTCGACCACGCCATCGTGCGGCTGCGAAAAAAGATCGAGCCCGACCCGCACCATCCGGAGTTCATCCGGACGGTGCACGGCGATGGGTACTGTCTAAGCGCTACGCGGTTGGAGGGGTGAGGGGAGAGGGGGGAGGGGAGATGCAGCAGTATTTCTTCCCTCTGCTCTCTTCCCTCTTCCCTACAGATTTCACTCCTGCGGCTGTTCGAGTAACGATGTGAACTGATAGCCGCTGATCGCCAGGCGGCATGATGGGCCCGGGCCCGCGAAGCGCGTCGCGTGCCACGTTGACGCCGGGGCGTAGACGATATCCCCTTCGCTGGACGTGAAGTCCCCCACCGTCTCGATGTTGTGGCGTATCTGCCCTTTCATGATCACCCACCATTCGGCGGTACCGACGTGGAAGTGTCCTTTGTCGCTCGGGTTGTAGGCCGGCAGATTTTTCTCGTAGCCCCAGATCGCCTGCGCCCACATGTGGTCGTCCTGCACGACGTTCTGGCCCGCGAACTTCGGATCGTTCTCCGCATCCCACAGATTGAAATGCGGTTTGTTGTTGCCGGCATACACGCCTGCGCCGAAGGTGGTGCCGATTTTCATCAGGGTGTGGCCGGGCGCCTGCGTTGGGCGTGGATCGCTGACCGGCACGAGCGTCTTGAAGTTCGCCTGATTGGCATCAACCCACAAGGCCGGCGCAGAGCCGATGACTTCCGCCGCATACATCGTCTTTTTCGGGATGTTCACGACCGACCCGCGCCTGGCGAGAATCGGCTCGGGCTGCCCTTCGAGCGTGAAGCGCATCTCCCCTTCGACGACGACGAAGAACTCGCGCGTGTCTGGACGCATGCGCGACGCGATCGTCGTGCCGGGCGCTCCCTGGTTGTATGTCGAGTAGTAATTCTCGTCGTCGACAACCACTTCGGTCCAGTTCGCCTGCCCCTTGTGCCGCGCCTTTAGGTCGGTCAGCTTGACGTGGACCTTGTTCTTGCCGAACTGGCCCGGCGTGTCTTTGTTGACCCACCATTGCCGCGGCGGGGTTCCCTGCCCCCGGCCCGTCGCGGGCTGCTGCGCCGCCGCGCCGGCCTGCGTGAACACGGTGGACACGCCGCCGACGATCAGCGCGACGGCGACCGCCAGTGGTAGGTGCAAAGGTCTCATGTGAAAGCAGACAATACCGCCGAGAGGGGTAAAGGGCAAGGGTCGAGGGGCAACTTGCCCCTTGCCCCTCACCCCTTGCCCCTTCTTCGTGTCGTCCGATGCGTCGGCTGTGCGGTCCACGGATCTTCCGGCCACGGGTGCTTCGGGTAACGGCCTCGAAGCTCCTTGCGCACCTCAGGGTACGTGCGCTCCCAGAAGCTGCGCAGGTCTCTCGTCGTCTGCACGGGCCGGGCGTTCGGTGCGAGCAGGTGAAACGTGACGGGCACGCGCGCGGCGCCGATGGTCGGTGATTCCGCCAGGCCGAACAGCTCCTGCAGCTTCACTGACGCCGACACGGTGCCGTCCTCGGCATAATCGAGCGTCATCGCGCGGCCGCTCGGCACCACGATCGATGCAGGCGCGCGTTTGGCGAGCGCACGTTTCAGATCGAATGGGAGATGCGCCTCCAGATCGATCGCGTCTACCGTTCGAGCAGACAATGCGGCCTGACTGACGAGCGTGCGCAGGTCAACGTCGATTGCGGCAAACCGAAAGCGTCGAAGCAGCTGCCTCGTCTGGGCATTGTGCTCCCGTGCGAACCACGCGTCGGCAAGCAGTGACGCAGCCGACTCGGCGTCTACCGGTACCGGCGTCTCATTCAGCATGATGGCGTCGAAGCGCTCGACGCGCGCCGCACGCGCGCGACCGCTTTCGCCGTCGAACCGATGCTCAATTCCGCTCGATGTCGGCTCAATCCACTCGCGCTCCACAGGACTGGCCGCGCGGATTCTCGACTCACTGATGCCCTCGCGCTCGGCCGCCACGACATCCAACGCGACGATGTATTCGGCATCCACGCCGGCAGCCTCGCGCGCCAATGCCGCACCGTGACCGGTCGCGAGAAGGAACCGGTCGCGGACACCCGGCCGGCGCTTCGCAAGCCGATCGGCGTAGCCGGTGAAGAGCGCATGACGAAGCGCCTCGTCCGTGATGTGCGTCGCTGCCGCTCCGCCCAGCGCGTGGCTCGCAATTCGCTGGAGCTCCGCACCCAGCGCACCCAGCGCACCCAGCGCACCCAACGCACCTGACGCACCTGACGCACCCAGCGATAACATCGCGCACCATGCCGCCGCTTCGGCGGATCCGCGGCCATCGAGCAGGATCCGAGCAAGCCGCGGGTGAAGCGGAATGCGCTGTAGTTGACGTCCGAGCGCCGTGATACGCGCGTCCGCTTCGTCGCCATCGATGGCACCGAGCCGGTGCAGCAGGCGCAACGCCGCCTGAATGCGATCGGCAGACGGCATCTCAAACCACTCGAACGTCATCGGGTCTGCGCCCCACGCCAGCAGGTCGAGCACGGGTGCGGCCAGATCGACCCTCGCGATCTCCGGTTCGCGATGCGCGCGCAGCCGGTCGTGCGCGTTCCACAATCGTCGAACGAGCCCTGGACCCAGCCGCGCGGCGCGCCCTGCGCGCTGATCGGCCGAGTCGAGCGTGATCCGCTCGAGCGTGAGGCTGTCGACCCCGCGATCGGCGTCGTATCGGGCGACCTTCACCTGCCCCGTATCGATCACGGCCGACACCCCTGGCACCGTCAGCGATGTTTCGGCGATGTTGGTGGCCAGGATGATGCGCCGCCGATCGACGGCCCGAATCGCCGCATCCTGCGCCTCGCCATCGAGCGATCCGTGGAGCGGCACGATCTCAACCTGTTGCGGTAGGGCGCGACTTAAGTCGCGCACTACAGCGGCCATTTCGGCGCCCGCGCGATCGATCTCGCGCGCGCCGGGCAGGAAGCACAACACCTGTCCGGAAGTCCTCGGCAGCACGCGTCTCGCCGCTTCGACGAGTGACTCGCCTTCGGCGTACTCGACGGTGAGCGGGTGAAGGGCGCCCGGCACGATCACGACCGGCGCATCGCCGAGAAAGCGCGAGACGGATTGCACGTCGAGCGTGGCCGACATGACGACAATGCGCAGATCGTCGCGCGCGAGCCATGCCTGCCGCGCCAGCGCAAGCCCGAGATCGGCATGTATGCTGCGCTCGTGGAACTCGTCGAGAACGATGGTGGCGAAGTCAGAGAGCAGCGGATCCTGCTGAAGGCGCGCCGTGAGGATGCCTTCCGTCACGACGAGGAGCCGCGTGTCGCGCGTGAAGCGCTTGTCGAATCGAATCTGCCACCCGACCTCGCGGCCGAGGGTCCACTCGCGTTCCTCTGCGATGCGCCGCGCCACGGCGCGCGCGGCGACACGACGCGGCTGCAGGAGCATGACAGGTCCCGCGTCAATCAGCGCCGGGGGAATGCGCGTGGTCTTGCCTGCGCCTGGCGACGCAGACAGCACCACCGCCCGGCGAGCGGACAGCGCGTCGCGCACATCCGCGACGTGCGCGTCAATGATCAGCGGTTTCAACTGGCTCAGCGGTGGTGAAGCCGCGCGCGTCGAGGAGGGCCTGAATCTCCGGATCGCGGCCGCGGAAGCGCCGGTAGGCTTCGGCCCGATCGATCGAATTGCCGTCCGACAGGATATGCCGGCGCAGGCGATCGTTGGTGTCCGCATCCCACGGCCCGCCGGCCTCCACGAACGCCTGCCACGCGTCGGCCGCCATCACGTCCGACCAGAGGTAGCTGTAGTAGCCGGCGGAGTACGCATCGCTGCCGAACAGATGATCGAAATGCGGCAGGCGATGGCGCAGCACCACGGCGCGCGGCATGCCACCGACGCGCGCGAGCGCCTCGTCCTCGAACGTCGAGATGTCGTCGATGCCGTCGGGACGCATGTGCAGGTCCATGTCCACGATGGCCGCGGACAGGTACTCGAGCGTCGAAAACCCCTGATTGAACTTGCTCGCCCGCTCGATGTTATCGACGAGCGACTGCGGCATCGGCTCACCGGTCTTGTAGTGCCGGGCAAAACGATCGAGCACGTCGCGGCTCAGCAGCCAGCGCTCATTCAGCTGCGATGGCAGCTCCACGTAGTCGCGCGGAGTAATCGCCAGCCCGCGATACGTGACGTTTTGCAGCATCGAGTGCAGCGCGTGGCCGAACTCGTGAAACAGCGTGCGCGCATCCGCCAGCGAAATCAGCACAGGCTCGCCCGGCGCACCCTTGACGAAGTTGTTGTTGTTCGACGAAATCGCCGTGATCGGCCCGTCCATCGTGTACTGCGTGCGGTGGCTCGAGGCCCACGCGCCGGATCGCTTCCCCGCTCGCGCACAGTTGTCGAGATAGAACAGCGCCCGATGCGCGCCGGCGGGGTCGACGACTTCCCACACGCGCACGTCGGGATGAAAGACCGGGACGGTGCCGGTGATCTCCTTGAAGAACACGCCGAACCGGCGCTCCGCCGACCACAACGCCGCCGACACCATGCTGTTCAGCTCGAAGTACGGCGTGATCTCCGCTTCGTCGATGTCGTATTTGGCCTTGCGCAGCTTCTCGGCGTAGTAGAGCACGTCCCAGGGCTCGATCGTGATCGACGGATCGGCGAGGGTCTGCATCTCGGCGATTTCGGACTTCACGCGTGCCACGACGGCGGGCCACACGCGCAGGAGAAATGCCTGCGCCGTTTTCGGATCGGCGGCCATCGTGTCCGCCATGCGCCAGTGCGCATGACTCGCGAATCCGAGCAGTCTGGCGCGCTCGGCACGCAGTCTGACGATGGCTGTGATGGTCGCGTTGGTGTCGTTCGCATCCCCGTTGCTGCCGCGGCTCTTGAACTTTCGCCACACGATCTCGCGAAGATCGCGGCGCGGCGACGACGTCAGGAACGGATCGACGCTCGATCGTGTGTTCACGATCTCCTGCCCGCCATCGACGACCGTCGACGTGTTCTCGTCCGCCAGCACCTTTGCCCGGAACTCGGCGAACCGCGCGGCCAGTTCCTGGTTGATCTCCGACAGCCGCTGTTTGTCCGCCGCGTTCAGCTTCGCGCCGCGGCGCACGAAGTGCTCGTACATGCGCGTGACGAGACGCACCTGCTGCGCGTCGAGATCTGAGCCAGGCAAGGCCTCGTACACCGCTTCAATCCGCTTGAAGAGCCCTTGATTGAACAGCAGCTCGTCGGATGAAGCAGCAAGCTTGGGCTGCCATTCACGCTCGAGCGCCTGATAGGCGGGAGTCGTGACGCTCTCGCGCGCAACGGCGAACATGCGCTGGAGGCGATCGAGCGTGCGCCCCGCGCGCTCCATTGCGGCGATCGTGTTGTCGAATGTCGGCGCGTCGGGGTTCGCCGCGATGGCGTCGATGTCACGGCGCTGCTCGGCGATGCCTGCCTCGAAAGCGCCCGGAAAATGCTCGGGCGCCATGCGATCCCACGGCGGCACGCCGCCGTAGGGACCGGTCCATGGAGCGGTCAACGGATTCTCGGACACGCCCGAATGGACGATCATTTCTCGTCCGATCCATCAGTCAGCTTCGGCAGTTCCGCCCCGAGCGATGGCGCGAGAAGCCCCGTCTTCACATAGGTGAGCAGCTTGTCGCGCGTATCGCTGATATCCAGATTGCGCATGGTCAGCTGCCCGATGCGATCCTGCGGAGAGAATGTCGACTCACCTTTTTCCATCGTGAGCCGTTCGGGCTTGTATGTCAGATTCGGGCTCGCCGTATCGAGCAGCGAGTAGTCGTTGCCACGGCGCAGCTCGAGCGTCACTTCGCCGGTAACCGCGCGCGCCACCCAGCGCTGCGCCGTTTCGCGCAGCATCATCGCCTGCGGATCGAACCAGCGGCCCTGGTACAGCAGCCTGCCGAGACGTCTGCCGTTGTCGCGATACTGCTCGATCGTGTCTTCGTTGTGGATGCCGGTGACGAGCCGCTCGTACGCGATGAACAGCAGCGCCATGCCGGGTGCCTCGTAAATGCCGCGGCTCTTCGCTTCGATGATGCGGTTCTCAATCTGATCGCTCATGCCGAGGCCATGGCGTCCGCCGATGCGATTGGCTTCGAGCATCAGATCGACGCCGTGCTCGAACGTCGTTCCGTTCAGCGCGACCGGCCGCCCTTCGTCGAAGCGCACTGTCACCGCTTCCGGCGTGACGGCGACGTCTTCGCGCCAGAACGCGACGCCCATGAGCGGCTCGACGATCGTCATGCCGCTCGAGAGGTGCTCGAGGTCTTTCGCTTCGTGCGTCGCGCCGAGGATGTTGGAGTCTGTCGAGTACGCCTTCTCGACGCTCATGTGGTATGCGAGCCCCGCGCGCTGCATGTACTCGGACATTTCCTTGCGGCCGCCGAGCTCGTCGATGAACGCCTGGTCGAGCCACGGCTTGTAGATGCGCAAGCTCGGGTTTGCGAGCAGACCGTAGCGATAGAACCGCTCGATGTCGTTGCCCTTGAACGTACTGCCATCGCCCCAGATGTGCACATCGTCTTCTTTCATCGCGACGACGAGCATGGTGCCGGTGACGGCGCGCCCGATGGGGGTGGTGTTGAAGTACGGCACGCCGGCCGTCGTGATGTGGAACGCTCCCGCCTGCAGCGCGGCGATGCCTTCGTTCACCAGCTGCCGGCGGCAATCGATGAGGCGCGCGTGTTCGGCGCCGTACTGCAGCGCGCGGCGCGGGATCTCGTCGTAGTCCTTCTCGTCGGGCTGGCCGAGGTTGGCGGTGTAGGCGTAGGGGATCGCGCCCTTGCCGCGCATCCAATGGAGGGCCGCGCTCGTGTCGAGGCCGCCGGAAAATGCGATGCCGACCTTCTGGCCGGCGGGAACACTCTGAAGGATCGTCGCCATGTGGTGCTAATGATATCAAGCACCCTTCGGGAAAATTACTCTGGATGGTTTGAGTTGGTTCAGAGTGGCCGCTATACTCGCGGACACTCCCTGGGAGGTAGACGGATGGTCAATCGACGGTCTTTCCTGCGTGCGGCGGGCAGTTCGGTGGTCCTTGGTGCCGGAAGTGAGTGGAACGCGTCGGCGGCCGCCCAGGCGCCAGCCTCGCCCGTGTCCTTTCCCGGCATCGCCAATCCACTGGAAGGCGGCGTCGAGGTCATCGCGACGGGCTACATCTGGACCGAAGGTCCGGTATGGGTGGGCGGCGAGCAGGGACACCTGCTCTTCTCCGACGTGCCCGGCAACGCCATCTACAGTTGGGATGGCAAGCGGACCACGGCGTTCCTGGCCCCGTCCGGCTACCAGGGCTTCCCGATTCCCGACTCACTCCGCGAGGCCGGCTCTAATGGCCTGGCCCTGGGCCGCGGCGGATTGCTGATCGCCGACAGCGGAACTCGAGCGCTGGCGCGGGTGGACCTCGCGACGCGCCAGAGGGTGGTCTTCGCCGAGTCCTACCAGGGGAAACGCTTCAACAGCCCGAACGATCTCGTCGTCGCCCGCAACGGCGACGTGTACTTCACCGATCCTCCCTTCGGTCTGGCGGGCGTGCAAAAGTCACCGCTGCGGGAGCTGACCTACACTGGCGTCTTCCGCGTGACGCCGGACAATCAGGTGCACCTGATTGCCGACACCCTGTCCCCGAACGGCATTGCGTTGTCGCCGGATAACCGCGTTCTTTACGCCACGGACAATTCGGGCTGGGTGGCCATCGATCTCGATGCGTCCGGCATGCCGAGGGGACAGCGACAGTTTGTCGCCAGCGCAAGCGTCGGGGGCGCGCGTGGTGACGGCATGAAAGCCGACTCGGCCGGCAGCATCTGGACGAGCGGACGCGGCGGCATCTACGTCTTCTCACCAAAGGGCGAACACATCGGCTTCGCCCCGATCGCGGGCCGCGTCTCGAACTGCGCGTTCGGGCCGGGCCGGTACCTCTACGTCACCAACGACACGCAGGTTGTGCGCGGCCGCATTCGCGCCGACTTTCCCGGGGGTTCAGCGATCCAGTACTGACCGAACCTCAGTGAGCGCGTGCCTGTCGCTCAGCGCGTGTGGGTTTGCTGGATGAAGAAGGAGGCTTGCCGGCCGCAGTCTCGCGGCGAGCGTACGGTCCGCCTTCGCGTTGCTGCGCGACGGCTACGGCGGACAGCCTCCGCGAGAAAAAAGAGCAAAGGCTGGTGAGCCTAAATTTCACCAGTTGGAACCGGTGGCCGCGTGGTTGGGGAGAGGCGGCGCTACAAGGTGCGGCGTAAGCCGCCGCGGGCCGAATCAACTCAGCTGGCCTGAAAGTCGTTGATCCCCCATGTCGGCTCAACCGGTTCGGCGCGTGGGGGGACAATGGAACTGAGTCCACCGAACTGGCTAAGAACCCTCGCTGGCTTGACGCGAGTCACCTGGCTTCGAGTGCACGCCCCGAGATCTAGTGGCGTTCGCGTCGGACTCTGGATCGGCGTGCGTCCGCCTGATTTGCGACAGAGCTTTTTCGCAAGCAGCGCATGAGCTCGATGGCAAGATTCTGATCCAAGTAGCCGACACGTTCGCGCGCTCGTTCGTAGCCTGTCGTGCGCGTGTGCGCGGTACCACCGAAAACAACGATCTGGCGCATGTTATCGGGACGCAGGACAAGCACGCGATAGCGTTTTGCGAGTTCGTGAACCAGTAACTGGACCGTCGCCGAGGGTGCGCGCAGAAATCGGCGTGCCGTGCCGGTCTCCAGGCACAAGCCGTCGACAAGCTCCAGTGCGGCGCGATAGGCAGGAGACAGTGGCTTTCGAAACGCCTCGTGGGGTACGACATCGAGCACGGTCAGCACCGAGGACCGTCGCGCGAGCTGTATTGCCTTGACGGTGGCCTCGCTTTGCGGCCCCTCCAGGAGCGCGTAACCCGAGACCACGAGCAGATCCGCGCTGCGGACCACCCGCTTCGCGTCGGAGCCAAGCTGGAACTGCGTATTCGCTCCCCGGTGCGACACCATCGCCCGCTGCTCTCGTAAGTGAGGCATCGGCGGTTGGACAATCAGGACCTTCCCTGTTGTTTCGCCGCGCACATTCCGCCCGACAAAATGTAGCCCCTGCTTCTGGATGAACTTGAGCGCAAAACGTCCAAAAGCGTCGTCACCGACCGCAGCAAGAAGTGTCGTTTTCGCCCCTGCCCGCTGAAATGCAGTCGCCATCGTCAGACCCGATCCCCCAACTTGCTCGCGAATGGTATGCCGCCCGTGCAATCGCAACGCAGCGATAGGCTGGGCGGTGGGAGCTGACACGATCAAATCGATATTGACATCGCCGATCACTGCCACGGAGGGTTGGCCGCTATGAAACGACAAGAGAATCACCCATTTGGCGATGCAGCCAGTCAATCATGGTGTCACCCTCGATCTCATCGGCGAGCTGTTCGTAGCGGGCGACTTCGGTGTCGTTGATTACGAACTGCGCATACAGACTTGACGCACGCGAGACCGCATCGCGCAGCCGACTCCATTTGTAGGCCGGCGTGAACCACTCGGCTTCGCAACGTAATAAGCGTTCGTACCATTCACCGTCAGGAATCGTGATCTTCAACACGCCGCCCGCAGGGTGGTCGCGGAAGAAGTCTGGCTGGCTAAGCATCTTGAGGGCCGTCATGGTCCCAGGTAAATGCAAACCAGCGACGACGGCCGCCCGTCGCTCTTTCGAATACGGGTGGGCACAAAAGGTCACGGTCGCGTAGTCGTGGTCTTGGCCAGCATACGATCCCGCATACGGGTTCTGGAGAATCGGATCGACGAACCCCAACCCGCGCAATTGCATCACCAGTTCGTTGTGCCTCGCGCCAAGTCTTACCTTTAATGCCCGAAGCTCCGCCGCGTGGCGCGGCAATCCCCTAACCGTTCTTTCGTGGTCTTCGATCTCCCGGACGGCATTCCGATCGAGATGAAATCTGAAGAACGCCGCTGGATTGAGATGCCGTGTCATCAGGTTGCAGTACGGAGAGCCAACGATGACCAAGTCGCGATCGCGGACTTCCGTCGGAATGTCCTGAACGCGTGAGGTCGCACAGATTATCTTGTCGTTCCAGAGTAGCGTGTTGGATGGTAATCGAGTCCACGGTAGCCAAGTGATGTCGCGACTGCTCGACGAGGCGGCGAAGAGGTCCCCAGGCGTTTCGGGAACGTCTTCACGCCGATCGCCGACAATGACGGTGAGCGCCGCAATGACCTGCGGACTGTGCGTTGTTGTCGCTTCCGTCTCGACGCGCACTGAACGTGCCGCATCCTCTGATTGACGGTTGATAACGCTCGTCGTCGATGGCGCCGTGTGTGGCACGTGGGGAGCTGCTCTTTGCCGGGTCTCGATACTTGCGATGAATCGGTAGCCGCGGCCGTGGACGGTCTCCACACACCAGGGCTTCCTCGCTTTGTCGTCAAGCCACCGCCTTAACTCGCTGACTGCATGGGTAATCGCATCGTCGGAGACGGCATCGACGCCGAAAATCCCTTTCCAGACGCCTTTCAACAGGTCCTCTTTTTCAAGCACCTGGTTTGGATGATCGAGAAAGTACTCGAGAAGGAACCACTGCAGCTTTGGGAGGCGGATCTCGTCAGAGTCCCTCCAGCATCGCCCAGCGTCCCGATCGACTGTAACCACCGATTTCGGCCCGCGGAAAATAAAGTGCATGTCAGCGATGCTCGAGAGCATACACGACAAGGACGCCGATCACGTGACCGACGAAGTACCAAAACGAATGGAACACGTGCCGCACCAGGACTGCGGCGAAGTGTGCAAGGATGGCGCTTCCGATACCGGCCACGGCTGCGATCAGGTAACTCACGTCTCGTTTCATCGCGACCTCCAAGGCCCCGATGATCTCCCTGCGCGGCTGCGAAGTCCTGTGTGAATCTGGATTTATTCTTGAGCAATTGCTGTGGAGCTCTGGCGCTTCGATGGATCGAGGGCTGCTCTTGACCAGATGGCCGCCGCCCCAGAACATTTTCAGCAGTTGGAACCGGACGGCGGACTGGCTGCGGACGGTGGACTCGCTCAGGCGTGCAGCCTGAGACACCTCGCACGTCTTCAGACGCGTGTACGAAGCTTGGTCAGCTCAGCGTCGGTCAGTTCGTCCTTCGCGACGAGTCTGTAATGTCGCTCTTCAGCAATCTTGACGTTCTCGCCTTCAACGGCCAGTTCCATCATCGCGACGGCACCGTCAGACAGGAACTGCACGCCAATCGGTCGAGTGACGAGCGCCGGAAACTGCGCCTTACAGAAGTTAACGTCCTGCCACACCTGAATGATGCCCAAGCGGTCGGTGCGCCCCTTGGCTTGCACCGGAATCACAAAGTGCACACCCTTCGTGTTAACACCGATGTACAGCTCGTCCACCTCGATCTGGCCGATTCCGGCAACAGACGTTCGCAAATGGTTCTGGAGGGAATATGTAGTAACGCCGGTGAAGATGTCGATCAATCGGTTGTACCGCACGATTGCAAGCAAAGCCTGTTCGTCCGATAGTGCATACTTGCGAATGATCTCGGGAGTCGCGTTCGGAATCTTGATCTGCTGCAAGTCCGTGCGAGGGACCAAGGGATTCGCTGCGCGTCGCTCGAATCGGTACTTCGCGTGCCCGGCGGGGAAAATAAACCAACTCTCTTTGGCGGAGCATGTCTTCGCGATTGCGGGCGGCAAGTCGCGACGGTACCGAAACGAGTACACCACGTCACCGATGTTCTTCGGGAGGTCGACCCCGAGCTGGTGAGCTGTGTCGATCAAGTCTTGGCGGGTGAACTCGACGACGTTCTTGCCTTTCTTGTACCTGTCGAGAAAAATGCTCTCGATGATCGCCGCGTAACTCTTGCGTGGATCCCTGCCCCCCTTCGAAGCGGCCTTCCCGGTCTTCGCCGTCATGCGGTCAGTCTGCCCTTGGCGTGTGTCACGCTGCCGACAGTGGGCGCAATCGGATCACTCACTTCAGACTGCTCCTGTTCGGCGATCTGAAAGACGTGTTTCCAACGCACGCGCAGACCATTCTTTCCAGCGACGACGAGGAACGCCGCAAAGTGCCTGCTGGTCAACGTCGCCACGACAAGTGCCGCTCTCTCGCCAGAGCGTTTGAGATGGGTGCTAACCTGAGCAAGCGGGGGCAGGTTCTTCCCCTGCACGAGCACGACCGTGCCTTTGGCCACGCAGCGGCCGTTTCGCACGGCCTTGAACCGCACGTCGCCCGGCTCGAGATCGCCGAGGAGATTCTTTGCGCCCTCAAGCTGAATCCGCGCAGTATCGCCGAACAGTCGTTCGCCTACTTGGCGCCGCCCCAGGCAACGCAACAGTTCCTGGCCACTGAGCGGCCCGTCGAGTTTGGTTCGGATAACGATAGCGTCAGGGATCTCTCGGCTACTGACGTGGAACCCGTCCTTGGCGTCGATCCCCTCAGGTGTTCCCTTCGGCACGAAGCGTCCGTAGGTATCGTTGTGGCCGACTTCGATGATCGTCAGCCCCTCTTGAGCCACTGGTAAGAGCAGCTTGGCTACGTTGCGACTCCTCGCCAGATCCGCAAGGAAACGCCTCGCGGGATTCCTCGGCATGTTCGCTCCAGTGGCCTCATATGCCCTCTCAACGTCCGCCACAGAGAAGTCCCGGCGAACGAGTCGCCCTCGTTCGTCCCGAGCGTTCCGCAGCAAGTATTTGAGGATCTTCGGCCACTCTGACAACTGCGAAATGCGCCGGTGCTGGCGGGGACGGGCCTCCGGCAGGGAAAACTCCGATGGCAACTGAAGCGTTTCGGCCGGACGTTCTGCGGTCTTCCCGAGGGCAATCATGAGCTCACGCCCGAGGGCTCTGGCCACCGGAGGGCATACTGAGTTGCCGATCTGTCTGTAGGCGTGCCACTTGCCTGGGTAGAACTGGAACCAGTCAGGATAGCCGTGCAGGCGCGCGGCCTCACGAGCCGTAATGCAGCGCGGCTCCTCGGGATGGACCGGCCGCGGTGCTGTGTACGAGCCGTGCTCGCTCTCAGATCCGGCTCTCAGTGTTGGCGCGAGACCACGCGGATTGAGCTTGGGCAGCTTGTGCCCCGGCACCATCTTGCCTGGTACCGTCGCTGCGTACAGTGCTGCGATATCCGCACGATGGCGCACCGCTGCACTGCACGTGACACGGGATCGGTCCCACTCACGTGGATGCGAATAGTCGGACGGATCGCTTTCGATCCCGCGCATCACCCGCGCGTAAGGCGAGCTGGGGGACGATTCGTCATAGTGCGTCCAGTCCCGTTCGAGCATCTCAGGATGCAAAGCCAGCCGCGGAAGGTCGCCGATGGCCTCCTCGACGGTTGGCCTCCGAGGCTGCTCTGAGGACGGACCTGTTGGATAGGACGGCTGACCCGCGATATCGCGGCGAATTCCAAGCACGAACAGGCGCTCCCTACTCTGCGGAACGCCAAAGTCGGCGGCGTTAAGAGTGCGCACCGGTGTCGTGATCACGTATCCCGGCTCCTCGTTCTCCCAGCGCCCAAGGGCGTGCTCGAAGATCGCGGCAGTCGCGCCAGACTGCATGCCCGGAACGTTTTCCATCAGGAACGCCTTAGGTTGAAGTTCGAGTACAAGCCGAACGAACTCGTTCACCAAGGTGTTCCTGGGATCGAGAACATCCCGCGTTCCCATGTGGCTGAACCCTTGGCAAGGTGGGCCACCCGCCACCAAGTCGATCTCGCGGTCCGTTCCGAGCAGCCCACGAATCTTCTCGCCGTTCAGATCGCTGACTGACGCACAGATCGCCAGTCCGGAGGGGAAGTTTCGCTCGTGAGTCGCAACGTGGTAGCCATCACGATCAACTGCCAACACAACGTCGAAGCCGGCTTGCTCAAGACCTAAGGACAGCCCTCCGGCGCCTGCGAAGAACTCAATTGCGATGGGACGTGAGGTGTAGCGAATCTGGTTCATTGGAGTACATGGGCCGACATGCCGCAGAAGGCCGAGGCCCCGCCTTGACGTGCGACTTCGTCGAGGCATTCGCCAGATTTTCGTGATTCTAACATGTGCACTGACCGAATCCCGGGCGATAATCGAGTTGCGAGCGCGCGACGACTCCCTCAGGCCTGCGCCTCCACAAGCGACTGACTGTGAGCAGCTTACCCAGCCGACAAACGGTTCGCGGCGCCGACACAGCCTCAATTCTACGCGAGGCGAACCGACTGCTTGAAGCCCGATACGGGACTCCTCGCTTGGGCAACAAGCGACATCCCGTCAGCGAGCTGGTCTTCATCATCCTGTCTGCGCGAACTCGCGGCCATCACCACGAGAAAATCTACCGCGACCTCCGTCGTCGGTTTCCCAGCTGGGAGGCCGTGCGGGATGCTCCGCTTCGCGAGATTGAACTTGTGATTCGTGATGCCGGGCTCAGCCGGATCAGAGCCCGTCAGATCAAGACGCTACTTCGCCGCCTGACTCGGGACTTCGGCTCGCTTTCACCGACACGGTTGCGAGCGATGGATACCGAAACTTTGGAAGCGTATTTGGCGAGACTGCCCGGCGTCGGTCTCAAGACAGCGCGGTGCGTGATGATGTACGCGCTCGATCGCGCCGTCTTCCCTGTAGATACACATTGCATGCGGCTGTTCGTGAACCTTGGGCTGATCGAGGGACGCATGCGCTTCGAGTACGCGCAGGATGTCTTGCAGAACGTGGTGCCCTTGGAGATCAGGAAGACCCTGCACGTCAACGCCGTCGCACACGGCAGGGAGACCTGCGTTCCGCGCTTTGAGCAGTGCGATCGATGTGTCATGGCCGACCTTTGTTGCAATCGCCATTGAATTAATTAGCTATCTGGAGGGATTTGGCTAAGACGCGCGTTCACAAGGCTGGAGTGTTCTTCGACTGCGCCAAGTGCGGCAAGCTGCTGCGAGACTGCGCTGAACACAACCCGTCGAACCCACCCGCGTGTCCGAGCTGCGGCGCGGGACTCGTGGTCGTTGGGATTGGCAACGCGATGGTCCAGAACGCTGTCTGGTTGCGTTGCCGCGCGTGCTCCAAACTCTGGATGAAGCGACGTGGCGAAGTGGTTGAGACTCGGCCGCGATCTGGGTTCGAGCGATACGCCTGAACTTGCGCGGCGGGCGCGTTCGGAGTGGTGAGCCGCCTCGGAATCGAACCGAGAACCCGCAGATTAAGAGTCAAATCCGCGATAGTTCGCGGAGATGCTGATGCGAGCTGCTGCTCTCGCGTCTCTTTGGTGTCTCAACGGTTGTCACTTGGTGCGTCAATGAATACGCCGGGTCTGCAAGACGGATAGTTTCTCCCGCCCGACAAGTGCTAGCGCGTTTTTCATGAGCGTACAGCGGCGGCTCCGTATCCGCAGTGGCGGAAATAGCGTGCGCATTCGTCGGGCCGAAAGCGTGGGAGCGACAACGCGATGACGGCACAGAGGTCGTCAAAGGTGCGCGCGCGAGCGGCGCGAAGAATCGCCTTCAGCTTTGCGAAGCAGAGTTCAATCGGATTGAAGTCGGGACTGTAGGGCGGCAGAAAGTGCAGCGTCGCGCCGACGCGTTCAATGGCGAGTCGGATATCGTCGCCGCGATGCGACGCAAGATTGTCCAGCACGACGATGTCGTCGCGGCGCAGCGTCGGCACGAGGACCTGCTCGACGTAGGCGAGAAAACTGTCGTGATCGATCGGACCGTCGATCAAGGCGGGCGCCGTCATGCCCTCGAGGCGGACCGCCCCGATAAAGGTGTTGCTCTGCCAGCGGCCATACGGCGCGTGATCGTGCACGCGCTGCCCCCGCACTCCGCGGCCATAGCGGCGGAGCAGATTCGTCAGCACACCGCTTTCGTCGATAAACACCAGATGCGTGGGATCAAAGTCCGGGATGAGGGCGCCCCATGCCGTGCGCGCGGCCGCGACGTCCGCACGGTCGTGTTCGGAGGGGCGTACGGTTTTTTTTAACCGTGAAATCCAGGCGATCGATGGCGCGCCAAATCGTCGCGAGACTGGCGGAGGTCCCCAGCGCGGCCCGCAGCTCGGTTAACGTGCGATCGGGCTGCTCGACGATGAGCGCCGTGAGATGCGCTTCC
This sequence comes from uncultured Bifidobacteriaceae bacterium, assembly GCA_964356125.1. Taxonomy (GTDB): domain Bacteria; phylum Acidobacteriota; class Vicinamibacteria; order Vicinamibacterales; family JAMQPK01; genus JAMQPK01. The sequence continues at coordinate 80,622 of CAYHHH010000001.1, read as the reverse complement.
TGGCCAGCCAAGATCGGCGTGCGCCATCTCGTTTGCTTCCGCGGCGCGATGCTCCCGGTCTGACGCTGCCGCAGTTTCAACGCATCGCCCCACGCGCGGCTGACGTGATAGCGCTCCGCCAGCTCCTTCGACGTCATCCCCGCCTCGCTATCCCGGAGCACCCGTGTCCGCAGATCCATCGAATACGCAGCTGCCATCGATGACCTCCTGCGCGTCAGGAGTACCATAGCCGCGTACTCAGTACAAGTGAAAAACGCGCTAATGATATCAACCTGCTGAAAGGGTCGCGAAGCGGCGCGGGGCGAAGGGGTCCCCGCAAGCGGAGCGACCGGAGCGGGGCGGGGGGCCCCGCGACTGAACATTGGAGCCGAAATTGCCGAAACAACGGTAAACACGAAAGGAGCACCAGCCAATGGCATGGACCGGAACGCGCTTCGGCGGCGGCGCAGGCGAGATGCTTTCGCGGACGGTTTCACCCGGTTCGGTGTTCACCGGCGTCGTGTTTCTGTTGGCCGTCGCCGCGATCGCCACGACCGGCCAGCGACTGGGAAGCGAGTTCGTCTCGGTCGTCGTACTGCAGTTCCTGGTCAGCTTCTTCCTGGCCCACTTCGCGGTCGAAGGATATTCGGACGAGTGGGAGCGGGCCGGTCGCCCGATTCCACCGACGCAGGTCGGTGCCGTGGCCCTTCGCTACATGGCGCTGTGGATCGTGCTGCTGGCGCCGATCCTCATCGCCGCGCGGTCGCGAGACGCGGCCATGGCGCTGCTGGCGACGCCGAGAGCGGGCGCCGTGCTCTTGATGATCTATGCGGTGCTCGTCATCGCATCACCGCCGGCGCTGCTGGTGGGGTCGGTCTCGGTGTCCTCGTTCCGCGACCTCGTCTCGCTCGAACACTGGCGCTCGCGGTTTCGCGGCCGATGGGGTGATTTCTTTCTGATCTACGTCATCTTCACCGGTGCGCTCGTGTGTGTCGTGCTCGCCTGCCTTCCGATCGTCGGGTTCGCCGCAACAAGAAGCGCCAACGCCATGCGCGTGGCGGGCGGTGCGGTCACCGTGTTCGGAATCGGATTCTCCATCAGCCTGCTGGGGCGACTGTGTGGAAGCTTTGCCGTCGCGCCGGAGCCCGAAGTCGCGGAGAAGAAGCCGGCGACGCTGCACCCTGCCCTCTCGCCGTTCGCGGGCACGGCCGCGGTCCGTTCCGAAGCCGCGAGCGCAAGCGTTGCGCCAGCCCCTGCGGCTGCTCCGCGCAAGAGCGTGCTCCTCGATGCCGGCGCGCGTGTCGAGCAACTTCGTACCGAGCATGCCTCCGATCCGGCGGCGTTCGCGGCGGCGCTTCGCGATCTCGACGAGGCCTTCCTCCCGCACCCGGCCGTGGGGCAAGCCCGCACGCTGGCGCTCGCCGGCGCGGGACGCCAGCAGGAAGCGATCGACGTGGCGCGCGAGGCGATTCCGTTATGCCTCAAATCGGGCAACGTCGGCGCTGCTGCTCTGATGTTCGAGGCATTGCTGGTGAGCGGTGAGAGCTTCGGACTCACGAAAGACCAGATTGTGTCGCTCGGGGACTCGTTGAAGTCGATGAAACGCCCGGCCGCCGCGGTGCAGGTTTACGCCGGCGTGCTGCGCGAGCATGCCGGAGACGTGAAAGCGATGAAGGCCATGATTGCGATCGCGCAGGACCTGTCGCAGCAGAAAGACACCGCCGCGCAGGCATTGCAGGTCTACGACCATCTCATCGCTCATTGCGCAGGCTCGCCGCTGCTCGATTTCGTGAACGCGGAACGGGCGAAGGTCGAGAGGAAAGCCTCTACTGTTTGACGAGCTCGACCCGGCGGTTCTTCGCGCGACCCGCGTCGGTGTCGTTGCTCGCCACGGGCGCGAGCGGCCCCACGCCATCGGCACGCAAGCGCGCAGCGGCCACTTTGTGGGTGGTCGTGAGCGCGGTCACCACAGCCTGAGCGCGCCGCTTCGAGAGGTCGAGATTCTGCGCCAGCGCGCCGACATTGTCGGTGTGGCCGACGACGTACACCGTGAGCGCGGGACTCGCCGCGAGCATCTTGGCAATCTCCGCCAGTGCCGCCGCCGATTCTGGTTTGACGACTGCCTGCCCGGTGTCGAAGAGGATGTCGTACACCGCCACGTGCCCCACGCTGCCGATGTCTTTGGTGAGCGCGTCGGCCGAGATCTTGACGAGGCCGGTTTCCATGGGCTTCGACTCCACCACGACGAAGCGCGTCTCGAGCGTTTGCACGTGCAGCGCGACATACACGTCGCCTTCCGGCCGGGCGAGCCTGGCCGCCAGGTACCGCGCATCATCCCCGTTCGGGATATACCCGAGGGCGCGATAGCCTACCTGCGAACCGCATTGATCGCCCCGGCATGTGAACAGCGTCGCAAAGCCAGCCGCTTTCAGCGCCGCTTCGTAGTTCCGGAAGACCTCCAGCGTCGATCGGCCCGGCGGCGTGCCGTAGCCGAACGTCGTCAACTTGCCCTCGACGTGTTCCGTCTTCGGGAACTTGCCGTCCTTGGTCGGTCCTGTCGGGATGTCGAACTCGTCGAACGCCACGACTTCCACGCCCGCCCCCTCGGTCGATCCCGGATACGCCGGAATGAGGGGATGGCCCTGCTTGGGCGCCTGCGCCCTCGCGGGTGTGGCGAGAACGGCCATGAGGAGGATTGCGGTGTGGAGTTGTCGTGTCATAGTGTGACCCGACGAGTATAACCCCGCCGTGCGCGCGACGCTTGGCGTGCTATGATTTTTGGTCCGAGTGCGCGCCCGTAGCTCAGTTGGATAGAGCGACTGGCTTCGAACCAGTAGGCCGCAGGTTCGAGTCCTGCCGGGCGCACCAGAGAAAGTAGGAAGTAGAAAGTAAGAAGTAGAAAGTATGCGCCCGTAGCTCAGCTGGATAGAGCGACAGCCTCCGGAGCTGTAGGCCACAGGTTCGAATCCTGTCGGGCGCACCAAACTGATCATAGAAAGTAGAAAGTGCAAAGTAAAAAGTGGAAAGGCCGTCACTTTCTACTTTGCACTTTTTACTTTAGACTTCTCCTTGAGTGGGCCGCTAGCTCAATTGGTAGAGCAGCAGACTCTTAATCTGCGGGTTCTCGGTTCGATTCCGAGGCGGCTCACCACTACATCCAAAGGACTTACGGCGTTCTGCCCCACCGCAATTTTTTCGTCTGGTTGCGCGGGGGTTGCCAGAAGTTGCACGTCATCCAGCCGATCCACGCCTTTCCGCCCCGACACATCCGGTAGCCACCGCGCATAAACCTTCAGCGTAATCGACGCATCCCGATGCCCCATTTGCTGGCTGACGTAGGTCACGGGTTCCCCGCCGTTGATCAGGAGCGACCCGAACGTATGCCGCGTCTGGTGGTCCCTTGTCCGGCGCTCAGGGAAGCTCGGCCAACGCATCCGCAGTCGGTTCCACGTCGATGTGGACTGAGCTGACGATCCCCGGAGCTGGAAGCATGTGGTGACGGGAAGATCTTGGCCGCACTCGGCGGACCGGGGTATATACAAGGGTACCCATCCGGGCGGCCAAAATGGACATCGCGGGTAGAGGGGCACCTCCAGCAGTGTCTGAGTATGCTGGCCGAAACCATACTGGTTATAAGTAGAGGTATGTCCGATGCTCAGTTTCAATCGTGTGGCGATCCTGTCGCTCGTGTGCACGTTCGCGCTCTGCGGCGTTTCGGCGCGGGCCCAGGACCCGGAACCGGCCAAGGATCATCCCAGTGTGCCCAGATTTCCTGGCATGGTGATGGCCAGCGGCACGGAAACCGATTTCAACGGGTTCGATTTCCAGATTTCACCCAACAACACGACCAAGCGAGCCGAGGGCAAGAGTTGGGAATTCGAGTACACACTGAAGGAAGGCGCGCGGCATCCAAGCTCTCTCGAAGTCGTCCGCAATTACGCGAACCAGTTCACGACGCGTGGCGGCAAGGTGCTCTATCAGAAGGCCGATGCCACTGAAGCCACGATGATGATGCCGCTCGGCGGCGGCGAACGCTGGCTGCACCTCCAGACCAACGGGGAATCGATCATCATGGTCATCATCGAGACGGCCGCGATGGAGCAGAAGGTGGAGTTCTCGGCCGACGAGATGGCCGAACAGGTGGTCTCGACGGGCAAGGTGATTCTCCACGGCATCCTGTTCGACACGGCGAAGACGGACATCAAGCCGGAGTCGGCTCCGGTGCTGGACGAAGTCGCCGCGATGATGAAGAAGAGCGCCGCGGTGAAGTTCCGGATCGACGGGCACACCGACAACGTCGGCAACAAGGCCGCGAACCTGACGCTGTCGCGCGGCCGGGCGGCGGCGGTGAAGTCGGCGCTGGTCTCGCGCGGGGTCGATGCCGCACGCCTGACGAGCGAGGGCCTCGGCGACGCACAGCCGGTCGCCGACAACGCCACTGAAGACGGCCGCCAGCAGAATCGGCGGGTCGAGCTGATCAAGCAGTAGCGCCGCGTGTGTCCACAGCAGGAGCATCCATGAAACATCCGTACGGCACGCTGGCCTCAGCGGCCATCATCATCGCCGTGATCTGCTCACCGTCCCGTGCGGTGGTGTCTGCGCAGATCTCGACAAAGGCCTACGCGTTGCCCGGTGCGGCGACAGACCCCTCTTCAGTCGTCTCGAACGTCCCGAACTTCATGGTGTCGATGGCTGAAGGCGGTACCGTGCCAGGTGAAAACAAGGCCACGTGCGACAACCGCGCCGATTCCGGCAGCGCGGGCTTCACGCTGCAACATTACTTCGCGAAAGACCCGTTCGAGCAGATGGCGGGCGTGCTCCGCCCGATTTCACTCAGGCGGTCGATTCAGGACGAGGCAGGCGCGGCGGCCGTGGTTTCAGATACCCCCGATGGAGTGGAAGCGGTCTATTACATCGTCACGGGCGTGTGCAGCCCCGACATCGGAACCCCTCCCGTGAATCCAACCGCAAGCAGGATCGTCTACCAGGCGCGACTGTTCCGCGATACCACGTACGCCACCTTCGAGGTCCGCATGTCCGCCGTGGGTCCCGACATCCCACGCAAATATGTGCGGGAGATGATTCAGAAGATCGGGGCATTGGACTACGCCTCGATCAAGTAGCCTGATGACGTGGTCGCCCGGCGTGTCCTTCAGCGCGCCGGCGAAGCGGGTGCGGCCAGCAGCGCAGTCAGCGCGGAGTAATTCAGCAGTCGCGTCAGCTCGAAGACCCGGTACGAGGTGACGTCAACGCCCGTAGGGATGAGGTACGCGAGCCGCTCAGGGGTGAGCGGGCTCCTCTCCAGGAGGTCGGGGTGGTCGTAGAGTTTGAGACGTACGCCCCCGAGATTAAGGTCACGAGCGCCCAGGAATCGGACCGTGATGAGTTGGAGCGCGGTCCGTGGGAGCGCCGGATCGAAGTAGTCCGGATTGAAGATGAAGAGCGGTGTCGCTCGGCGCTGCTCAGGTGAGAGCGCCGCAAGGTCATCGCTGTTGAACAGGAAGAGCGGTGGCGCTTTCTCATGTGACGCGGCCACCAGGCTTCCGGTGTCGTCGATGTAGGCCGGCGATCGGCGCTGCTCGGATGAGAGCGCCGCAAGCTCGTCACGAAAGTCTTCGACAGGCTGAGACCTCGCCCCGGCTTGGGCCATGAGCGCCCGCAGATACTGCTCGCGAGACACGGGAACGAAGAACGGCCGCGGACTGCGGCCGAGGATCACCACGCCGGTGTCCAGGATTGCGACCGTGCCCACACGTTCGATTTCGATGAGCGGGCCGACGATCATATTGCCGGACAGGTCGGTCAGATCCGAGCCGGCATGGTGGCCCACGTAGGCCGCCTTCGGATCGTTGAACGCGACCTCGACGTCCGGCGGCACTTTCATCGTGAGCACCTTCCCATCCGGCGCTCTGTAGTACGGCTCGAAGTCGAAATCGATCCAGCCGGGCAAGGGCGCTTGCCGGCACAGGACGGGATTCTTCGGACAACCGCGATCGAGCCGCTGCCGGGCGTGCACGTCGAAGCCACGCGGGGCGGTCAACATCGGCGTGTCGTGCACCACCTGTTCGAGCCTGGTGAGCGCGGTCCGCAGCGCGGCCAGTTCCGCCGCGCTCGCCTTGGGTGTGCCGATGGGCGCGCCGGGAGACGTGTTCACATAGGTCGTCGCTTTCCAGACGCCGGGCTGGTCCGGCACGTCCACGGGGCTCTGTCCGTGCAGCAGGACAGCGCAGCAGAGCGTGGCGGTCCACGCAAAGACGATGAGGGCGTCACGTTTCATGGGGTCTCTCCGGGTCAGCATGTAGGGCGGTGCGCAAGCGCATTATCGGCGAAGTGCAAATCGCCCAATAATACCTTCGACCCGCCTCAGGAGTCGTGAGCGTCGACAACCGCAGCCCCCAGGGTGACCGGCCGCGCGGATGCTTACCCGTCGCCCAGCAGTGCCATGAGTTCCCGCCAGCGCCGGCGATTCTCCGCCAGCAGCTCTCTTGTCTCTCGGGAATAGACGCCGTGCCTCCATCGAGCGCGCCGACTCCGCTCAAGGCCGGCCGCCGTCTTCGGTCCGGTGCTTTTCCCGCCGTGGAGCCGGCAGCGTCGGCGGTTCCGCATCGCTGGCGCCCGACAAACAGTGCCGCGGCGCGTCTTCGCCCCGCACCGCGCGGCGTTACTCGGGTCCCCTGGCGGATTACCGTTTTTCAGCCAGCCGCGTCGTGGTTCATGGGGTTCATCGCGGATCGTCACCACTCGTCCCCCTCCCCCCCGGTATCACCGTCCCGACAATCGCTTGACCGCCGGCCCCGACGGTCACGTGTTCCACCACCACGCGCTGCTGGCCGCCTTTGCCTTTCAATTTCGCCATCGTCTCGACTTGCTCGTTAAAGAGACGCATCAAGCGTGTTGCCTGTAAGACGAAAGCGTTCGCGCCTTCGGTGGTCAGGCCGTTCCGTGTCGCTTGCTCAAGGAACCTCATGGCTGCTCGCTGCGTGCCCACCATCTGCGCCGCCAGGAGCGCCTCCGTGGCCGTTTTTGGCTGCAATTCGGCGAGCATCGCGGTCGCCCTCAGCAATAAGGTCTCAACTTTTTGGTCCGACGCCGTCTCCATGTTCACGTGCTCAAGCTCGACGATCTGGCTCAGCAGATGTAAGGCAACCTCAGATGTCTTGCATCCGAGCGCTGTATTGCTCTGGTCTATGAGTGATTCGACTGTCGCTTGGTCGTGTGGGCCATGTGACGGATCGATGCGCCGCAAAAGGTCAGCGATCCCCTCCTTCTTGATAGTCACATGAGGCCGAGGCCGCGTGGTCAGGGCTTTACTCGGCTGACTCTTCCGCGATCCTTGAACGCGGTGGTTCTTGTTGATGGACGACGTCGCCGTCATTTCCAATGACCCCTCACTGACTGATCTTTGGTTGCGCCTGGGTTGCCACGATCTGCCGCCGGATGCCACGATTTGCACACCTGTCCCTCAAAATCATTAGGATTTCAGGCGTTTTTGATTGGTGGATTTGACTCTTAATCTGCGGGGTCTCGGTTCGATTCCGAGGCGGCTCACCAGCCTCCGCTCTCGTTTCTCGCGGAGGCTGTCCGCCGGAGCCGGCACACGATCACACGCCTCGTAGGCGGACCTTCCGCTCGCTGAGAGACTACGGCTGGCAAGCCGAGCACGCTTCAAGTAGCGAGGGCTGCAACTTCGGGCCATCCGACGGATCGCAGAAATCACAACGCCTTTCATCGAAGCCGGAGATTCTGCCGTGAATTGATCGACGGAGGACTGGGCAGAAGTTTGCTACCGCCCTGTGTGATGCTGGACGCCAAGCGCTTTGTCTACATCATCCAGAGCATCGGCCGTCCAGCTGCGTATTACGTTGGCCTGACATCGGACGTCGAAGCTCGCCTGACAGCGCACAATGCGGGTTGGTCGCCACATACCGCAGCGAATCGCCCCTGGAGAAGACTCGTAGTCGTGGAGTTCGACGAAGAACAGCCGGCAGTCCTGTTCGAGAAGTACCTAAAGACGGGCTCGGGACGGGAGTTCGCACGCAGACACTTCCGTCAAAAGATCTCCGGCTGAACCTGCGTGCCCCCGTTGCGCCTAGCGCCCGCGGGTGTCTCAGGAAGATCTGTGGCGTCAGGACGCCTTCACCTGTTTAACCGCTGGCGAAGCCTGTCGAGCTGAAAACAGCATCCTGCAAATATCCCGATCGCGAACGCGACGGCGAAGTGCCCTTGAAACACGAGCACGCCGGCCCACACAAGCACGCCAACGCCCAAAGCCGGGATATGCTCACAGACATCCGCAGCAACCTCAGCCAGTGAGGCCACCCATGCACAGACTCGCGATCGCCCTGCTCCTCGTCGTTCCCATGACGCTCGCCGCGCAGAGCCGCGCGAAGAACGTCATTCTATTTCTGGCCGACGCCGGCGGCATCCCGACCATCCACGCTGCGAGCCTCCACGGGTACGGCGCCGCGCGAAAGCTGTTCGTGCAGCGCATGCCGAACATCGCGTTGTCTGACACGTCGAGCGCGTCTGGTTATGTGACCGACTCGGCCGCGGGGATGACCGCGATCGTGACCGGGCACAGGACCCACAACGGCGTGATCGCGCAGTCGCCGTCTGGCCAGCGCGGGGTGCGCGACGGGGAGCCCCTGAAGACCATTCTGGAGCATGCGGAGGAACGCGGCCTCTCGACCGGAATCATCACGAACGATGCGGTGACCGGCGCCACGCCGGCGTCGCTGTACGCGAAGGCCAACGATCGCGCGTCGATGGCCGCGATCTTCCAGCAGGTGTTCACGCCGCGCATGGGCGACGGCGTCGACGTGATGATCGGCGCGGGGCGGCCCGCCATTGCCAAGTCGCTCGCCGCGGCAGGTCTCGATCTCGAGGTGCTGGGCGGCGAGAAAGGACGCCCGCTGCTGCGCTCACTGGCCGACGTCGCGCCGAGCGCAACCCGCGCGATCGTGGTGCTCGATTCGTCAGATTTCGATCTGGCCGAGGCCGTGCAGCTCGCGCAGCGGATGCTCTCCCGAAACCCGAGGGGTTATTTCCTGATGGTCGAGTGGGACACCCACACGGATGCGCTGCGCCGGGGTCTCGATCGAATGGTGGCGCTCGATCGCGTCATCGAGCGTACGGCACAGGCCGCGGGCAGCGACACGCTGCTGCTCTTCACCGCGGATCACTCGTTCGATGTCCGCGTGCGCGGCGGCCAGCCTGGCGTGCCCGTGCTTCAAGGGTTCGACGAGGCCGAAGCGAAACGGGTCGAGGAGAAACGCCGCGACATCAGGATTCCTGCTATCCGGATGGACAACGGTCACACCGGCGAAGAGGTCCTTGCCGCGGCACAGGGTCCCGGCGCCGAACGCGTGCGCGGATACCTCGCCAACACGGACCTGTTTGGCGTGATGATGGACGCGTTCGGGTGGAAACGGGAGTAACGGCCATGCCCGATGTCAGCGGAACACCGTCGACATCGACCGCGGCGGATACCGCTCGCCGACCGCGATGCCTGGCGGCGCAATCTCATCCAGCGTGGCGACGTCCTGCGGCGTGAGCGCGACGTTCACCGCACCCGCGTTTTCTTCCACACGCGAACGACGCTTCGATCCCGGGATGGGCACGATGTCGTCACCCTTCGCCAACAGCCAGGCCAGCGCCAGTTGTGCAGGCGTGCAGTTTTTCTGCGCGGCGATCTCCTCGACCTTCCGGACCAGCGGCATGTTGCTCTCGAAGTTGCCAGGCTGGAACCGGGGGTACGTGCGACGGGCGTCGTCTTCGGCGAGGTCGGACACCGCGTTGAAGCGGCCTGTCAGAAATCCGCGGCCCAGCGGACTGAACGGGACGAAACCGATGCCGAGCTCGCGGCAGGCGGACAGCACACCGTTGTGCTCGACGTCGCGCGTCCATAGCGAGTACTCGCTCTGCAGCGCGGCGATGGGATGCACCGCCGCCGCGCGGCGGAGCGTGCCTGGCGCGGCTTCCGACATCCCCAGATAGCGCACCTTCCCCGCGCGTACGAGCTCTGCCATCGCCCCAATCGTGTCCTCGATGGGGACGTTCAAGTCGACGCGATGTTGATAGTACAGGTCGATGACGTCGATGCCCAACCGCTTCAGCGACGCGTCGCAGCATTGGCGCACGTATTCAGGAGATCCGTTCACGCCGATGTGCGCACCGGCCGCGTCGCGCACGTTCCCGAACTTCGTCGCGAGCACGACCGGGGCCCGGCGATCGCGGATGGCCCTGCCCACCAGGATCTCATTGGTGTGCGGACCGTACACGTCGGCGGTATCCAGGAACGTGACGCCCAGATCCAGGGCCCGATGAATCGTCCTGATCGACTCCTCATCGTCGCGACCCGCGTAGAACTCGGACATGCCCATGCACCCGAGGCCAAGCGCCGACACGACCAGGCCGTCCGTGCCGAGCTGTCGTTTTGTCATGATAGATTCTTGTCCATGACCGTTACACGACTCGTCCTGATCGCAATGGCGCTCTTCGTCGTCGTGTTCGCCGCGCGGTTCTTCCTGGGCTCGCGGAAGTAGCGGCTTCTAGTGGATCGTCTTGAGCGACCGCCCGAGCAGCAGCGCTGATTCTTCGTCGCTCGCCGGCCACCGGCTTTCGCAATCCACGCACTGCCAGGTGACCTCGAATTGCTCGTCGATCAGCACCACCGCCTCGGGGCACCGGCAGCGCGGACAAGACACGCGATGCTTGTCGAGCACGTCCTGAGCGGCAAGTCGTCTCTGCATGAACAGCTTGTCGGCTCGTACAAACCGATACGGTAGCGCACGTTACGGCGATTGCCCGCCATTACACACAACTTCCCATCCCGGACCCGCGGAATAGACTAATCCCGT
>CAYHHH010000001.1:0-69684 GCA_964356125.1 uncultured Bifidobacteriaceae bacterium | reverse complement strand
GCCGGCATTCGCGCCGAAGTACGCGAAGTACGGCGCCGCTCCGGCCGAGCCGTACTCGTGGTTGCCCGGGACGGGCCGCGTGCGATCTTTGTGGCGCCCCCAGGCCGGCTCGTAGCACGTGCGGAACTGCTCGGCCGTGCCGTCGGGGTACGCGATGTCGCCGGCGCCGAACACCGTTCCCGGCTCCCCATCGAGCAGCTTCCCTGTCGCCATCGCGCCGGCGGAGTCGCACACCGCGATGTCCCCCGCGCCCACGAGTACCGCGACATCGCTCACGCCCGGCGCCGAAGGCAGTCTGAAATCCGAGCCGCATGCGACGCAGGCGGCGACGATCGCAAAGACGATGGCCGATGCCCTCATCGGGCCTTGGCGACTTCGTTCAACACGAACGCCGGCCGCCCCCGGGCGAACGACACAAGGTGGGCGACTTCGAGTTCATACTCCTCGTTCGTCGCCAGCTTTGCGCCGTCCTCGTAGGCTGCGTCGCGAATCAGCTGGTAGGTCTGATAGATCTCCATTTCGAGCCATCGATCCTGGGCGGCGGCGCGCGCGCACTGCTCGAGCACGTCGAGGTACAGCGCGCGAAGATCGCTGAACTGCAGCGCCCGGCTGATGAGCGCGTTCTCATCGGCGCGCGCAAAGATAGACGACTCGACGTGCTGGAACGTCGTGTCCCGGTCCCACGCGAGCAGGCGGTGCGTATTGCTCGCGACCGGTCGATGGAGATAGAAGTTCGCCATCCCTCCACCGCCCAGAAATCCGTCGAGCTCGGCGAGGAACGCCTCGATGGCGACGTGAGTGACCGCCTGGTTCAAATCCATCAGCCAGCCCACGCGCTCCCGCCAGACGAGATCGGCCTCCTGATTCACCTCGCGGAACAGCTCGCGAATCGGCGCGTATAACGTGTAATCGCTCTCGAGCCGATGCGTCTGCGCCTCGAAGCGACGTTTATACGGCTCGTAGTCGTCGCCGAGGAACTCGCCGCGGAAGCCGCCCGCGAATTTGTGCTCGAACAGATACCCAAGCCCGTCGCCGAGCTCGCGCGCGAGAAAGACACTGTCGACCGCTTCGACGAGCGCGTAGAGCCCCTCGTATGCGCCGTTGATGTACACGCGCCCGAACGACTCGCGGGGTGCCGGCTGCCCCATCCGCTTGATGAACGCCATGCTCGTGCGCTCGCGCAGGAACGAGGGGTCTTTCAGCGCGTTGTCGAGCAAGACAGCGGTCATCCCGAGAAACGTCTGCTCGCCGGCATAACGATTGAAGTCGACCCGCAGCCCGGGCTTCGTCGCGCTTCGCGTCGCGAGCCCCCGTACCCGCACGCCGACGTTCCGCACGCGGATGCCGCGCCACTCGAAATCGCCTGGCACGTAGATGTCCTCGAGGTATCGCTCGCGAAGCTGGCGCAGATCTGCCGAGTGGATGTAGAGACGCACGTCGTGCAGCGTCCGGCTGTCGAAGAACTCATCGGACGTCTGCGCGCCGGCGATCGCCGGGCCGACCAGTAGTGACACGAGCAACAGAATACGAGTCATGCAATCCCCTTACAGCGTCAGTTGCAGACGGAACGCGCGGCCCCAGAAGCCCGCGCGTCCAGGCATCGGCCCCATCGACGGGAGACCGATCTCCTCTCGGATGAGGTTGGCCTGCACCTTCACCCACTTGTTCACGTGCCAGTTGGCTCCGAGCGTCGTGACGCGATCGCTGTTGCCGAGCACGGCATCCGCCCTGACGCTCGTCGATCGCGCCTCATGACTCGTGCTGCCGAAACTCAGGATCTCGTAGCGGACGGCCGCCTCGACACGGCCCCAGCGGTTGCGCTTGCGGGTCATGCCGTACGTTCCGCTGACGTACCAGCCCTGTGCGACGAGCGGCGAGAGATCGCCGCCCTCGACGCTTTGCCCGCGGCGCTCGTCGGTGAGCCTGATGTATTCCGACTGAACGGACACACGGCCCGGCTGCCAGCGCGCTTCCAGTCCCGTGCGCTGCCGGTGCCCGCGCACCCAGACGTCGGAGTCGTAGAACGAGGCGCCGAACACGGTGCGCGCGCGCACGGCGGGAAATCCGAGCGGCACGTCGGTGCCGCTGATGGCCCCGCCGAGCTGCAGACTCGCCAGCGCCGACTTCGAGCCCCGGAACGGATGCGCCACCACGCGGGCGGCGAACGTCGTCTTGCCGAAGACGCGCGCGCTGTTCGACGGGCGCGCGTTGTCGCCGTCGTTGCCGAACACGCCCGCTTCGTACGTCACGACGTTCTTCAGCACCCGTCCGTGCACCGAGACGCCGCGATCGCGGCCAGGCGCAAGACGCGAGCTGATCCGCGATCGATAGATGAAGTCGAGATTCGTCGCGCTGGTGCTCTCGTCGAGGCCGAAGGGCACCTTGAAGATGCCACCGCGAACCTGCACGACCTTGAATTGTCGATAGTCGAGGTAGACGTCGCGCCACTCGCGCTCGCCGAGCTCGTACTCGACCTGAAAGTCGACGTCCCTGACCCGCCCGTCGACGCCGACCCGGCGGCGGGCGATGTCGAGCCCTCCATCTTCGCCGCCCCTGATGGGCGCCTCCGACTCGCGGATATCGCCTTGAAACCGGGCTCGGACGTCGATCCGCAGCCAGTCGCCGGCCCTGATTGAGGTGGGCTGCGCGGCTGCGGGGACCGCCGCCACGACGATGAGGAGGGCAAGGATGAGAGGCACGTGAGAGTTAACGCGGGAGAGACGATGTCTGAACACGTGTTCAGAAACGCCGGTTCTGCGTTAACTCGTGCATGGACAACGCAGTTGCCGCAGAGCAGATCGCAGAAGAGACCGAGGACCAGGCCGTCGGCAAGAAGAAGCGGAAGAAAGAGAAGGTCCGATCGGCGTGGATTTCGTTCGCCGGGCGAATCGTGGCGCAAATGGTCGGCGCCATCGCGACCGTCGCGCTGGGCGTGATGGTGCTTCACCGATATACCTCAAACGACACGCGGCCAGGGCCAGGGCACCCCAACGCGGTTGCCGCGTTGGGGACCCCGCCGCCGGCTCAGGAAACCAGTTACGCGCAGCCGGCGGCTCACATCATCGTTGTCACGCCCGCGATGTTGGGCTTGCGCGATGCCGACACACGAATGTGGGCAGCCGATCGGTCCTGCGCCCCCCAGCTGTCGCGTTGAGCCGCTCGCTGTCGGCCTCATGCCTCCGTCGACCCGCCTTCGCGAAGGCTACGGCGCGGCAGGCCTTTCCGCTATGATCTGTCAAGGAGATTAGCGTGACTGACAGAGACGCGTTCGCCGATCGGGGCCGGTCGTTGGAAGAAGAGTACTTCCATCGCAAGGAACGGGAAGTCATCGACAAGATGCGCGTGCGCGCGGCCGCCGAAGAGCAGCGGCGCCGCCTCGGCGAGAAGGCCGGGGTCGCAGACGAAGAGCTGCTGAACGATCTGCAGGCGCTGGGCTACACGCCGGAGACGGTGATGATGCTGTATCTCGTCCCGGTCATCCAGACGGCCTGGGCCGAGGGGGGCGTGTCGCAGAAAGAACGCGACCTCATCGTGAAGGCCGCGCGATCGCGCGGCATCACCGAGGGCACGCCGTGCGATCAACAGTTGAACATGTGGCTGACGACGCGGCCATCGGACGCGATGTTCGAGAAGTCGCTTCGCGCGATTCGGACGATCCTGCAGGCGCAGCCGGAGACCGCACGCGAGGCCAGTGAAAAAGATCTGCTGTCGCTGGCGACGGCCATCGCCGCCGCCTCCGGCGGCATCGTCGGATTCCGGGCCGTCTCGCCCGACGAGCAGCAGATTCTCAAGCACATCAGCGATGAGTTGAAGAACAGCGGCAAGGCTTAAGCCGTGGGACGTGCGGTCATCGCCCTCGTGGCGATCTTCGTCGTGCTGTTCGCGATCCGGGTGGTCCTCTTCAAGCTGCGCAGTTGACGCCGCGCTAGCGCTCGAGCGGTGTCTGCTTGCGCAGGCTCAGCTTGTGTTCCTTACCCTCGCCGTCCCTCACGTACACCGTCTTCTTGTCGAGCGCGAACGTCACGGGCTGTCCCAGCATCACATCGATGCGCGGGGTGTCGACGGTGGCGTCCTGACGCAACTCGAGGCGATGCGTGCTGCTGTCGATGACGAACGTCCGAATCTCGCGGGCGGCCGCCGTCCGCGGCAGGTTGCTGTTCGGATCGCGCGACTGCACGCTGAACAGCACCTTCGGCCGCTCGATCTTCGAGTCGCGCCAGGTGCCCGTCTGCCACTGGCGCTCGGCCGCCATCGCCGCCGCACCAACCATCGCGCACACAATCGCCGCGAGCAAAATTCGCCTCGTCATATTCCCTTGCCCCTTACCCCTTGCCCCTTACCCCTATCAGATGAGCTTCGTCTTACTTATCGGCAGATCGCGCACGCGCCTGCCGGTGGCGGCAAATATCGCGTTGGTGAGCGCCGGAATAATCGGCGGCACGCCGGGCTCGCCGATGCCCGACGGCGGGTTGTCGGTATCCACCTGATGGACGTCCACCTGCACGGGCGCGCTGTTCATGCGGGCGACCTGGAAATTGTTGAAGTTGGTCTGCTGCACGCGTCCGCCGACAGCGGAGATCTCGCCGAGCATCGCCAGCCCGACTCCCATCACGGCCGCGCCCTCGAACTGCTGCTTCGCCGCCGCCGGATTCACCACGAGACCCGCGTCGAACACCTGCACGACGCGCGGCACCCGGACGCGGCCAGCCTTGTCGACTTCGACCTCGACGACCGACGCGACGTACGTGTTGAAGCTGCGGTGCGCGTACACGCCCATGCCCCAGCCGCCCCCGGCCTTGCGCTTGCCCCACCCCGACCGCTCCCCCGCTACCTCGAGCACGCGGCGCAGCCGCCGCGAGTCGATCGGATATTTGTCGAGCGGCGCGCCGTAGTTCCAGTAATCTGCGCCCCTGAGCTGCGGCTTCAAATCGATGACGCGGCCCGGACCGATCAGGTCGAGCAGGTACTCGAGCGGATCGCGGCCCGCCGCGCGCGCCAGTTCGTCGACGAAGCTGCCCGATGCGAACACGTGATAGTTGTTCGCCACCGCGCGGAACCATCCGATGCGGACGTGTGCGCTCGCCGGCCCGTTTTCAACCTGATGATTCGCCAGCTCGTACGGCAGATCGACCAGCCCCATGCCGTTCTCGAGATCGAGCGCGTATCGCGCGCCGTGCTCGAACGTCGACGCGATCGGCGGAAACGCCGAGCGCGCCAGCCACGCTGACGGCTTGCCGCTGCCGTCAAGCACGGCCTTGTGATACACCGCGGCCGTCGAATGATAGAAGTCGAACTTCAGATCGTCTTCGCGCGTCCAGACGACCTTGACGGGCTTCCCGGCTTTCTTCGAGAGCACGGCCGCTTCCGCCGCGAAATCCGGCTTCGACTTGCGCCCGAAGCCACCGCCCAGCAGCGTGACGTGCACCGTCACGTCTTCTTTGGGGATGCCGAGCGCTGCGGCAGCCGTGTCCTGCGTCGCCTGCGGATTCTGCACGGACGCCCAGATGGTCACCTTGTTGTCGCGGAAGTCGGCCACGGCAACGGGCGGCTCCATCGACGCGTGCGCGAGGAGCGGCGTGTAATAGGTCGCTTCAACCGTCTTGCCGCCTTTCGCAAACTCGGCGTCGACGTCGCCGACCGCGCGCACCACTTTCTGCGGCTGGTGCACCGTCGCGATCAGCTCTTTCTTGAACGCTTCCGAGTCGAACGCGGCGTTCGGGCCGAGATCCCAGTCCACCGTCAGCCGCCTCCGCCCCTGCATGACGGCCCACGTGCTGTCGCCGAGCACCGCAACACCGCCGACTGCTTGAAACATCAGCGGCGGCTTGTAGGTATCGATCGTCGCCGTCTGCCGCACGCCAGGCACTTTCAATGCCTGTGCGGCGTCGATCGATCGAACCGTGGCGCCAAGGACGGGAGGACGCTCGATCGACGCGTACAACATGCCCTCGCGCGTCGTATCCATGCCGAACATCGCTTTGCCCGCCACGATGTCGGACAGGTCGTACGCGCGAAAGTCCTTGCCGATGAATCGCCACTCGTTCCTGGTCTTCAGCCGGACTTGCGCCGCGGAAGGCACGGGCAGCTTCCCCGCGGCGGTCGCGAGCGCGCCGTAACCCAACCGGCGATTGCTCGGCCCGTGCACGACCTCGTGCACGCGCGCCGCGCACTCTGATACCGGCACCCCCCACTGCGCCGCCGCCGCCGAGACGAGCATCGTCCTCGCGGACGCGCCCGCCAGACGGAACGCGTCGTAGAAATCGCGGATCGACTTCGAGCCGTCGGTGTTCTGATCGCCGTACCGCACGTCGCCGATGCCCTGCTCGATCTTGACCTTGCTCCAATCGGCGTCGAGCTCATCGGCCGCAATGATCGGCAGCGTCGTTCTGATGCCCGTGCCCATCTCCGAGCGGTGCGTCACGATGTACACCGTGCCGTCAGGCTCGATGCCCAGATAGATGCTCGGACGCAACGCCGATTTTTCGGCCTGACTCAGCAGCGAACGCGCCGCAGGCGTCTGCGCGAACAACTCCTCGGGCATCACGCGCGCCGCGAGCACGAACGCACCGGCGGACAACACGCCGCCGAGAAAGTGCCGCCGCGTCACGTTCTCGATCGGGCCGAGCGTGCTCTTTGCTCTCTGCTCTATGCCCTTCATGCGCGCCTCCCGTCAGCGGCCAACTTAATCGCTTCGCGGATGCGCTGGTAGGTGCCGCAACGGCAGATGTTGCCGGACATGGCCGTGTCGATCTGCTGATCGGACGGCTTCGGACTGGTTCTGAGAAATGCCACCGCCTGCATGATCTGCCCGGATTGACAGTACCCGCACTGCGGCACGTTGGCCTGCATCCACGCCTGCTGCACCGGATGCGATCCGTCCGGGCTCAATCCTTCGATCGTCGTGATCTGTCCGCCGGCCAGCGCTTTCATCGGCGTCTGGCACGAGCGTACGGCTTTTCCGTCGCGATGGACGGTGCACGATCCGCACAGCCCCGCGCCGCATCCGTATTTGGTGCCTGTGAGTCCGAGCTCATCGCGGAGGTACCACAAGAGCGGCATCTCCGGATCGCCATCGAAGGACCGCTTGCTTCCGTTGACCGTCAGAGTGATGGGCATGGGGGTATCTTACTTCCTGGGCGTGTCGTCCGAGGTCGCGACGACCAGGGCGCCCCATTTCTGTTTCCGTAGTCCCTTCCCGGTCGTCCCGGTCACGGCCGGCCGCTCGGCGACAGACCGCAGGTTGATGCCGTCCCGGCGCAACAGGGCGAAATCTTCGTCGAGCATGAGGATGTAGCCGCCGTTGTCAGACAGAAATTTCCTGACATCCGCCGGCTCCTGGAGCTTCCCGAGCGGGCGCTCGAGGTAGTACCGCAGGCTGAACCGCCATTTCTCCAGCCGGTACAACGCCACTCGATCGTCGGCCTCGAGCTTCGGCCGCAGCGTGTCGGCCAGGGCCTCAGTCGGACGGGCGCGCTCCAGCACCGGCAACCCAAAGGCGGCCACTGAGCCGTAGATGACGAGCAGCATCGCGATCACCGCGCCAAAGAGCGTCGGCGAGACGGCTCTGCGCCGCAGGATTGTCGCCTCCATTACGACCCCGCCCGCAGCGAGGCTGATCGGAACGAGCAGTGCGGCGCGCGGGAGATCGAGCCCGAGATTGAACAGCGTGAATCCGGACACGATGCCTGCCGCGACGAGAATGACGCCGAGCGTCACGATCGACCAGCGCGCGAACAGGTTGTCACGTGCGGCCGCGAGGTCGGGCCGAAAGACACTCATGCTCATCCACGCCCGGGCGGCGAGCAGGCAGCACGCGGGCGCCGCCGGGTAGACGTAGCGGTCGACCTTGAACCGCGCGATGCTGAAGAAAATAAACACCACGCCGACCCACACCCACAGAAGAATTTCCTCCGGCGGAATCCTCGTGCGCGCGCGCCATCGGCGGATGGTGTCGAGCGCGCCGCCGAGCACGACGATGCTCCACGGAAAAAATCCCGCGAAGAACGTGGAGACATACAGCGTGTGGTTGAAGGCGCGATTCGAGAACGACTGCGGCTGCGTGATGTAGTACACGTTGCCGGCGAGCACGTACTGATGCACGAAGTGCCACCCGAGCGCATAGTACATCCAGAGGAACCACGGCAGTGACAGCACCACGGTCAACACCGCGCCGGTCACCCACCGCAGCGACAACAAGGCGGTGCGGCATTCTTTCCCGCAGGCAAGGCCGGCGAGAAAGAACACGCCTGCGAGGACGAGCGCGACCGGCCCCTTCGTCATCACCGCGAAGCTCAGGAGCACGTACGACACGTATTGCAGGCGCGGCCGATCGCGCAGGGCGGCCACGAACGCGAACGCGATGGCACCGAACAGAAACGCGGTGAACACCATGTCGAAGACGCCGATGCTGCCGAGCATGAACGTCAGCGGCAGGGTCGCGAGCATCAGCCACGCGCGCACGCCGATGCGCTCGTCGAACAGTTGCTCGCCGGTCCAGCGCGTCATCCAGAACAACGCAATGCCGGCGAGCGCGCTCGGCAACCGCATCGCGGTCTCCGTCTCGCCGAGCACGGCGATCGCCAGCCCCTGCAGCCAATGGAACAGGACAGGCTTATCGATGTAGGGAAGACCATCGAGCAACGGCATCATCCAGTTGCCCTCGCGCAGCATCTCGCGCGTCAGCTGCGCGTAGTGCGCCTCGTCGGGATCCATCAGCGCCGGCGCGCCGAGCTTCCAGAAAAGAATGATCCAGCAGACAGCCAACCATTTCGCGGGGCGCAGCCATTCGTGGGGATTGGCGAGCCGGTTTTCCAAGGAGGTCCAAGTTATATCGTTCCTCTCGACTTCGGCGCAAGTAGAATGAGCCCCCATGAAAATCCTCAAGACGGTCAACAGCGTGCCTGGCGGACTGATGGTCGTGCCGCTCTTCCTCGGCATGGTCCTCAACACGTTCTTCCCGGACTTATTGAAGATTGGCGGATTTACTCAGGCATTGACCGGAGTGGGCTACCCGACAGTACTGGGGATGTATCTCTTCACCGTCGGTACCAAAATGACATTTCGCGCCGCTCCACGCATGCTGCTGCGGGGAGGCGGCATCCTGTTCGCCAAAGTCAGCACGGCGACGCTGTTCGCGCTCGCGATCGCCAACTACTTCGGCGGCAGCGTGCTCGGTCTCAGCACACTCGCCGTGATGGTGGCGATGAGCGACACCAACGGTGGGATGTTCCTCGCGCTGACCAGCGTGATGGGCAACAAGGACGACTCAGGCACATACGTCGTCCAGAGCGTCGAAACGGGCCCGTTCCTGACGATGCTGATTTTCGTGGGCGCCGGTCTCGCCGTCATCCCCTGGCTGACGATGCTGTCGGTGGTTGCGCCGATTCTCGCCGGCGCGCTGCTCGGCAACCTCGACGACGACATCAAGGAATTCTTCGGGTCGCACGAACCGATCATCGTGCCGTTCATGGCGTTCACGCTCGGTCAGACGATCAATCTGCGTTCGGTCGTCACCGCGGGACTGCCCGGCGTCATTCTCGGCCTCACCGTCGTCGTCGTCACCGGCTTCGTCTGCATCCTCGCGGACAAGCTGCTGGGCGGCAGCGGCATTGCCGGCGCCGCCGCCTCGAGCACCGCAGGAAACTCAGCGGCCGTACCGAAGGCCGTCGCCATGGCCGACACCACCTACGCGCCCGTTGCGGAAGCCGCGACGGTGCAGGTGGCCGCATCCGTCATCGTCACCGCGATTCTGACGCCGCTCCTCACCTCGTGGTGGTACAAGCGCGTGATCCGCGAAGAGGAGCGCAAGGCCGCCGCGTAGTACGATCAACTCTACTGGCAGGATCCATCGACCTACACGGCTCAAGGGTTAAGATACGCAGATGTTGAACGTCGATTTCGTCAACGGCCTCGAGGGCATCGTCGGATCAACCGGCGTGCTCCGCGATCCGAATGATCTGCTGACCTATGAATCAGACGGCCTCGCGCGGTTGAAGGCGACGCCCGGGTGCGTCGTGCTGCCGAGCACGGCGGAAGAGGTGCAGCAGATCGTGCGCTTGTGTCACGCACGGAACATCCCGTTCATTGCGCGCGGCCACGGAACCGGGTTGTCGGGCGGCGCGCTCCCGCGCCCCGACGGCGTGCTCATCGGGCTGTCGCGGCTGAACCGCATCATCGAGGTCGATATTCCCAATCAGCGCGTGACCGTGGAGCCGGGGGTCATCAATCTCGATGTCACGAAGCGCGTCGCGCCCCACGGCTTCTATTACGCGCCCGACCCCTCGAGCCAGTTGATCTGCTCGATCGGCGGGAACGTCGCCGAGAATTCCGGCGGCGCGCACTGTTTGAAATACGGGTTCACCGTGCACCACGTTCTGGGCGTCGAAGCGGTGCTGCCGAACGGCGAATGCGTGCAGCTCGGCGGATCCGCATTGGACGCGCCCGGCCTGGATCTGCTCGGCGTGCTCGTCGGCTCGGAAGGCACGCTCGCCGTCGTCACGAAGATCACGCTGAAGATTCTGCGCGTGCCTCAAGCGGTCAAGACGATTCTCGCGGCCTTTCCATCCACCGAAGCCGCCGGCGCTGCGGTATCGGAGATCATTTCGGCCAGCATCATTCCCGCCGCCGTCGAAATGATGGACAGGCTGACGGTCGAAGCCGCCGAGGCGGCGGTCCATCCGAATTTTCCAAAGGCCGAAGCCGTGCTCATCGTCGAGCTCGACGGCGCGCAGTCGGAAGTCGAAGGGCTGTTTCAGATGGTCGAAGCCATCTGCCATCGCACGGGCGGCACCGAAATCCAGATTGCCCGCAACAACGACGAGCGCGCGCGCATCTGGAAAGGCCGGAAGGCCGCGTTCGCCGCGATGGGCCGCGTCTCGCCGAATTACTACGTGCAGGACGGGGTCATCCCGCGTACGAAGCTCGGCGAGGTGCTCGGGCGCATCCGCGCGCTCGAAGAGCGATCGGGCTTGCGGATCGGCAACGTGTTCCACGCCGGAGACGGCAATCTCCACCCGCTGATCTGCTACGACGAGCAGATCCCCGGCCAGGGGGCGCTCGCGGAAAAAGTCGCGTCGGAAATTCTGATGTACTGCATCGAAGCCGGTGGATCGATTACCGGCGAGCATGGCGTGGGAGCCGACAAATCGGCGTCGATGGCGAAGATGTTTACCGAGACCGATCTCGAGACGATGCAGCTGCTGCGCGGCGCGTTCGATCCGACAGGGATCTGCAATCCCGGAAAGATCTTTCCGACGCCGCGCATGTGTGGCGAAGTGCCCGGACCGTATCGCCAGCATCCGGCGGAGAAAGCCGGACTGGCCGACCGGATGTAAACGAAACTAGATGCCGCCCGGCCCTCGGCCCGGACTCAATATCCCCGCGGGATCGAACTGCTGCTTCACGGCCTTCATCAGCGAAAGCCCGTCGCCAATGGGTCCCCATACATCGACATGCGTCCGTAACTCCGGTGAGCACTTCATCACGACGGCGCTGCCTCTGCCGATCTGCAGGGCATCGCGAAGGCCGTCGATGACGCGCTTCTGCAACTGCACCTCCTCGGTAATGCGCAGCAGAAACACGCCCGCACCGGCCCGCCCGGCCGCGATGTAGCCGCGCGTTCCCGCCAGCCGCTCGATCACCGTCAACGTCTCCGCCAGCTCGGTTGGCAGCACGCTCACTTTCAAGAGCGCGCCTCGGTCGTCATCGGCGAGCCGCGTGTGGTTCTGCCAGAACTGCTCTTCAGCCGATCCGGAAAGCGTGCGCGCCTCGTATCCGCTTTCCGCGAGCAGCTTCGACGCCGTTTCAGATTGCTGCGCGACCGACGCTTCGATCGACTCGAACCTGATGATGAGGCGCAGTGGATGCGTGGCAAACTCGAGGGCGGTCGGCGTCAGGTGGCTCGCCGCGACCTTCACCGCCAACTCACCGAGATGGGCCGCGCTCGACGGCTCGACGACGAGCGTGCGTGACGCGGTGGTGAGCGGATACAACTTGAAGGTCGCGGTGATGATGACGCCCAGGCTGCCGAACGATCCTGTCAGCAGCCGCGGCATGTCGTAGCCGGCGACGTTCTTGACGACGATGCCCCCGCCTTTCGCGAGGCGTCCGTCGGCACGCGCGAACTCGACGCCGATGATCAAGTCCCGCGGCGCTCCGTACCGATGCCGGCGCGGACCGCTGTCGTTGGTCGCCACGAGTCCGCCGATCGTCGCGCGCTCGGCGGACGGCGGATCGAGCGGAATCCACTGGCGGTGCTGCGCGAGCGCTCGATTCACGTCGCTCAGTTTTGCGCCCGCCTGGATGGTGGCCGTCAAATCGCCGTGTCGATGCGCGACCACTGCATTCAGCCGCGTCGTCGACATGAGAATGTCGATCTGACGGGACGGCGCGCCCCAGCCCAACTTCGTGCCGGAGCCGCGCACCATCACGCACAGCTTTTCGCGCGATGCCCACTCGAGCACGCCGCCGATGGATTCGGCGGAGGCAGGCTCCACGATCACGCGAGGGACCACCCCTTCGATGGCATCGGCCGGCGTGCCGAGCCGAACCGCGTCGACCCCGAGCAGCGAGACCGCGGTCTCGGTGATTAATGAGTTAGGCATTCGACCAGTCGACCGCGGCGAATTGCGCGTAGCTGTTCTTGTTGGAGATCACCTTGTCGCCGAGCTTCGCGTAATTCTCGAGGCAATTCCCCATCTCGGCTTCCTGATACTCGAACCCGTTCGGCAGCTTGATGAGGGCGCGGTGCTCCTCGCCCGTCACGGGGTTCCTGATCGGTTCGATGCGGAATTCGCCGAAGCCGGGCACCTTCAACTCGGCGACCCGCGTCTCGCGATCGCTCGAGAGCGTGATGGGCACGTACACAGGATCGAGCGCCTTCGATACGACAGCCGCGAAAATTTCGAAGAAGGAGCAGCCGTCCTTCCCGCTGGTGATGTTCAGAATCGCGGTGCGCTGATCGGCCGTCGCGCGCTCGTCGATGGCCAGCTGCACGATGCCGTTGCCTTCATGGACCGCGCCGGGCCACCAGTAGGCCGCGGCAAATGTGACGCCGTCGAGCTTCGTGGCGCCGTAGTGCCCCTCGCGAGGGATTGTAGCGCGGAGGGCCAGAACAATGCCTCCGGCGAGGGATGCCGCGCCGATCACCCGGGCGAGCGCCTCGCCGTGGCGCCACTGCTTCTCGATCAGGATGACGAGCGCGACCAGCGCCATCAGGGGCACGCTCATCACGCCCAGCGACAGCTGGATGGCCATCAGCCCCCAACAGCAGGCGGCGCAGTACGCGCCGTGGTGCACGCCAAATCGCCATGAATCGGCAGCGCGGCGAATCTCGTGCCGCGCGAAGACGTCGAGCGGCGATCGGCAATGGCGCAGGCAGAGCTGCTTCCATTGGGTCATCTGGTAATCGAAAAGTACCCGGCGAGCAGACGGATCTGCGACGCTGCGGCGCGATCGCCTCGCTCGACACGCGACTGGGCGAGCCGCCGATGCAGCAGCACGGCCGGCATCACCGACGGCAGCATCATGGCGATCATCATGACGGTCCACATCACGAGGAACATCGACGCGTGCGCGAGCGCCGATTGATGGCCCAGGCCGCTATGGTGACGATCGCCGCGACGTACCTAGTTTTGGGCTTCACGGATCGACTGATCGAGAACTTCGACAAGATGCATGATGCGCATGGGGCGCCCGGCGGCCTCGAGGCCCGTGGCGATTTGAAGGAGGCATCCGGGGTTGCCCGACACGATCACCTCCGCGTCGGTCTTGAGAATGTTCTGCACCTTCCGATCGCGCAGCTCGGTCGCGGCCTCGGGCTCGAGCAGGTTGTAGATGCCGGCCGACCCGCAGCAGATGTCCGATTCGGCGATCTCCCGCACGGTGACGCCCGGTATCGCCTGCAGCAGCAGGCGCGGCTGCGCGCGGACACCTTGCGCATGCTGAAGATGACAGGCGTCGTGATACGCAGCCCTGAGTTGTACCGGGCCTCTCGGCGCGCGCGGCTCGAGCTCGGCAAGCACTTCCGAGATGTCCTTGCACTTGGCCGCGAACGCCTGCGCCTTCGCGGCGTACGCCGCATCATTGCGCAGCAGATGGCCGTATCGCTTCATCGCGGAGCCGCAGCCCGCGGCGTTGATCACGATGGTATCGGCGCCCGTGCTTTCGAACGCGTCGATCAGTTTTCTCGCGGACGTCTTGGCGTCTTCCTCTTCGCCCGCATGTTCGGCGAGGGCGCCGCAGCACCCCTGCGTCTGCGGCACGATCACGTCGCATCCTTCGGCGGCAAGCACGCGCGCGGTCGCTTCGTTGACATGTCCGAAGAACACGCGCTGGACGCATCCGAGCAGCAGCGCGACCCGTCTGCGCGGCTGGCCGTGCGCCGGAATGCGCGCCGGAAGAGTGGCGCCGCCAAAGGCGATCGGCGGCAGCAGGCGTTCCATCGCCTGCAGGCGCTTCGGCAGCAGCGCGAGCAGGCCGGACGAGTGAACGAGGCGCCGGATGCCGAGCTTCTGATAGAGCCCGAGCGGCCACGTCAACGCGCGCAGCCGTCGCGGATGGGGAAACATCGAGAAAATCAACCGGCGGAACGCGCGATCGGCGATGGTACGGTTCGCCTCGCGCTCGACCTGCGGCCGCGCCGCCTCGAGCAGCGAATCGTACTGCACGCCCGAAGGACAGGCGGGGACGCACGCCATGCACCCGAGGCACGCATCGATGTGGCGAGCGAAGCTGCCGCTCGGGGTGTCGCGGCCGTCACGCCGCAGTTTCATCAGGTGAATACGGCCGCGCGGCGAGTCGGGCTCCTGTCCCCACAAGAGATAGGTCGGACACGTCGCCAGACAGAAGCCGCAGTGCACGCAGTCGTCGAGCAAATCGCGCCGCGTTGAGTGCTGGTGCGTACTCACTACGGCGCGATTATATACGGACGCGCTGAGGACAAACCAAACAGAAGGATAAAAGATCAGAAGAAAAGAAATTCTTCCGATCTCCTGATCTTCTGTTAAGGAAGCAGACTGACGTTGAAGCTGGTTGTTTCCCCCGCGCGCACGTCGACGTCCACGGCGAACGTCTGAAATCCGGATTTTTCGATGCGAACCCGGTGTGTCCCTTCGGCGAGCTGAATCACAATCCGATCCTGCGTCTGCGGTCCCCGCCACGGCTCGCCATCGACCAGCACGGTCGCGTCGCCCGGCTGCACGCGCAGCGCAAGCGTACCGGCGCGCTCGTCAGGGCTTCCCACGTCAGGACCGCGACCTGATTCAACGCCGGGCGGCATACCCGGTGCGCCGGGCATTCCCGGATACGCCGGCATCGCGCGCGGCACCGGCTGCGGCTCGGCGATATCGCCCGGCATCAGCCGATCGAGCGTGTGACGGATCGTGTGCGTCGAACCAGGGTTGTAATAGATGTTCTGTCGCAGCGTGCGGTGGCTCGGATGATAGATCACGATTTCATGCGGCCCCGGCACGAGACGCAGCCGCTGAAAGATGCCGTCGTAATCGTCGACCACGCCCGCGGCGTAGCCGTCGACGAACACGGACGCGTCTCGCGGCGTCACCTGCAGGCGCAGCGCGACCGCGCCATCGTTGTGATACATGCCCGGCGGGTATCCGAAACCCGGATGCGGGTACGGATACCACTGGCCGAAGCCGAAGTAGTACGGATTGTAGACGCCGCCGTAGAAGCCACCGCCCCACAGCAGCGGCGAGTGCCTGATGACGGTGACGCGACCACCACCACCACCACCGCCGCCGTGACGACCCCGTTGGGCTTCTGCGGGAAAGGCTGAAAGCGCGAGCACCAATATCGCGCAGCCGAGAATGACAGGATGTTTATGACGCACGGATGGGAGCCTCCACGGCAGACGCTGCATGCATGCGCTAAAGCAACGGGCGTACCATAGCGATCGTGGTGGAATTCGGGAGCAAATCGAGGGAAACATTGTCGCGGCGTCGCCCTTGCGAGACAATGTGTCTGACATTGAGGACGCCTAGCTGTGTTTTTTGATCTCCACTGACGAGGCCTTTTCGATCACGTGCACGATGGCGGAGTGATCCAGATCCCCTTCGCCGTTGTTCATCAGATCGATCAGCATGTTCTGCACGGCGCTCGTGAGCGGCAACGCCACCTTCATGGACTCCGCGGCGAGCAGCGCGTTCCGGAGATCCTTCTGGTGCAGACGGATGCGGAAGCCCGGCTTGAAGTTCCGCGAGTACACCATCGGCGCCTTCACGTTCAGCACCGTGCTGCCCGCCAGGCCGGCCTTGACGGCGTTGAACACGACTTCGGGATCGAGACCGGCCTTGGTCGCCAGCGCGAGCGCCTCGCCCATCGCCGCGATATTGATGGCCACCATGATTTGATTGGCGAGCTTCGTCACGTTGCCCGCGCCGATCTTCCCGGTCAGCGTGACGGTCGATCCCATGGTCTTGAGGATCGGCTCCATCTTGTCGAAAACCTCTTTGCTGCCGCCCACCATGATCGCGAGCGTGCCGTCGATCGCTTTCGGCTCACCGCCGCTCACCGGCGCGTCGAGAAACTCGATGCCCTTCGCTTCGAGCGCCGCGCCGACTTTCTGCGACACCATCGGGCTGATCGAGCTCATGTCGATGACGATCGACCCCTTTTTCGCGCCTTCGAGCACGCCGTTGGGGCCGAGCACCGCCTGCTCGACTTCTGGACCGTCGGGCACCATCGTGATGATGATGTCGGTCTTGCTGGCGACGTCCTTCGGCGAGGAGCCCTTCTGCGCGCCTGCGGCTGCCACGTCGTCCATACCCGCAGGCATAATGTCGTACACGGTCACCGAGTGACCCGCCTTCAACAGATTCTTCACCATGGGCCTGCCCATGATTCCCAGACCGACGAAACCAATTGTGCTGGACACGATGTGCTCCTTTGAAACAGAAGATCAAAAGATCAGAAGGCGCTCATCCTAGCACCTCGCTGATCGTGTTGGCCAACCGCTCCGGCGTGAACGGCTTCTG
The DNA here is from genome assembly GCA_964356125.1 of uncultured Bifidobacteriaceae bacterium. Lineage (GTDB taxonomy): Bacteria > Acidobacteriota > Vicinamibacteria > Vicinamibacterales > JAMQPK01 > JAMQPK01. The sequence goes on along the minus strand of CAYHHH010000001.1, from coordinate 52,696 downwards.
AAGGAAGGGCACCTCGTCCTGAACCACGCCATGACGGGCGAGGTCGGCACTGGAATAGCCGGACATGAACACGACCTTCAATCCGGGGCGCATCCTTCTCAACATCGCCGCCACCATCGGGCCGTTCATGCCGGGCATCATGACGTCGATCAGCAGCACATGAATCACCCCTTGGTGGCCTTCGCAGATCTGGCGCGCCTCGTCGCCCCCTTCGGCGGCGAGCACAGTGTAGCCGCGACGCCGCAGGATCTTCGCGCTCAGGTCGCGGATACCTGCATCATCTTCGACAATCAATACGGTGGCCGGGTGTGGGATCGAGGCGGCGTGCGGAGACATGGAGCCCGGCCGATATTTTATCGAAAGATCGGGCCGAGACCCGATCTTTCCCGTGACGGAAGCGGAAGCGCGAAACCGAGAGAAGCGGTATGACGGAAGGTTATGAGTGCGAGCGGAACTCCGAAGGTAGCAGCACGAGTGAGGAGAATGCGCGCGCTGGCGCATCCGCACGGGAAAGACCGGGGTGCCTTGCGTTCACGTCACAGGCGCTAGCAAGCGGCGTACCAGAATTTCGGCACGCACAATCCTGAGAGCTCCGGGCGATTTGCTGGGAAATCCGACGGATGGTGGGCCTGAGGGACGCGCGCGGCGTGGCGCGAATCCTACATTCCGGTGCGGCTCGTGTGTGAAGGTGACAACGGTCAGGTCGGCCTGCGGGATCGCCTCAGTGGATAAAACTGAGACCCAGATAGACAAAGTTGAAATTGGCGCCCGGGTTCGGCTTCACGCGCCCCGCGTTCGAGATATGTTGAAAACGGTATCCGACGAGCCAGGCCCGGCCGTGACTTTCTTCGAAGCGAACGCCGAACCCCGCCTGATCCATGAAGTTAAAGGTCGTCGTCCTCACGGGTACCGGGGCGGTCGTAAAAAGCAGGCTGCCGCTCACCTCGGCGAACACCCGCGCCGCGCCGTCGCCCATCGCCGGGAAGTTCCAGCGGATGAAGAGCGGCGCCACCGACCAGCCGCGCACCAAATCCGGCTGCCGCACGTGAAAGAACGGCGTGACGTCCACGAGCAGCTCGAGGCTGCCCTTCCCCGGTCCTCCGGCCATGACGCGGCCGATCGCCAGCGAGGCCATCGCCAGCTGATGATCGCTTTTGGCCCGGAAGAGCGAAATCGGCAGCGACACGCCGCCAATGGCACTGATCTCGATGGTGCCCTTTTCGAACGGCATCCGGAGCTCGGCAGGTGTGGCTTGCCTCGCCGTAGCTCCCTGGCTTCGCTTGGAGCGGAGGCGGGCGCCAGCCTGATCGGCGGAGGCCGGCGGTGCAAGAGCGAGGAGGAGCAATGGGAGAAGGAGGACCCTGAGGATCAACACGCGCGCGATGAGCTTATCAGATAGAATACGCGCCCATTCACCTGGAGGAGCGCGCATGGCCAAGAAACGCCGGAAGACGACAAAGACCGCCGGAAAATCACGTAAGGCGTCGAGCAAGAAGATGTCCAGAAAAGCGTCGCGGAAAAAGAGCGTCAAGCGATCGGCCAAGCGCAGCGCGAAGCGCACCGTGAAGCGCAGCGCGAAGCGTCCCGCGCGCCGGGCGGCACCACGCCGCGTGCCCGCGAAACGTGGGGTGCCACGCCGTGCGCCCGCTGCGCAACCGCAGCCCGCATCGCTCGAGAACAACATGGAGCAGACGCTCCCGCTCGACGACGTGCAACTTCCCTCGTAGAACGCAAGGGGCAAGGGGTGAAGGGCAAGGGGCAAGCATTTCCCCTCACCCCTCACCCCTATTTGCGCAGCATCGGCGCTCCAGCGTCAGTGAAGCGCGTACCGAGCAACAGGCGCAGCACCTCGCCGTAGCTTCGTACCCCTGCTTCTACCCTGTTGGCCTTCAGAAATCGATCGTAGAGCGCGTAGCCCGCGCGGCTGGCGGCCGGCACCGCGTGCCGGCGAATGCGATCGGAAATCGCGCGCAGATCGGCGCGCGGCCCCTCATCGAGGCGCGCCAGCACGGCGTCGCGATCGGATCGCGGCAGCGCGCCGGCGACCGTTCCATATAACGAGAGCCAGCCGCTGTACTGCACGGCTACCGGACCGCGCATGCAGACGAGCCATCCGACAAAGTTCGCTTCCGATTCGTCCGCGTAGCCTGCGAGATGGCTCCACTCGTGCGCGATCGTCGCCGCGCGCTCGAACGGCAGGAGCGTTCCGTTGGCCAGCGTCTCGAGAAAAAACGGTCCTGTCATGCCGTCAACCGACACGCGCGTAAAATAAAAATTGAAGAGCGTCCGCTTGGGACGTCCCCCCTGCGCCGTCCACGACAGCGCGAGATCGCGCTGCGCGCGCACGAAGGCAGGCTCGAGCGCAGCCGGCGTCGCCGCGAGGTCGGGCCATCCGCCTGCGTGAGCCTCGCGATGCAGCGCATTCAGCGAATCGACCGTGCGGCCCGCGAGCGTGCGCAGCGCGTCGCGCGTGATGCGATCGTCGCGGAAGTCGAGCTGCTCGCGCAGCGGCTGCCGCTGATAATTCAGCCCCCACGCGAACAGAAACCATACGTAGAGAACGGCGGCGAGCGCCGCGGTGTCGAGGGCGAGCCCTGCGATCGTCGCACGCACACCTTTTTTCCGCCGGCTCAGACGCATAACCCACATCGCGATCGTGGCGCCGATCGTCACCAGCACCAGCACGTCGAACCACGCGAACGGTGTGCTGTTGCTCAGCGCGGTCAGCCTGGGCTGCACGATCGGATACAGGCCGCGCGAGTACACGCGCTCGACGACGTGGCGAGGCAGCGGCGTCAGGGCAAGAATTGCCGCCGCAAGAATCAGTGCAAGCTTCAGCAAGGTTTTTCAGCTACCGGTAGCAGTATGCTGACACGGAATGGACAACGTCGTCGTCGACACCGCGTGCCCGCTCGACTGCCCCGATTCGTGCAGCCTGGCCGTCACCGTCAGCAAAGGGCGGGTCGTCGAGATCGACGGCTCGACGCTGAACGCGCCGACCGCCGGTTTTATCTGCGCGAAGGTCAGGAAGTTCGGCGACCGCGTATACGGCGAGGCTCGGCTGCAGTACCCCGCGGTGCGAACCGGACCGAAGGGGCTCGGGCGCTTCAAGCGCATCGAGTGGGATGACGCGATCGAGCTCATCGCCACGCGAATGCTCGACGTGCGCGAGCAGTGGGGCGGCGAAGCGGTCCTGCCGTTTTCATACGGCGGGTCGAATGGCCTGCTCACGCAGGACACGCTCGACGCCATGCTCTTCCGCCGGTTCGGCGCCTCGCGTCTCGCGCGCACCGTGTGCGCCGCGCCGACCGGCGTCGCGGCGCAGGCGCTCTACGGCAAGATGCCGTCGGTCACATACGAGGACTATCCCGACGCGCGGCTCATCATCCTGTGGGGTGTCAACCCATCCGCGTCGGGAATTCACCTCGTGCCGTACCTACGAGAGGCGCAGAAATCGGGCGCGAGGCTGGTCGTGATCGATCCCCGCGCGACGCCGCTGGCGCGACAGGCCGATCTGCACCTGGCACCGAAGCCTGGCTCCGATGTCGCCATCGCGCTCGCGATGCATCGTCATCTGTTCGAGGAAGGGTTTGCGGACGCCCGTTTTCTCGCCGAGCATACGAAAGGCGCCGAGCAATTGCGCGAGCGGGCGGCGGCGTGGACGTTCGCGCGCGCCGCGGACGTGTCGGGCGTGCCCGAAGCGGCGCTGCGGCAGCTCGCAGACGACTACGCGCGCACATCGCCCGCGTTGATTCGCTGCGGCTGGGGCCTCGAGCGGAATCGCAACGGCGGCAACGCCGCGATGTCGATCCTCGCGCTGCCCGCGGTCGGCGGAAAGTTCGGCGTGCGGGGCGGCGGGTACTCGATGAGCAACTCCGCCGCGTGGAACATCACCCGCCCGTGGCTCGGACCCGAGCCCGCCACGCGCGTTGTGAACATGAACACGCTCGGGCGCGCGCTGCTGGAGTACGACGATCCGCCGATCAAGGCGCTCTTCGTCTACAACTGCAATCCGGTCGCGACGATGCCCGATCAGCAGCGCGTGCTCGAAGGCATGGCGCGAGAGGATCTGTTTACCGTGGTCTTCGATCAGGTGATGACCGACACCGCTGTCTTCGCGGACGTGATTCTGCCGGCCACGACGTTTCTCGAGGCCTACGACTTTGCGCGCGGGTACGGCCCGCTGAGCCTGCAGCTCGTGCGGCCGGCGATCGACGCCGTCGGCGAATCGCGATCGAACCCTGAAGTCTTCGGCGAGCTGGCGCGCCGGCTCGATCTGCTCGAAGGCGCCGAGCCCGGCAACGAGCTCGAGATGCTGCTGCAGATCTTCAAGACGCTTCCGGGAACGGTGGGCGCGCAGATGGAAGAAACGGGCCGCGCAGTGCCGCCGTTCGGCCTCCGCCCCATTCAGTTCGTCGACGTCCATCCGAAAACGTTCGACCAGAAGGTCGATTTGTTTCCGGCCGCGCTCGACACGGAAGCGCCGCTGGGCCTGTACACCTACCAGCCGGACCCCGCCACCGAGCGTTTTCCGCTGGCGCTGATTTCGCCGTCGAGCGACAAAACGATCAGCTCTACGCTGGGTGAGCTGCCGCGGCCTGCAGTCGCGCTGCTGATGAACCCCGCCGACGCCGCTCCTCGCGGGCTGAAGGATGACGATCCGATCAGGATCTTCAACGAACTGGGTGAGGTGCAGTGCGCGGTGAAGATCGAGGCGACGATTCGGGAAGGGACGGTGTCGCTGCCGAAGGGGCTGTGGCGCAAGAGCACGTGGAACCAGTTGACCGGCAACGCGCTCGTGCCCGACTCGCTGACCGACCTCGGCGCCGGCGCCTGCTTCAACGACGCCCGCGTGCAGGTCGCGCGCCTCGAAACTCCCGTGTCTCACCGCAACGACGCGGGGACGTAATAGTCATGTAAAGCGGTCATAATGTCCGTCATGCTTGACATAATGACTGGAATAGCGGTAATGTACTGCCCATGGGCCGCAAGCTCGCGAACCGCCTGAAGGTCGCCCGAGCCGAACGAAACCTCTCCCAAGACCAGCTTGCCCGTCTCGTCGGCGTCACCAGGCAGACGATCAGCTCCATTGAAACCGGGGTGTACTCGCCTTCGGCGCTGCTGGCGTTCCAGCTCGCCGACAGGTTGAGCAAGCGCATCGACGAACTCTTCTTCCTTGAAGGAGAATCCGTATGACCTCATCCGCCGTTCACCGGGACGAACGAACCGTCGCAGTCGAAAACCACAGCTACCGATGGGCGTTCCATGTGTTCGCCTACGGGCTGCTCGCCATCGTCGCATATCGAAGCTACACGGCGGACGAAGCTGCGTGGGACTTGCTCGCGCTCGTCGTCATCGGGGGCTCCGTCGCGTCGCTGTACCAATGGACACACAACGTACTTACCAAGCAGTCCGCCGCAAGCATCGTTGTCGGAATGGTGCTGGCCGTGCTCATGGCTGCGGCTGTCGTCTGGCTGCGCTAATCGCCAGAATGGAGTCAAGGTGTTCAACGAGACTCCCGTGTCTCACCGCCAAGACAACAGACGTGGCACTACGGAGCCGTCACCGACGTACCGATGCTGGCCGCGGCCTACGCATTTGGCTTGGTGAGGAATCACCCGAATCGAGACGGCAACAAGCGTATCGGGTTCCTCGCAATGGTGACCTTCCTGAGCATGAACGGTCACACCCTTGAGGTCACCGAGGCCGAGGTTGTAACCGAGTTCGTTGCACTCGCAGCAGGCAACGTGTCAGAGGATGAATTGGCCGATTGGATTCGTGATCATTCGAGCAAGCAACGCCGATGAGCCTGGCTGCCTGACGACCTGCCGCTCAACCGCGAGCCGCGCGGGGGCGCGGCTTTGGTTGGGTCTTCTTCCGGGCGCGGCTCGTCCGCTGCAGCGCCTTGATAGCCGGCCCTGTGCGTCCACTCCTCGCGATTCCAGGGCGACGGGCTGGCACGCCATTGAGCATGCCGTCCACACTTAGATCCTCGTCGACGTCAGGCCAGTGAACGCCGTGACCATCGCTAATCAGCGTCCAGTTCATTCGTTGGGCCGGTGTCGCATCCGAAAGTCGCCACGACCAGGCGAGCGGAACGCTGATGACACGTCCATCGACTAAGTAGGCTGTAATGGTTTCATCGGTCACTTCAACGTGATCGATCCGAGATTCAACGCTGACTGCAGTGCTCATTCCATGCCTCGATAATGATCTGTTCGTACTCCTGAACCAAATGTCGAATCCCATTGAGCTCACGAGGGTTGAACCCATGATTCCACGCAAGTTGGACGGGTGCCAGCCAGAACTTGCAGTGCTGCCGATCGCGCCGAACGTGGACGTGCATGGGTTCGTTGCAGTCGAAACTATAGAAAAAGAACCAGTAGGGTCCAGGAATGCCTGGGATCCGTGGCACTCAGCTCGACTCCATGCCTGATGATCTCAGCCTTTTGCAAATCTGCCAAGTCCGCCATATCAACGTTCCGAATGAGCCGCGCGCGTCTCACCCAGCGGCGCGTCGGCTCCAGCTGCTGTTAGGCCTCACGGGGGTACCCACAGACGCCCATGCGCGGCGAATTGACCACCGGTAACAACATATCCTCGCCACAATCGTGATCTGATGCATGCGCGGCGCAGCAGAACCCCTTACCATCGTACAAGCACTGCGTACACACCGCTGTCGCGGCCTTCCCGCACGCATCGCAGGGCCACGTCGGTGGCTCATTGCGAGCCGCGAGTCTGACGGCACGCTTAGAAGAAGCGCTGACGCCACCCAACAAGCGGACCACCAGTTCGGTACTTGAGCCAAAGTCGTACACGTAGCTCAAACGATCGCCAGAACCAAGAGCTTCACTGACCTTGGTGTTCATGGTGACCTTGCGATGCGTCCCAGTGGAAAACTCACTCATGTGACCACAGCACTCGAGCCAAGTACGTCGAAGGAACCGGTCGACATCCTTGAGTGTTCCTTCATGCTTCACCGCCATGTCGAGCCAGAATGTCGGCAAGCCGCGCGCCTCCGCTCGAAGCAACAGTAAGACCCCCGGCCCTCCACTCGGGCCACCACTGACCTGGGTCGGCAAGCAGTCTTGAAGGTGCGCAAGCATGGCAGCCTTGCCCTTCCGAGCATCGCACGACTGACAGATCCCGAATGAACCCTGCTTTGCCATTTGAAATGCTCTTGTTTCAAGTGAGGCCATATCAACGGCAAGCGCTCACCAGCGGACGCTCATGATCACATCGGCGGCTGTCTGGTGCATCGCGGGTTGGGCAGCCCATGGTCACTACACGTGTTGCGATCGCGTCACCTTGCGGACCTGGCCGCACACGACGCATGTGCCATCACCCCTGATGAAACCGGCCTTCCCAGCACCAAGACCTGAGGTCGCCTGCTGGACCTGCTGATGTCGCAGCCCCAAGCGCTTGGCCACACATCCATCGCACAGCGCAACCGTGCGAAGGAATTCAGCGACTTGTTCCGGAACCGTCATGGCTTTGCTCGACTGGTTGCGTCGGATTTCGGCCCTGGAGCTTCCACACCGCCAACGCTCCCGCAAAAATCAGGAACGTGAGAAATGTGTTAAGGCTCATTGATGGATCCAGTCGCTCAACCCAGACCGTCCGATCCGCTTGGAGTGGCGAGCGTAACAGAGGATCGGCCTCGATGCGGAGCTTTTGGCGCGCCTCCTGAACCGCGCTCACCGATTCGGGGTTGACGATTCCTATTTCACGATCAATTTCCGTTCTTCGCTGTGCTCGTCGGTTCAGTTCTTCAAGAAGTTCCTGCTGGGTCGCCGGTCGGGTTTCGGGAGTCCGTGAAATCCAGCTCACGGACGCCAACAACGCCACGATGTAGACGGCCCAGATAATCCGCCATTGAGCCCGGTTCAGATACCAGAACGTCATCCCCGTCTCCCAGAAATCGTCAAGCGCCGATGACTGAGTAGTCTTGGTCGGGCTAGTAGTAAGCCGACCGGCATATCTCAGCAGACCCAGCAAAGCTCGCAGCATAACGCCGAAACGGCTTCGCAGGAAACGTCGGCCAAGTTCCACGGCCCGGGTTTTGTCAGAGCTCCTAAGAATAATGAAAACCCTGCGTCTTCGCGCCTTTGCGGTGGATCACGGAAGGGTAACGAAACGCAGCGTCGTGGCGTCTTTGCGGTGAATTACGGGAAGATCCCCAGCTCTTCGTACACAACTGCCACTTTGTCGATCGCGCGCTTGAAGGCGGCCGTGCGCAGGTCGCCCATCTTCGGCTCCGCGCGCAGCGCCTCCCGGATGTCCTGATACGCCACGATCATCGTGTCTTCGAGGCCAGAGTTGACGATGGCGAGCTCGTCGGTCACTTTGATGAACGAGTCGCGTTCGGCCTGCGTGAATTTCCTGCCGGTGGCCACTTCAATCGCCTGCAGCATCCGCAGCTCTGTCGCCGCCTGGCGGCGCCGGTCCATACGGCCGAGACGCACGTGCGACAGATTCTTCAGCCACTCGAAGTACGATACCGTGACGCCGCCCGCGTTCGCATAGACATCGGGGATCACCATGATCCCCCGCTGCCGGAAAATCTCGTCGGCCTCGGGGGTCGTCGGTCCGTTCGCCCCTTCGAGGATGATTTTCGCTTTGATGCGCGCGGCGTTCTCCTTGGTCAGCACGTTCTCGAGCGCCGCCGGAACGAGGACCTCACAGTCGAGCTCGAGCGCGTCGGCGCTGCGGAGAATGTCCGTCGCTCCGGGGAACCCGAGCAGCGAGCCCGTCCGTTTGCGGTAGTTGAACACCTCGTCTTCGTTCAACCCTTTCGGGTTGTGGATGGCGCCTTCCCGCTCGGCGAGGCCGACGAGGATCGCGCCTGCCTGGCGGCAGAACTTCGCGGCGTGATAGCCGACGTTGCCCAGTCCCTGCACGACGAGCCGCTTGCCTTCGAGGCCGGCCGACAAGCCGAGCGCGCGCATGTCCTCCGCCGAGCGGCACGCCTCGCACAGCGCGTACATCAGGCCGCGGCCGGTCGCCTCGCGGCGGCCGTAAATGCCCCCTTCGGTCACCGCCTTGCCTGTGACGCACGCGAGCGCTTCGAGCTCGCCCGTGTGCAGCTGCCCATAGGTGTCTGCGATCCACGACATCTCCCGTTCGCCCGTACCGTAGTCGGGCGCGGGCACGTCGATGCCGGGGCCGATGAACTGCTTGCGATCGAGCTCGTGCGTGTAGCGGCGCGTGATGCGCTCGAGCTGCTCGACGGAGTAACGCGCGGGGTCGATCTGCACGGCGCCTTTCGCTCCGCCGAACGGCACGTCGACGAGCGCGCACTTGTAGGTCATCAGCGCCGCGAGCGCTTTCACTTCAGACTCGTCCACCTGCGGGCTGTAGCGGATGCCGCCCTTAGTCGGCAGCTTGTGGTGACTGTGCTCGGCGCGCCAAGCACGGACGACCTCGATGGTCCCGTCCGCGTGGCGCACGGGAAAGGCAAACGCGTAGACCGAGTTGCACACTTTGATCTGCTCGAGCAGTCCCGGTGCATGCCTGGAGAACGTCGCCGCGTGATCGAAATAGACGTTGACGTTGTCTTCGAAATTCGCGGAACGGCGGCGATCGACACTCGGCGTTACGGCCATAGCCGCATTATAGGTGGTAGGATTGGCGCATGCCACGAACGGTGTTTTGCGCCAAATTACAGAAGAATCTGCCCGGACTCGACGAACAGCCGTGGCCCGGAGAGCTCGGCAAGCGCATCCAGGACAACGTCTCGGCGCAGGCGTGGACGATGTGGGAAGACCGCATGAAGATGATCCTCAACGAGTACCGCTTGATGCCGTGGCAGAAGGAAGCCCAGCAGCTGATGGCCAAGCAGATGGAAGATTTCTTCTTCGGCGGCGGCGATGCGCTGCCCGCAGAATACAAGCCCGAAAAGTAGCAATTTAGGACAGCGGATTTTTTTACGAACCGGGAACTTGGAACCGGAACCCGGAACCACGTCGAAGGCGTATACTGAAATCGTCGGGCGCCTGATCGACGGGTTCTGCGCAGTGCCGAACGAGCTGATTCCCCAGCCTCTGTCTCCACACTCCGCACACAACGCTTCGAGGTGAACGATCGGCGCGGACCGTCCGGTCCGCCCGGGATTTTTTATGGGTCCCACAGGGGACCGAGGAGTCAGTGTTATGGGTCGCAAGCTGTACGTGGGGAACCTTCCGTATCAGACCGGCGAAACCGAGCTCACCGAGCTCTTCAGCCGGGCGGGGACCGTGGAGAGCGCGCGCATCATGCGCGACATGGCCACGGGCCGGGCGCGGGGATTTGGCTTCGTCGAGATGGCCAGCGACGAGGAAGCCCAGAAGGCGATCACCGAGCTCAACGAATTCAAAATGGAAGGACGCCCCCTGGTCGTCAATGAGGCGCGGCCCAAGCCCATGGGTGGTGGCGGCGGCGGTGGCGGCGGCTTCGAGCGCGGCAACCGCGGCGGCGGTGGTGGCGGCGGCGGACGACGAGAGCCACGCTGGTAAATTTGGTGCGTTAGGTGCGAGGGGTGCGTTAGGTGCGAGGGGTGCGCACCTAGCGCACCCAACGCACCTGACGCCCCCAACGCACCTAGTTCATGCCTTTAGAGAAGTACAAACAGAAACGCAACTTCCAGAAGACCCCCGAACCCGCCGGCGCTGCCGGCGCCATCCGCAAGTCTGCCGCCAAAACAACCGGCCGCTTCTTCTGCGTGCAGAAACATCTCGCCAGTCACCTGCACTACGACTTCCGTCTCGAACACAACGGCGTGCTGCTGTCGTGGGCCGTGCCGAAAGGACCGTCGCTCGACCCGGGAACGAAACGCCTCGCGATGCACGTCGAGGATCATCCGATCGAGTACGGTGAATTCGAAGGCGTGATCCCCGAGGGCTACGGCGCCGGCATCGTGATGCTGTGGGACCGCGGCACATGGACGCCCGAGGGTGACAACGTCGAGGCGGCGCTCAAGAAAGGGGACCTCACGTTCACGCTCGACGGCTGCAAGCTGAAAGGCTCGTGGGTGCTCGTGCGCACGAAAGGGGCGCCCTACGGCGAAGGACGCAGCTGGCTGCTCATCAAGCATCGCGACGACTGGGCGGGCCCCGTCGACATCGCGGAGTTCGCGCCGCTGAGCGTGAAGAGCGGCGGCGACTTCGACGACATCCTCGCCGAAGACACGCCGGCGATCTGGACATCGAACCGGCCGGCCAAGAGCGGGACGACGGGAAAGATGCTGGAGGACATCATTCAGAAGGCGGCGGCGAAAAAGGCGGGCAAAGCGAAGAAGCGTCGGTAGGGTCCGGCTTCAGCCGGACCGTTACAGCAGTCTCTTTCCCAGCGCGAGCCACACCGCCGCCGCGAGCCGTCGCCGTCCGTGAAGCCGTTCATGCCGCTGCCTTCGGTGAGGAGATTCGAGATGAGGATGACGGGGCCGCGGCGTCCGCAAGGTCGCGCGAATGCCGGCCGCCCCCTCGCGGCCTGCGGGATCGATGGACGGGACGCGCGACAGCAGCACGCGCCGCGCCTCGGCCTCGTTGCGCGCCAGCGCCAGCGCGCACTTCAGCACGTCGCCGGGCGGCAGCACCCCCAGCTCGTCGCGAAGCTGACCCGAGCTGCCGCCGCTGTCGAACATCGTCACGACGGCGTTGAGGCGAAGCCACGGGTTGTTCTTCAATCCGCCGAGCAGGCTTGGCAGGCCGGTGCCTCCGCCGAAGCACCCGACGTTGAGCTGCCGCATCTTCATTCGGAGGACATTCTATCCGTTTACCGTTTACGGTGAACGGTTAACATGAAGGCATGAGCATCGACTCGCTGGCTGCACAACTGAAGGATATCTTCGGCGATCGCCTCAGGATGGTTGCAGCATTCGGAGACAAGGCGAGCACGTGCGCCGTCGTCCAGAGCCTGACGCTCGCCGACCTCGATCGCTGCGCCGCGCATGCGGCGGCGTGGAACAAAGCCGGTCTGGATGCACCGCTGCTGATCGTCGAAGGCGACCTGCGCCGCGCGCTCGATGCGTTTCCGCTCGAGCTCACCGAAATCATCGCCACGCGCCGAATCGTCGAGGGCCCAGATCTGTTCGCCGAGGTTGTGGTGCCCAAGCAGGATCTGCGCCGCGCGTGCGAGGTGCAGGCGCGCGGCCACGCGCTGCACCTGCGCGAGGGCTACATCGAGGCTGCGGCCGACAGCAGGAAAATCGCCGCGCTCGTGGCGGCGGCGGTGCCGCCGTTTCGCGCACTGGTGAAAAACGTGGCGCGGCTCGACGGCATCTCGCCCAAAGCGCTCGTCACGCAGCTGAGCCTCGACAATTTCGAGAAAGGGTTTCCGGAGGCCCTTCGCGCGGCCGAACGGATTGTGGAATACGTGGATCGGTGGACCCATTGATGGGTCAGGGATTGGGGATTAGGGATTGGGGATTAGGACTGTCACGCGTGTACGCGTGCGTACTCGTCGTGCTGATCTTCCCGATGCTGTCGAGCGGTCAGCCTTTACCGCCTGAGCTCACCAGGCCCGTCAACGATTTTGCGAACGTCATCGACGCGGCGAGCAAAGCGGAGATCGAGCGGCGCATCCTCGATCTGAAACAGGCATCGGGCGATGTCGTCGTGGTCGCCACGATCGACACGTTCCAGCCGTCGTACGCCGACATCCAGGAGTACGCGGTCAAGATGTTCGAGAACCGCGGCCGCGGCATCGGCGAAAAAGGTAAAGACAACGGCCTGCTCGTGGTGCTGGCCGTGAAGGATCGGCGCGTGCGGGCCGAGGTGGGCTACGACCTCGAGCAGTTCATCACGGACGGCTATGCCTCCGAAGTGAGCCGCAACGACATGGCGCCGCACTTCGCGCGCGGCGAGTACGGCGCGGGAGTGCAGGCGGGCGTCACCCGCCTCATCGGGCGTATCGCGCAAGGGCGCGGCGTCACGCTCAACAGCGTGCCCATGCCGGCGCAGGAGAGCGCTCCCCAGGTTCGCTTCAGCCCGTGGCTCATCCTCGCGATCATCAGCATCTTCATGCTGATGATCAGTGTCGGAGGCCGTCGATCGCGGGTGCGGCGCGGCGGCACCCATTGGGGCGGCGGCGGGTGGAGCGGCTGGAACAGCGGCGTGGGCCCGTTCGGCGGCGGCGGCGGATTCGGCGGCGGCGGATTCGGGGGAGGGTTTGGGGGATTCGGCGGGGGACGAAGTGGCGGGGGTGGGGGTGGAGCGTCGTGGTAGTCGACAGTTTTGACTGTTGAGTCTACTGTTGAGTAGAATCAACACCATGGGAACGGTTCAAATCGTTCTTGGGAAGGAACTGCTGAAGGCCGCCGACCGAGCCGCGCGGCGCCGGCGCGTCAATCGGTCGGCATTGGTGAGGGAGGCCCTTCGCGAGCACCTGAAAGCGCTGGCCGTCCGAGACCGCGAACAGCAGGATCGCGCGGGTTATGAGGCCTTCCCCATCGAGCCCGGCGAACTCGACGTGTGGGATGGGGCTGCGGCGTGGCCGGAGGGATAGTGCGCGGCGAAATTCGCCTTTATTCCTTTTCGGCGCCCGACAAACCGAGGCCTGTCCTGGTGCTGACACGCGCATCAGCCATTGGATATCTTTCTCGGATTACAGTCGCTCCGATCACCTCCTCGATTCGCGGTGTCCCTTCCGAGGTCGCTATCGGTCCCGACGATGGCATGAAACAACCGTGCGCCGTTAATCTTCATAACGTCGTCACAGTCTCGAAGGGCGACATCGGGCGTCGAGTGGCACAACTTGGCGATAGCCGCATGCGGGAGGTTTGCCGGGCGCTCGCCTTTGCGCTTGGTTGTTCGGAAAACCCGCAATGATTCGGTAGAATGACTCTATGGCAACTTATACGCGACGCATCGCGCTGTTCTCGGTTCTTCTCGTAGCGGCAGCGCTCCTCTCCGGCTGTTCCTACAACCGCTTCGTATCGCAGGAAGAAGCGGTGAAGGCGCAGTGGGCGCAGGTGCAGAATCAGCTGCAGCGCCGCAACGATCTCATCCCCAACCTGGTCGAGACCGTGAAGGGTTACGCGTCACACGAGAAGGAAGTGTTTCAGCAGATCGCAGAATCGAGATCGAAGCTCGCCGGCGCGCAGACGCCCGCCGACACGATGGCCGCGGCCAATCAGCAGAGCGCCGCGCTCGCGCGGCTGCTCGTCATCGTCGAGCAGTATCCGAATCTCAAGGCGAACGAACAGTTCAACCGGCTGTCGGACGAGCTGGCGGGCACGGAAAACCGCATCGCAGTGGAGCGGATGCGCTATAACGAGCGCGTGCAGGAGTACAACACGGGACGGCGCCAGTTTCCGGGCGTCATCACGGCGAAGATTTTCAGTTTCAAGGATTACCCGCTGTTCGAGGCGCCGCCGGCCGCACAGCAGGTGCCGAAGGTGGCGTTTTAGGATTTCGGTTGCCGCCAGCCGCTCTCGAGCAGCTCGCGTTGCAGATCGAGCGTGCGCTTGATGAGGTCGTTGGTCTCGCCGAACCGTTCCATGCGCTGCGAGCCGTCGGGGGTCGTGACGATCATTTCATAGCCGGCCCCCACGCCCTCGCGGCGGATCTCGCACCGCATCTGCTCACCTTTTCGTTCGAAGATCCACAGCATCTCCAAAACTGTATCGGGCGCAGTCCGACAGAACTGCAGAGAGCCTTCACACCCTTTCACGCGTTGTCACGCTTCCTGCTGATCCGCGGTCGGGTGTTACCACTGCCATCTGGTCGTGTAAGATCCTCGCCCGTTGAGCCTTCCGAAGAATCCAACAATTGCCGCGGGCGCGATGGCATTTTGCCTCGTCGCCATTCTCAACTGCGGCGGCTACCGCTATGGCATCGGCGACCAGGCGTTCTACATCCCCGCGGTCACGCAACACCTCAATCCCGATCTGTTTCCGCGCGATCGCGCGATTCTGCACGCGCAGGATCGCTTCATGCTGTACGACGACGCGATTGCGGCGTTCGTGCGGGTGACCGGCGTGCCGGTGCCCGCTGTATTCTTCGCGGGGTACCTGGCCGGACTCGCGTTGCTGTTCGGCGCGATCGTCGCCATCGGCCGCGTGATGTACACGACGTGGCTGGGCGTCGCGATGCTCGCGGCGCTGCTGACGCTGCGCCATCGCATCACGCAGACGGGCGCCAATTCGCTCGAGTCCTATTTCCAGCCGCGGATGCTGGCGTTCGCGCTCGGCGCGTGGGCCATCGCCGCATTCTTACGCGGCCGCAGCGCGGCGGCATTCGCGCTCGTCACCGTCGCGTTTGCGATCCATCCGACGACAGCCATGTGGTTCGCAATCATGATCGGCGTTGCGCTGTTCGTGTCGGAGCGCGGATGGCGTATGCCGCTCGCCGCGGTTGCAGCGATGGGCGCGGTGCTCACCGCGTGGGCGGTAACCCTCGGCCCGTTGCGCGGCCATCTCGTTCGCATGGATCCGCTCTGGGCGTCGGCGCTGGCCGGCAAGGACTACATGTTTCCATCCGACTGGAACGCCTCGTTCTGGCTGGTGAATCTGAGCTATCTCGCGGTCGCGATCGCGGTGTATACGCTGCGCCGCAGGCGGGGTGTCGCGGCGCGACGCGAGATGGGCTTGCTGGCTGGAGGCGCCGCGCTCGTGGCGGTCTTTCTCGTCTCGTGGCCGCTCATGCTTGCGGGCGTTGCGCTGGCGCTGCAGCTGCAGACGTCGCGCGTATTCTGGATGCTCGATTTCCTCGCGGCCATGTACCTCGCGTGGCTGTTTGCCGAAGCGCCGCGATCGATCACAGTACGCCGCGCGGCCGTGGCGATCGCCATCGCCGCCGCCGTCGGCCGCGGCGCGTTCGTGTGGGGCGCGGAGCACGCGGGCAACCCGATCGCGCGAGTGGGATTTCCGAAGGATAATTGGACCGACGCGATGCAGTGGATCTCGAAAACGCCGCCGGACACGCACGTGCTCGCCGATCCAGGGCATGCGTGGAAGTATGGCAGCAGCGTGCGAGTGACCGGCGAGCGCGATGTGTATCTCGAAGAAGTGAAGGACCTCGCGCTGGCGCTCTATTCGCGCGACGTCGCGGTCGAAGCGCTCCGGCGGATCGCCGATGCCCGCGGATTCGATTCCTTCTCGCCCGAAGAACTGCGCGCCCTCGCCGCGCGCTACGATCTCGATTACCTCGTGGCCGAGCACAACGTCGATCTCCCCGTCGTGTATCGCAACGAGCAGTTCCGAGTGTACTCACTGAAATGAGCGAATTCACCCCCCTCCCCCGCTGGAAGGGGGGCCACTGGATGACGTTGTACGCGTGGGGATCGTCGCGCACGTTCCCCGCGCTGCCGCCCGCTCAACCCCGGTTGTTCGACGTGGCTCCGGGCACGCGCGTGATGGCTCACTGCCACTGGCAGCCGCGGCCATGGGAGCATCCGACGCTCATCGCGCTGCACGGCCTCGAAAGCTCGAGCGACGCGCATTACGTGCGCGGCCTCGCGGACAAAGCGTTCGCTGCCGGCTTCAACGCCGTCCGGCTGAATCAGCGCAACTGCGGCGCGACCGAGCATCTGTCGGACAGCCTTTATCACTCGGGGCTCACCGGCGATCCGATTGCGGTGATGCGCGAGCTTGTCGAGGTCGATGGACTGAAGGCGTTCGCGATTGCGGGCTATTCGCTCGGCGGCAATCTCACGCTGAAGCTGGCCGGCGACTACGGCGCCGCGCCTCCGAAAGAGCTGTGCGCCGTCTGCGCGGTGTCACCCACGATGGATCTGGCGGTGTGCGTCGATGCGCTCGAAGAAAAGCAGAACGCGATTTATCAGTGGCACTTCGTCAGAAACCTGAAGCGCCGCATACGCCGCAAAGCCGCGGCGTGGCCGGGCAAATGGAAGCTCGATGCGCTCGGCCGCATCACATCGATCCGCCAGTTCGACGAGGCGTACACGGCGCCGTTTCACGGGTTTCAGGATGCGGCCGACTACTATCAGCGTGCGAGCGCGATGCGCGTCATCGACAAGATCGGCGTCCCGGCGTTGATCATCACCGCCGACGACGATCCGTTCGTGCCACCCGGCCCATTCACGGATCCCCTCGTCGCGCGCAACCGGAACATCACGCTGAAGCTCACCCCGCACGGCGGGCACTGCGGATTCGTCGAAGCATCACGCCCGGGCTACGACGGGTACTGGGCGGAGCGGGAAATTGTGCGCTTCCTGACGTTGCACTGTCGCGTTACCTAGGGATTTGGGATTAGGGATTGGGGATCTACCAATCTTCCAATCAGGCAATCTACCAATTCGAGATTTACCAGCGCGGTTCCCTACGCCCACCGCCGCCGCCGTAGTCGTCGCCGCCGCCGCCGCCGCCGCGGTTGAAGCCGCCGCCACCACCGCCGCCGAAGCCGCGGCCGCCGCCGGCCGGTTTCGGCTGCGCCTCGTTCACCACGATGGCGCGACCATCCATCTGGTGCTGATGCAGCTTCTCGATGGCCTTTGCCGCCGCTTCGTCAGTGGTCATTTCCACGAATCCGAAACCGCGCGCGCGCCCCGTGGCCATGTCCCGCATGACGCGGGCGCTGGCGACATCGCCCACGGTACTGAACAGCGTGGTCAGTTCTTCATCGGTCGCCTTGTAGGGAAGATTGCCGACGTACAGCCTACGGCCCATTTATCCGCTCCTCGGTCCGCCTGAAGGCGGACACTACCGTTGTGGTGAGATGGTTGGAACTGCATCTATCGGGAAGGCGGAAAAATAGACCGGTTCGGAGGGGCTGTCAACTTTATAAAGTAGAGGCGGGTCCAAAGCCCGGCGTCTCACCGCAGCGTCGCCGCGAGGTCGGCGCCCGCCTGCGCGACGATGCCGTCTTTGTCGGACGGCATGCCGCTGACGCCGATCGCACCGTAGATCTGTCCGTCCACGAACAGCGGCAGCCCGCCTTCGACCGGCACCGCGCCCGGCAGAAACGCCATGTGCGGTTTGTCGCCGGTCACCATGTCCTGGAAGAGCTTCGTCGAGCGCTTGAATCGAAGCGCCGCGAGCGCTTTCTGCACCGCGACGTTGATGCTGCCCATCTGCGTCCCGTCCATCGTCACCTGATAGATCAGGTTGCCGCCGTCGTCCAGGACGGCAATCGAGTTGGTGAAGTTCAGTTCGCGGGCCTTGGCCTCCGCGGCGTTTCCGATTTCCTTAGCCGCGGCGAGCGTCAGCGATTTTTTTGTGCCCAGTTGTGCCATGGATCCTCTGTTTTGAGATAGGGGTGAGGGGAGAGGGGTGAGGGGTAACACGTTGCCCCTTGCCCCTTACCCTTTGCCCCTGATGATTGGGTGCGCTTCTCAGTGCAATCATGTTGAGTGCATGTTCCGTGGCCTGAATCGCCGCCGCCAGCTGATCGCTGTGCACGCCGCGGGTCTTCATGCCGCCTTCCCACTTGATAGTGGTCTCCACCAGGGCGTCGGTCTTGCCGCCCGGCGGGATTCTGACCTCGTAATCGAGCAGCTTCGGCAGCGCGAAGCCGAGCTGCTTCTCGATGCTCTTCAACGCCTGCATGAAGGCGTCGTAGCCGCCGTCGCCCGAGCCGGTGGCGTGAAGCTCTTTGTCGCGGTACCGAACCAGCAGCGTCGCCGTCGGCCGCAGGCCGCGATTGCTGACGACGGAGTAATCCTTCACTTCGAACACGCGCAGGTCGCGGGTCTGCAGGATCTCTGAAATGAGGAACGGGAGATCCGACTGCGTGACGCTCTTCTTCTGATCGCCGAGCTCGACGATGCGCGCCACGAGCTGCTGTTTCTGCTCGGGCGAGAGCGTGATGTTGAGGCGCTCGAGATTGAAGTCGAGGCTCGCCTTCCCCATCAGCTTGCCCATCGCATACGTGCGGTGCTGGCCGAATCGCACCGGCGTGAGGCGGCTTTCGTAGAGGTTGCCCTTCATGTCGCCGTCGGCGTGGATGCCGGCCGTCTGCGTGAACACGTTTTCGCCGACGATCGGCTTGTTTGGCGGCACGCGGCGGCCGGAGAACACCTCGACGAGCCTGCTCACGTCCGACAGCGCACGCTCGTCGACCGATGTCCTGATGCCGGCGTGATCGCGCAGCGCCACCACGACTTCGTCGAGCGTCACGTTGCCGGCGCGCTCGCCCATGCCGTTCACGGTGACGTGCACGCCGTGCGCCCCGGCGATCGCCGCTTCGAGCGTGTTCGCGGTGCCGAGGCCGTAATCGTTGTGCCCGTGGAAATCGAAATGGCTGTCCGGGAATTTCGCGATGATGCGCCCGACGAACTCGCGCACCTGCAATGGCGACAGCAAACCGAGCGTGTCGGGCAGCAGAATGCGCTTCACCGGCAGCTCGAGGAGCGCGTCGATGTGCTCGTCGACGTAGTCGACGCAGCCGATCATGCCGCCCGACCAGTCCTCGAGATACACGTTGAACGTGATGCCGTTCTTCGCGCCGTACTCGATCGTCCTGCGGATGTCGTCGAGGTGCTGCTCGTGCGTTTTTTTCAACTGCTCGCGGCAGTGATGCAGCGAGCCCTTCGTCAACAGGTTGATGACGCGCGCGCCCACCGACTTTGCCCAGTCGACGGATCGGGTGCCATCGACGAACCCCAGGATCTCGACGCGATCGGTCCACCCCTTCGAGTCGGCGTAGTCCACGATTGTCTTCACGGCGCGGCGCTCGCCTTCGCTGACGCGCGCGGACGCGACCTCGATGCGATCGACCTTGACGACCTCGAGCAGGCGCTGGGCGATGGTGCGCTTCTCCTCGGGCATCATCGAGATGCCTTCGGCCTGCTCGCCATCGCGAAGCGTCGTATCCATGACTTCGATACGACGGGTTTTCCCTTTGCTCATAGATTCACAGAAAGCATAGCATTAACGTATGAAACTCCGGGTTCTGGCCCTCCTCGCGGCGCTCCTCACTGCTGCATCGTGCAGCAGCGCAAAAACCTACGAAATGCGCGGCCAGATTCTGGGCGTGAACCGCGACAAGATGGAAATTCTCGTCAAGCACGAGGAGATTCCCGGCCTGATGGCCGCCATGACCATGCCGTGGAAGGTGAAGACGGCGAACATGCTCGACAACATCGGCCCGGGCGACCTCATCACGAGCGAGATCGTCGTCGAGGACAATCAGGGCGTGGTCACGAAGATCACCAAGGTCGGCACGGCGAAGCCCGACGTGCCTGCGCCGGCCGGACCCGCACCGCCGGGCGTCAAATATCTGATGCCGGGCGACGAAGTGCCGAACCAGGCGTTCGTCGACGAGGACGGCCGCGCGCGCGACTTCAACAGCATTCGCGGCGGTCGCCCGCTCGCCGTCACCTTCATCTACACCAGGTGCCCGATCCCGACCTTCTGTCCGGCCATGGATCGGCAATTCGCCGAAGCGCAGGCGCTGATCAAGGACAAAGGGCTCGAGGGGAAGACCGGGTTGCTGTCGATCAGCTTCGACCCGAAGAACGACACGCCGCCGGTGCTCAACGCGCACGCGCGAAAGCTCGGCGCCGACGCAAAGGTGTGGACGTTCGCCACGGGCGATCGCGACGAGATCGATCGCTTTGCGTCGAGCCTGCTCCTGACGCTCGTGCGCGGCGAAGCTGCCAACCCGGATGAGATCGGCCACACGCTGCGCACGACCGTCGTGGACAGACACGGAAAAATCGTGAAGAGCTACTCTGGAGCCGAGTGGACACCCGCAGAACTGGTCGCCGAACTCGAGCGGCTGCTCTGACATTCACACCAGCTGAACGCCGGCTGATCGCGCGGCTGCGTACGCCGCTCGACGTGCAGCGGTACCTGAACGCGCTTCCGTACAACACCGAGCCGCCCCCCGGCCGCGCCACGCTGCGCAGCTTCCGCGGGGTCGTCCAGCGTCACACGGCGCATTGCCTCGAGGCGGCGCTCTTCGCCGCGACGGTGCTCGAACAGCACGGCTATCCTCCGCTCGTCATCAGCTTCGAGTCGATCGATGAGCTGGATCACGTGATCTTTGTGTATCAGAAAAGGGGACGGGAATCTTTTTCGAAACGAACGGGCGAAAAAGATTCCCGTCCCCTTTTCTGGGGGTCCGTCGCGCGCTCGCGCGATCCGGGGCTGCACGGGCGCAAGCCGGTCTTCGCCACGCCGCGCGCGCTCGCGGCGAGCTACCTCGACACGTACGTGGATCTCACCGGCCGTATCGAAGCGTTCGCGCTGGTCGACCTGCGCGTGATGGGCCACTACGACTGGCGGCTCTCCGACAGGAACGTGTGGAAGGTGGAGCGCATGCTGCTCGACACGCAGCACCAGCCGCTGCGGATGTCAGACGCGAGGTTCCGCGATTTCCGGGCGCGATATCGCGCGTTCAAAGAGTCACATCCCGACCGCAAGCCGCTGTTCTACGAAGGGCGCGAGAAATGGACCTCGATTCCCAGACACTTCTTGGTGCGTCAGGTGCGTTAGGTGCGTTGGGGGCGTTGGGGGCGTTGGGTGCGTCAGGTGCGGCGTGGCAGTATGATCGCTTCGTGGCTAAGAAGGATTCGGCGCGACTGCAATCCGAGCGCGAAATCGTCTGTCCGTGCTGTCATGCCGTGCTGGTCGTCGATTTGAACCTGGGACGGGTCATCTCACACAGCGAGCCGTCTTCGGGCCTCGAGATCGAGCTGAACGACGCCCAGCGGATCCTCGCCGACGCGAAAGCCCGCCGGGACGCCGCCTTCGAGCAGTCGTTCAACACGGAACGCACGAAAGGCGACGCGCTCTCGAAGCGTTTTGAAGAGGCGCTGAAACAGGCGAAGGAAGAACCCATCACGAAGCCGACACGCGACTTCGACCTCGACTGATGGCCTTGCATCGCAAGACCCTCAGAATCGTCACCTACAACATTCATCGCTGCCGCGGCATGGACGGGCGCACCGTGCCGCAGCGCGCCATCGACGTCCTCGCGGGCCTCAAAGCCGACGTCATCGCGCTGCAGGAAGTGATTGGCGCGGGGCCGAACGACTCGGGGCACGCCGAGGAGATCGGCGCGGCGCTGGGCATGGGATGGGTGATGGCGTCGGTGCGCCATCTGCGCGGCCACCAGTTCGGCAACGTCGTCCTGTCGCACTACCCCATCAGGCAGCACGTGCAGTACGACCTGTCGTGGCGCACGTGCGAGCCGCGCTGCTGCCAGCGCGCCGACATTCTCGTCGACGACCGGACGCTGCATCTCTTCAACGTGCACCTCGGCACCGCCTATCGCGAGCGGAAAGACCAGGCCGATCGCCTCGCGGCGATCGTGCACGACGGCCGCATCCCGCCGCCGAAAATCCTGCTCGGCGATTTCAACGAATGGAGCCGCGGCCTCGCCACCGCGGCGCTGACGTCGAAGCTGCAGGCCATCGACCTCAGCGTGCATCTGAAGCGCAAGCGCACCTATCCGGGCATCCTGCCCTTCCTGCATCTCGATCACATCTATTACGAGGGACAGGTCGAGATCGCCGGCATCGAGATTCCGCGCACGCGGAAATCGATGATGGCGTCGGACCATTTACCGTTCCTCGCGGAACTCACGGTCGGATTCGAATAGGCTTCGGTGTATCTAGAGATCTACTGATCTAGAGATCTACTGATCTACGTAGGATCCGGGTATCTTCGCGACTTCGATGGCTTCTGGCGTCGCCGCTTCGATCGCTCATCCTTCAGCCGCCGCTGACGCGCGTGTTCATTTCGACGAGCGGTGCCCAGCGAAGCACCCCAAATCCTCCGCAACTGTTCAGCTTCAGACAACAGGTACCGAGCTTCGATATGAACTCCGCCGGCGAGCGACCCCGTTTCGCGGCGCAGTAGTTCGATGTTGCAGATGAAGAAGCGCGGTAGAACTGCCTAACGGCGTGGTGCCCCGCAGAAGACGGCGAAAACCTCTCGTAGAAGTCGAACGCAGCCACCGCGTACTTTTGCGCGCGTCCGATGAGATCGATAGCATCAGCCATAGCCCGCACGAGTGCACTGACCATGCCTGCCGTTCGAAAGAATTGCCTAAGGGATTTTGGCGGGCGCGGAACGACAGTGCAGTTTCCGCACTGCATCTTCGCGGAAACTGCAAAGCTCTTTAGATCAATAGATATCTAGATCCCTAGATCAGTAGTTACACAGATCAGGTCTTAGTTTTCTTCTTCGAAGTCTTCGTGCTCGGCGGGGTGGATGCGCGTCGAGGGGCGCAGCGCCTCGCGGTAGTCGTAGATGGCGAGATTGCGCACGTGCAGATTCATCTGGCACGCCGGCGCCTTGTCCGCGACGAACACCGTGTAGGGGCTGCCGCCGACGCCGTCGCGAAATTCCACGCGGCAACCACAGGCGAGGCGTGCGTGCGTAAACCCTTTCTGCATTGGATTCTGAGCCTACTATAACAGCGATTTAATCTGCTGCTCGAAATGTTCTTTGACCGACAGGCCGATGTGCGTCTTGCAGATGTTGCCGTCGCGTCCGATCACGAACGTTTTTGGCAGCCCCCACGCGGCGTTGTAGCCGCGCGGCCCCTTGATGTCGTTGCGGCCGTCCCCCACCAGCAGCGGATAGTTCACCTTGTACTTCTCGCCGAACGGCCTGAGCGCCGACGCCGGATCGTCGACCGACACGCCGATGACGATGAAACCCTTCGGGCCGTATGTCTCCTGGAACTCGACGAACCAGGGGATTTCCACCTTGCACGGCGGGCACCACGTCGCCCAGAAGTCGAGCAGAATCACTTTCCCCTTCTGCGCCGCCAGGTTGTAGTCGCGGCCGGCCGAGTCTTTCAGCACGAAATTCAGGTTCGCCGGTTTCGGCTTCGGGTCGCACGCCGGCGATTGCGCCGGGGCCCCCAACGCGGCAGCCGCGTTGGGGTGGCGGGCCGCCTCCGCCTTCGCGCCCAGCGCTACGGCGGACAAGTCCTCCCGCAGTTCCTCGACGTGCGGCAAGGGCACGGCCAGCGACAGCAGCGCAAAAACCGTAAAAACCCCAGCTATCCGAATCAGATGTCTCGTCATTGCGCGCGTTCCATGTCCGCTGCCAGCGCTTCGAGCGCCGCGCGCGGCTCCTTCCCAAGGAGCACGTATGTGACGTTGTCTGTCGACCAGATCACCGCGTCGTGCCCGAACACGTCGGTCGACGCGCGCTCGCGGCTTGCATCGGGAATGACGTACAGCGACACGGGACGGCCGTGCAGGCGATACATCGCGTGCGCCGCGGCCCCTTCGCCGCAGAAGCAGCGGCGCATGCCGACGAGCCGCAGCCCGGCGACCGCCGCGCGCGGCAGGTGCACGTCGGCGCCGTACTCGCGCGCGTATTGTTCCTCGCTCGCGCGCACGTCGACCGGCGCGTCCGCGTCGTGCACCGCGAAGCACTTCACATGGTCGAGCGTCAGCTGCGCGGCGAGGACCGCAGGCGAGAGACCCGTGAGGGCGTACAGCAAAACGCCGCCCACGACGAACACGAGGGCGGCGGCAAGGGCGAGCGATGCCAGTGTGGAGCGCGTGGTGCCGAACGGCCCCATCATTATCCAGCGGGCCCGGGCGGCAGCGCGACAGCGCGTCCGCAGCTCCTCCGGCGCGAAGGGCCGGCACAGCTTGGTGCGGACCGACTCGCGCACCGCAGACTGCAGCGCGGTCTGGTGCCGGCACTTCGGACACGCCTTCAGGTGCGCGTCGACCATGGCCCGCTGGTCGGCGGTTGCCTCGCCGTCGATGTAGGGCGCAAAGAGCGGATCGATCTCCCGGCAACTAGGCATTGATGCTGCCTTTAGGACGAGACTTTCCGCTGGGCCGGTTCAATATTTTTCCCCACCATCGTGTCATAGAGCATACGACGCCCCCGGGAGATCCGGGACATCACCGTGCCGACAGGAATCCCGAGCATTTCGGCGATTTCCGCATAGGGAAATTCCTCGACGTCACGCAGCCAGACCGCCTCGCGGAAGGCTTCCGGCAGGGCATCCAGGGCGGCCTGCAGGTCGGGCCCCATCGCCTCGCGCAACAGGTGCTCTTCGGGCGAGTCCCCCGGATCGGCGGGGGCCGCCAGGTCGACGCGGTCGCTGTCGACCTCGACCGGATCGCGGCCGATGTCGCGGCGGCGGTTGCGGAACGTGTTGTGGAGGATCGTAAACAGCCACGCCTTGAGATTGGTGCCGGCCTTGAACTGCCGGCGCGCGCGAAACGCCTTCACGTAGGTGTCCTGGACGAGGTCCTGCGCGTCCGCTTCGTTGCGCGTGAGGCGCAGCGCCGTGCCGTACAGGCTGTCGAGATGACTCAACGCGTCGGTTTCAAATGCGGAAGGCATGAAAGCGCCGGACCACTGACGAGTATATTCCCCTGAAGGGGTCAACGTGCTGTGTCCGAAACAGGCCGAAATACGTAAATCCGCGGTGGCGGATTTCCGGTTTGCCAGCGAATTCGCATCAACGCGGTGGTATGCCTATTGCTCGTTCGGAATCGTTGCGATACCTGTGTCTTCACAGTAAGATCGCGGGAATTCATCAGTGGCCGGTCCATTAATTTCACGAGGTGCTCGTATGCGCATGCGCGTCACGCACTGTGCTTCCATCTGCCTGTTCGCCGCTCTCGTCATTCTGGCAACCGCAGGTGAGTCGCGCGCGCAGCGGCTGACGCCGGGGCTGCTGTGCTCGTGGTCGCACCTCCACGCGCAAAGCTCCTCGGTCAACAAGCAATCGCAGATGGCGCCGTATTACGGCAAGAACCAGATCCACTACGACCAGTTCGAGTGGCACATCTACAAGACCGACCACTTCGAGATCTATTACTACCCGGAGAACGAGCGGCATCTCGAGCGGGTCGCCAGCTACGCCGAGAGCGCGTATCAGCAGGTCAGCTCCGACCTCCGGCACGACCTCAACCAGCGCGTGCCGCTCATCATCTTCAAGACGCACAGCGAGTTCGAGCAGCAGAACATCGCGCCCGGCGCCGCACAGGAAGGGGTGCTCGCGTTTGCCGAAGGCGAGCGCAACCGCATGGTGCTGCCGATCGATCTGCCGTCCGACCTGCTCTACGGGCTGATCGTGCACGAGCTGACGCACGTCTTCCAGTACGACTTCATCCCCATGTCGCTGCTCCGCCGCAACATCCCGTTGTGGGTGCATGAAGGGGGCGCGGAATACGAGCGCGGCATCTGGGATCCGCTCGATCTCATGACGGTGCGCGACGCCGCGGTCGCCGACATCATCCCGCGCATGAGCCAGATGGAGGGCTACGGCGACTTCGGCAGTCCGCGTCTGGTCTATAACCTCGGCCATGCGCTCTACGAGTTCATCGAAGCGCGCTGGGGCAAGGACGGCGTCCGGCAGTTCCTCTTCTCGCTGCGCAAGAGCGCCATCGGCGGCGGGTCGAGCCCGTACGAAGAAGCGTTCCAGATGACGGCGCGCGAGTTCGACCAGCAGTTCGAGAAATATCTGAAAGACCGCTTCAAGGCGTTCCGCGACAAGGAGCGGCCGGCCGACTACGGCCAGGACCTCTCACCCGATCCGGAAAAGTCGCCCTACACGAGCTCGATCTCGATCGAGCCGTCGCCGTCGGGCGATCTCATCGCCGTCATGACCGGCAACCGCCGCGACCAGGAGCTCGACATCATCCTCGTCTCGACGAAGGACGGCGCGGTCATGAAGAATCTCACGTCCGGCTTCGACATGGACCGCGGGTTCGAGTACATCGCGCAGCCGAGCCTCAGCAACATGGTGCCGTGGATGTCGTGGTCGCCCGTGGGCGATCGCCTCGCCTACTTCGTGCGCAACGAGAAGCACAAGACGCTGATTATCCAGAACGTGCTCACCGGCAAGATCGAGCACCGGTTCCCGCTCGAGAGCGTCGACAACCCGGAATCGCCGAACATCTCGCCCGACGGCAGCACGGTGCTCTTCAGCGGCCTGCGCAGCGCCACCGGCGACATCTTCAAGCTCGATATCAACACCGGCGACATCACGAACCTGACGAACGACAATTTCGCGGATTACGCGCCCATCCACTCGCCCGACGGCAGCTTCATCGTCTACATGGCGCGCGTCAGCGGTTCGCAGAAGCTGTTCCGGCTCGATGCGGATGGGAAGAAGACGCAGCTGACCTTCGGCACGCAGGACGAAGCGTCGGCGAAGTTCATCAACGCCGACACGATCGTCTTCGCGTCGACGGCGACCGATCCGGCGACGCCGCTGACGCCCGACGTGGCGCGTAACGGCAACATCTTCAACCTGTGGTCGCTCAGCCTGAAGAACGGCGAGCTGCGGCAGTACACCGACGCGCTCGGCGGCGTGCTGTCGCCAGTCGTGCTGTCGAAAGACGGGGCGGCACCGCGACTCGCGTTCGTCGGCTACTACAAGGGCGGTTACACGCTGCACACCTACGATCTCAAGGAACCGCTGCATACGGCTGCGTCGGCCGACTTCGGCACGCCCGGGCCCATCACCGACTTCCAGGCGCCGCTGCAGCACACGCTCGTCGCCGAGAACAAGTCGAAGAAGGGGCGGTTCGACAAGATGTTCCTCGACGGCCGGCCGCCGGTGAACGTCGGCGTCACGAGCGGTGGCGACGTGTTCGGCGGATCGATGGTGTCGTTCACCGACGTGCTCGGCGACCAGCAGTTCAGCATGTATGCGTCGTCGGTACAGCAGTACAAGACGCTGTCGTTCTCGTACTTGAACCTTTCGCGGCGCTTCCAGTTCGCGCTGCAGGGCTATTCGCAGACCCAGTTCTTCTACGGGCAGCTGTCGCAGTATTTGTACGATCCGGCGATTGCACCGTACATCAGCCGTCAGGATGCACTCGCGACCCAGACCGTGCGCGGCGGATCGATGTTCGGCATCTATCCCCTCAGCACCTATCGCCGCGTCGAGCTCTCCGGCGGCCTCGTGCACTTCGCCGAAGAGTACGCCGATCCGACCCTGCAGGCCGAAGCCGACAGGTACCAGCAAGAGGAGTTCGGCACGCAGCTCTTCAATCGCGGCATGATGCTGCCGCTCGGCGTCGCCTTCATTCAGGAGACGACGATCTTCCGCGAGTACGGGCCGCTGTCGGGCAGCACGATGCGGCTGTCGTACGAGGGCGCGCCGAAGGTCGGCAAGTCGCTGTCGCGCCAGACACTCGATGCCGACGCCCGCCACTACACGCGGATTGGCGCCAACGGCGTATTCGCAGTGCGGGCGTACGGCTTCAAGAGCTGGGGCACGGCGCCCGGATACACGTTCTTCGGCGGCAACTCCGAAATGCGCGGCTACGAGTACCGCGAGTTCCTCGGCCACAAAGGGTTCTACCTGAATTCCGAGCTCCGTTTCCCGCTCATCCACGCGATGGCGACGCCGATCGGCATCCTCGGCGGTATCCGTGGCGTCTTCTTCTTCAACGTCGGCGGAACGGGATTCGAAGGGCAACCGTTCAAGATCTTCGACAAGACGGACTTCATCACGCCGCCCGTGACCGACGACCGGGGCGTGCTCACCCGGCCGAGTCAGCGCATCTCGGGATTCCGCCTCGCGGACGCGCGCGCCTCGTACGGCATCGGGCTCGAGACCTTCGCGCTCGGCTTCCCGGTCCACTTCGACTGGTCCTACCGCACCCTGTTCAACAAGGACTGGGAGAACTACCTCTACGGCAACAGCGCGGAATTCCGGAAGGCGCGCTTCACCGCGTGGATTGGGTACGACTTTTAGGAGTTCCATGTAAGTAGAAAGTCAGAAGTGGAAAGTAGAAAGTAAGCCTTTACTTTTCACGTCTTACTTCTTACTTTCTACTTACACCACATGCCCGATTGTCCTCGCATCGTCTCCCTCCTTTCCGATTACATCGACGGCCGCCTGCCGGCGGATGTGCGCAGCGATCTCGAACAACATCTCGGCGGATGCTCGGAGTGCAGCGAATTCGTCGGCAGTTTCCGATCGACGGTGGCGCTGCTGCAGTCGCTCAACGAAGAAGACCTGCCAGAAGAGCTGCGACTGCGGCTGAAAGCTTTTCTCGACGATCGCTGCACGAGCTGAGTATCCTCTTCCGCATGCCGCTCGAGCCGAAACCGCCGTCAGCCTCCGCCACCGAGATGGTCGAGGTCGTGCTGCCCAATGACGCGAATCCGATGGGGTTCATGCTCGGAGGCGCCGTCATGCACCTCATCGACATCGCGGCCGCGATCGCGGCGTTCCGCCACGCGCATGAACTGGTCGTCACGGCGGCGGTCGACGGCCTCGAGTTTCTGAATCCGATCAGGGTCGGCGACTTCATCCTGCTGAAGGCACGCGTGACGGCGGTGTTCAGGACGTCGCTGGAGGTCGAGGTGACGGTGTTCTCCGAGGAGGCGCTCACGGGACGACGGCAGCTGACGAGCCGCGCGTATCTGACGTTCGTCACGCTGGAAAAGCAGGGCACGCGAGCGGAGATTCCGCCGCTCCTGGTCGTGAGCGATGAAGAGAAGCGGCAGCAGGCTGCGGCCGAGGTGCGGCGCGCAGAGCATCTCGCGCGCCGCGCGAGATCTATAGATCAGTAGATCCCTAGATCAGTAGTTAGTTAGTTCGTCCGTTTCGCCTGAGCCCGCGTCTGCAGCTGCACGATGCTCTTGTCGAGGTTGATCGCGACCCGGTAGCGGCTCAGGAACTTGTACCCGACAATCCCGCCCAGCCTGAAGCCGAGCAGCACGCTCGGCGCGCGCAGGTTCAGCACCACGACCGACAGGTTCTTGTATTCGATCTTGTTCGTGAAGGCGAGGTTGACGCCCGGCATGAGGAAGGCGTCACGGTCCCACCCGGACGCGCCGTACACCTTCAGCGGAATGTTCCGCATCTCGCCGCGCTCGAGACCGCTCGCCGTGTCGGTGCTGATGGAGATGACCTGGCCGCCGGTGTCAAGGATGAAGCTCGCCGATCCGCCCCCCACCTGTCCCGGCACCATCGCGAGGCGGTGCATCCGCAACGGCAGCTCGATGTCGGCCGTTTCGGTCGGCAGCGAGGCACCCATGACGAGCTCCTGCCGGTCGTAGTCGATGATGACCGACATGCCCAGCGCCAGCGGCGAGAAGCTTTCCATCTCGCGCGTCGGCAGGCCGACGAGCGGCGGGTTCTTGATGATCGTCGGCACGTTCTGGACTTTGAGCGATCCGATTTCCAGCTCGTCGAGCCGCGCGAGCTCGAGCTCGCGCACGCCGAGATCGCCGACGCCCGCGCTCAGAATGTTGACGATGGGACGGATGCCCATGCGCGCGGCGGTCTCACGCGAGATGACCGCCTGCTCAGATCCGGTGTCGAGCACGAAGTCCATTTGCGGGCCGCGGTTGACCCGTACCTTGACGATGATCTTCTCGTTCAGCACCCGGAACGGCATGGTGTGGAGCCGGCCGGCCGCACCCGGCTCGATGTTGAGGGGCGGCCGCGACCCGAACGCGCGCAGGAAGCGCACTTCCGCACGCGCCCACGCCGCTTTCGCGCTGCGGTCCTTGTTCGGCAGCAGGTTGATATAGCTCGAGTAGGCGTTCGCAGCCTCTTCGTAACGCCGCATCCGCTCGTAGATCGATCCAACGGTGTGATGGAACTCGGCGTCGCGCGGATCCTTATTGAGCGCCGCCTGCGCGGTGCTCAACGCGTCATCCAGCCGGTTGCGCGCGGCGAGGCTGCGCGCGAGACCGTGCAGCGCGCGGCCGTTGTCCTTCTGAATCGCCAGCGAGTCCTCGAATTTCTTTTCAGCGTCCTCGAACAACCCGACGGCCCACAGCGCGTCAGCATAGTTCGCCAGCGACTCAGGGTTCGCGGGAGAGCTTCGCGCCAGCATCTGGCCATCGGCGTACGCGTGCGTGAAATCCCCGAGGCGCAGCGACGACTTGACGCTGCCGGTCAGCGCCTCGCGCTTGATGCGCGCATCATCGTGACCCTTGACCTGCTCGAACGCGTTGAACGCTTCGGTGTAGCGGCCGTCCGTAAACAGCAGCTTGGCGAGCTGAAGCTGGACATACGCGGTTTCCGGGGAAATCGCCGACGCGGCCGGTGAGAGCGCGACCACCGCCACAACCGCCGCGGCGATGGGAACCAGCCTGAGGACTGAGTACATAGCCCCTCTTGGTTAACTAATTGATTCTTTGGATTGTAGGGGATTCGGGTTCCGGGTTCCAGTTCCAAGTTCCGGGTTCGAACAGGAACCGGAACAGGAACCTGGAACCTACACGCGCGTTAGCGCGTGTACTGTTCTATCGGCACCCCGTCATACATCTCGTCGATACGCAGAATCTGCGTTTCGCGGCTGTAGGTACCCAATTCGTAATCCTCACTCATGACGAGCGCTTTGATCGGTTTCGTCGGGCAAACCTCGGCGCAGAGGCCGCAGAAGCTGCAGCGTGAGAGGTTGAAATCGAAGTAATCCAGAATTTTGATTTTCTGTCCGGGCTCGCGATGTCCGCCGAGCGCGATGAGATCGTCCGGGCACGCCTTCGCGCACTGGTCGCAGACGATGCACGTCTGGGCGCCCGACTCGGGCTCGACCTGCAGGCGCAGCACGCCGCGGAACCTCGGCGCGACGGGGCGCCGCTCGGCCGGATACTGGAACGTAAAGGCCGGCTGCGGCGTGTACTTCAACGTGAGCCACAGCCCCTTGACCAGATCGACGAGAAAGATCATGCGCAGCAGCTTCATCATGACCGGTCACCCACGAGCGTCGGTTCGGAGTCTCCCGACATGATGACGCGCTCCTTGCGGAGCACCGTGTTCTCTTTGCGAATCTTGTCCTGCAGCCGCATCAGCCCGTAGAGCAGCGCTTCGGGGCGCGGCGGGCATCCGGACACGTAGACGTCGACCGGCACGATCTTGTCGACCCCCTGGAGCACGCTGTAGGTCGGGAACGGTCCGCCGGCGTTCGAGCAGCTGCCCATGGAGATGACCCATTTCGGCTCCGGCATCTGATCGTAGAGACGCCGCAGCACGGGAGCCATCTTCTTCGTCACGGTGCCGGCGACGATCAGCAGGTCCGATTGCCGCGGCGACGCGCGGAACACTTCAGCGCCGAACCGCGAGATGTCGAAGCGCGAGGCTGACGCCGCCATCATCTCGATGGCGCAGCACGCGAGGCCGAAGCCCATCGGCCACAGCGAGTTCTCACGCGCCCACGTCAGGATGCGATCGACGTTGGTCGTGATGAAATTGTCTTCGAACTTATGATCGATGAGTCCCATTTTGATCTGTATTCTATCGTTGATAGTACGCCGCGTTCAAATGAATGAAATTCGCCCATTTATGGGGCGTTTCGTCGAGCGAGTAGATGGCCTCGACCGGGCAGGCCGGGACGCACGCGCCGCAGTCGATGCACTCGTCGGGATGAATGTAGAGCATCTCGGCGGTGTCGAACGCCGGCTCGTCTTTCCGCGGATGAATGCAATCCACCGGGCACACGTCAACGCACGCGGTGTCTTTCGTGCCGATACACGGTTCCGTGATGATGTACGCCAAATAAGTAGGTAGTGTCCGGCTTCAGCCGGACCATCCGATTATAGTATGGGGATACTCATGAGACCGGCGTGTCTGGCCCTTCTCTGCCTCTGCGCGGCGACTGCAGCGCGCGCGCAGGATCTCCCGTCCGGCCCCGTGTCGCTCGCCAACGGCATGATCGTCATCGGCGCCGACGTGTCGATCTCGCTGACGCCGCAGGACGACACCGAGGGCGCGTGGTTCAACTACACCGACTACGAGCACAACGCGCTGCGGCTCTTCCGCGTCGCGCTCAACGCGGACGTGCGGCTTACCGATCGCGTGTCGATCCTCACCGAGATTCGCAGCGAGAACGGCGACACCGTCAAACCGTATGCCCTCTACCTGCGCGTCCGTCCGTGGCGCGATCGACCGATCGACATTCAGGCCGGGCGCATTCCGCCGACCTTCGGCGCGTTCGCACGGCGTGAGTACGGCGCGGGCAATCCGCTGATTGGCTATCCGCTCGCCTACCAGTACCTGACCGCGGTTCGCCCTGATGCCCTTCCCGCATCGACGGATGATGTGCTGCGCATGCGGGCGCGGGGATGGCGGCCGAGCTATCCCATCGGATCGCTCGAGATTGCGCCCGGCATGCCGCTGATGACGGCGTTTCGCTGGGATACCGGCGTGCAGGTGCGCGTCGGGCCGGAGACGTTCAATGCGAGCGCGGCGCTCACCAACGGCACCACGTCCGACCCGCGGACGCGCGACAACAACGGCGGGAAGCAGATCGCCGGCCGGGTCGCCTGGCGGCCGACACCCGCCCTGTCCGTCGGCGGGTCCGCGGCGCGAGGCGTGTATGTCGCCGACGCGGCGCTTGCAACCGCGACGCTGCTGGCCGGCACGGCGGGATCCACGCAGCAGGCGCTCGGCGCCGACGCGGAGTACTCGCGCGATCACTGGATGCTGCGCGGGGAGCTGATCTGGAACCGGTGGCAGGTGCCGACGCTCACGCGCCCGCTCGACGCGACGAGCGCGTTCCTCGAAGGGCGGTACAAGATCTCCCCAGGCGTGTTCGTCGCGAGCCGCATCGATCGCCTCACGTTCAGCGAGTTGGCGGCGTCGTTTGAAACTCGTTCGTGGGATGCGCCGGTCACGCGCCTCGAGACGGGCGTCGGCTATTACATCCGCCGAAACCTGCTCGCGAAGGGCACGTATCAACACAACTGGCGCGATGGCGGACGGATCACGAGCCTCGGCCTGTTCGCCGCGCAGCTGCACTTCTGGTTGTGAAGCACCTGGCTCTTTGCTCTCTGCTCTTGGCCCTGTCAGAGCACGTGTCTGCGCAAGCGCCACTGGGCGTCATCCGCGGCCGCGTCGACGTGCGGCGCACGCCGCCCACCATCGAGCGGCGCCCCAACGTGACCGGCCTCGGGATGCACGCGAGCCGCGATGTGCCGGATCTTCGCCGCTCGGTCGTCTATCTCGAATCGGCGCCCGCCCTCGCGTTCCCCGATCTGGAGCCGCAGCGCGCGACGATGGATCAGCGGAACGAGACGTTCGTGCCGCATGTGCTGGCGATTACGGTCGGGACGACCGTGGATTTCCCGAACAGCGACAACACCTATCACAACGTGTTCTCGCTGCGCGCACCGCGCTTCGATCTCGGCCGGTACGCGACGGGACGCTCGAAGCCGGTGCGCTTCGATCGCCCGGGCATCGTTCGTGTGTTCTGCGAAATCCATTCGCACATGAGCGCGTTCATCCTCGTCTTCAACCATCGATATTTCGCGGTAACGTCGGCCGACGGCCGATATCAGATTGGCCGCGTCCCGCCGGGCCGCTACACGCTGGTCGCGTGGAACGAAGGCGCCATCCGCGAGTCGAGGCCGATCGTCATCCCTGAGGATGGCGGCGCGGTGGAAGCGGATTTCGCCCTGCGATGACCGCGTGACGATTCTTGGATCGCTCACCAACCGGATTTTCCTGGCCAGCGCGGCGCTGGCCGTGGTGTCGATCGGCGCGGCCGTGTATTTCGTCAGCCGCACCATGACGCGCGAGGCCGAGGCAGAACTGCAGCGCGGGCTGCTCGAAGCGGGCACACTCGTCGACGAGCAATGCGCGACGCGCCTGCGTACGCTGACGGTCATGGCGCGCCTCGTCGCGGACGCCCCACGGTTGAAGGCGGCGGTCGATACCGGCGACCCGCCCACCGTGCAACCGCTCGCCGGCGAATATCGGGAGCAACTGGACGCCGCGCTGCTCGTGCTGACGGACAAAACCGGGCGCGTGCTCGCAGAAGCCGGCGCGCTCGACATCGCGGAAGGCGCGATCGCCACCCTGCCCGAAATTCAAGAGGCGCTCGCGGGGCGCGAGGCGGTCGGCTTCTGGCCCCAGGCCGACGGCGTGCTGCAGATGATGGCCGTGCCCGTCAGCATCTACCAGGACCGACCGGAAATCATGGGCACGCTCTCCGTCGGCTTCCGTCTCGACAACGCGCTCGCGGCGCAATTCAAACGGGCGACGGAAAGCGACATCGCGTTCGCCGTCGACGGGCATATCCGCGCGTCGACGCTGCCGGCCGGCGATCGCGCACAGCTTGTGTCGCTGCTGAACACCGGTAGCGTGCAGACGATCGCGCTCGCCACCGGCGAGTACGTCGCGCTGAAGCGGCCGCTCACGCCGCAGGCCGCCTCTTCGGGCGGCGAGCGCGCGCCGAGCGTGCTGCTGCTCCGCTCGCGCACGGAGCGGCTGCGGTTCCTCGACGCCATCCACACGGGCCTCGGCGTCGTGGCGATGATCGCCGTGCTCGCGGCGACGATTCTCAGCTACGCTGTGGCCCGGACGATTACGCGTCCGCTGGCGACGATTACAGACGTGATGCGCGAAATGTCGGCAACCGGAGATCTGACGCGGAAGATCGCGTTGAGCCGCGCGGCGAGCTGGGACGACGAAGATGCCAAGCTGCTCGCGGCGACGTTCAACACGCTCACCGACTCGATTGCGCGCTTCCAGCGCGAGGCGGCGCAGCGCGAGCGGCTGTCGGCGCTCGGGCGGTTGTCGACCGTCATCGCGCACGAGATTCGCAATCCCCTGATGATCATCAAGGCGTCGCTGCGGACGCTCGCCAGCGAGCGGGTGAGCCGCGACGATATGCGGCAGGCGCTGACCGACGTGGACGAAGAAGTCGCGCGGCTCAACCGGGTTGTCAACGACGTGCTCGACTTCGCGCGGCCGATCCGCTTCGACTACGCGCCAGCCAACGTCAACGCCTTGTGCGCCGATGCCGAGGAAGCGACGCGCGCCGGCCACCAGGAGATGCATGTGACCATCCAACCCGATCCCGCGCTCGGGACCGTCGTCACGGACGCCGAGCGGCTGCGCACCGCGCTCGTGAACATCCTGACGAATGCGCGCCACGCCGTCGCCGCGCGAGCGGCCGTTCCGGTACCGCAGGGCTCTCCAGTTGCGGTGGCACAGGGTTTCAACCCTGTCGAAGACATCACCATGACGACCCACCGTGCGCCTAATGCGTTCGCCATCACCGTGCGCGATCGCGGCGTCGGGGTGAAGCCCGAAGATCTGCCGCGCGTCTTCGATCCGTACTTCACGACGACGCGCACCGGCTCGGGCCTGGGCCTGGCGATCGCGAAGAACATCATCGAGGGCATGGGAGGCACGATCGCGCTCGAGAGCCGTCCCGGCGAGGGAACGGAAATTCGTATCGATCTCCCGGAGGGACACGCGTGAACGCGCGAGGCGGCACGCTCCTGCTCGTCGACGACGAACAGAAGATCAGGCGCACGCTGGGACAGGCCTTGCGCGCCGAGGGGCACGACGTGCTCGAGGCCGGCAGCGTGCGCGAGGCGCAGCGCGCGCTCGCCGAGCGAAGCGTCGACGTGCTGATCGTCGACAACATGATGCCCGACGCGACGGGCCTCGACCTCATCAGAGAGCTCGTCGCCGCCACGGCCGAGACGGAGCGGCCGCAGATTCTGATGATGACGGCGCACGCGACCGTCGAAAGCGCGATCGAAGCGATGAAGCTGGGCGCGCTGGACTACCTGCAGAAGCCATTCGAGGTCGAAGAGCTGCTCGTCGTCGTCACGCGGGCGCTCGAGCATCAGCGCCTGAGCTCGCATCAGCGGTACTTGCTGGACGAGCGCGACGAGCAGTTCAACCATTACGGCATCGTCGGCCGCAGCCGCGCGATGGAAGACGTCATCCGCAAAGCGGAGCTGGTCGCCGAAACGAAGAGCACGGTGCTGATTACCGGCGAGACCGGCACCGGCAAAGAGCTGGTCGCGCGCGCGATTCACGCGCGCAGCGCGCAGCGCGACATGCCGCTCATCAAGGTGAACTGCGCGGCGATTCCCGAGACCCTGCTCGAGTCCGAGCTGTTCGGGCACGTGCGGGGCGCCTTTACCGGCGCGGCGACGAGCAAGAAAGGCAAATTCGCGCTGGCCGACGGCGGCACGATTCTCCTCGACGAGATCGGCACGATGAGCCCGGTGCTGCAGTCCAAGCTGCTGCGGGTGCTGCAGGAGCGCGAGTTCGAGCCGCTGGGATCGGAGCGCAGCCAGCAGGTGGACGTCCGCGTCATCGCGGCCACGAACCGCGACCTGCGGCAGATGGTGCTCGACGGCACGTTTCAGGAAGATCTGTTTTATCGGCTCAACGTCATTCCGATCGAGATGCCGCCGCTGAGGAACCGGCGCGAGGACATTCCCGTGCTCGCGGACCACTTCGTGCGCAAGCATCAGCAGCGCACGGGCAAGCGCATCGACCGTATCGACGAAGGCGTGCACGAAAAGCTGTCGGCCTACGAGTGGCCGGGCAACGTCCGCGAGCTCGAGAACACCATCGAGCGCGCGGTGGTGCTGTCGACCAACGGCATCATTTCGGTGGCCTCGATCTCAGTGCTGGGCGTGGCGACCGGACCGTCGAACGCGCTGCCCTCCCTGAAGCTGCGCACGAACATCGAGTGGATCGAGCAGGAGACCATCCGCCGCGCGCTCGAGAGCGCCGGCGGCGTCAAAAAAGACGCGGCCGACCTGATGGGCATCAGCCAGCGCGCGCTCAGCTACTACCTCGCCAAATACAAATTCCAGTAGCGGCGGGTCCGAAGAACAGGACCCGCCCTACGTACTCGCACCCCAACGCGGCTGCCGCGTTGGGGGCCCCGCGTAGGCCGGGTCTTGCTTTTAAGACCCGGCTTTCTGGCACCGTAAGGGATTACGCGCCGCGTAACCGTTTCCCTCTGACAATCCACAGTTTTCGCCCAAGTGACACGCCGGCCTGCGGCATCGGCTTTGCCTTCGCGTCGCGTATGAAGATGCTGGTGGCCTCGATCGTCCTCTCGGCGCTGGTTCTCTGGGCGCTCGGCTGCGGCGGCCCGCATGCGTAATCGCGTTCGTGTGGTTGCGGCTTTCGAGGAGGGCGGGTCGGATTGAACACGCCCCGCGCGAGCGGCTCCCGTCCTGACGTCTCGAAGCTATTCCACTTTTACGAGTTGCCCGCGAATCGCGCCGCCGCCGTTGACGCTGGTGTGGATGTTGAAATAGTTACCGCCGGGATTGTTGAAGATGTTCTGAGCCACCGGGGCGGCATTGGCAGCGACATTCGCCGTGAGCCCTGTCTTCGCGATCGTGGACTGTCCTGTCGCGAGGGCCGCCTCATCCGCCGTTAACGCAACCCCAACCACGACGCCCGAATTCGTACCGGCCGCTGCGGCATGGATATGCGCGCCGGTCAGCCTCGTGTTCGCCGGAAAGCCGGTGACGTGGAGGGTGAAGTCGTACGTCGCGCCGGTGATGTTGTTGGCCGCGTCGCGCGTCACGGTCATCGTCATCTGCATCGTCCCGCTGGCCGACGCGTCGGCGTTGGTGACAGCCGGCACCTCGTTCGACGGCAGCAGAATCGCGGTGAACCGGGCGACGTTCGGATTGGCCGAGGGACTGGTCGGTGAATCGTCGCAGGAAATTCCGAACGCAAGAACCAGAGCGAGCATCGCAAGACGTTTCATGTGGTCTCCTCCAAGGAAGGATAGACACCAGTGCAATGGCTGGACCAGTGAAAGGGTGCGGGATTTATTGAGGAGATCGCGTGCGGACCTTACCGTTTACGTAAGTGCTTACGTGGCGTGAATGGGGCAAAGTCCAAAGTCCAAAGTCGAGAGTCCAGAGTCCAAAAGGCCAAAAGGCCAGAGGCCAGAGTACGAGGGTCGAGGTTTCTCGCCACGGTTACCATCGGTCGCGGAAATCCGAACCGCGAAGGTACTCAATAAAGGCCGTGAGCATATTGCAGAGGTCGCGATAGAGTCCCGAAACGCGCGCCTCGTCCTCGGCTGAAATGTGTTTCTTTGCCAGAGCCGTCGCGAGGTGCCCGCGCGTTTCCTGGGCCGAGCCACGCGCGATTCCTAAATAGTGAGCGAAGTGTTTGTCGGTGAGCTGTCCGAATCCCTCCGCAATATGCCCAGGGATATTGCCGGAAGACTCTGACAGTTGATCGTGCAGTTTGAAATCTCTGCGTACTGTGAGGCGCCCCAGTAGTGGAGAAACTTCAGCGATCCCTTTAAGCGCTTTCTTATATACCTGCAAATCCTCGAGTTTCTTAGCTTTCATGCCCAGCGTCAGGGCATTCGAGATGCCATCCGGACTTTGGACTTTGGACTTTGGACTTTGGACTCTGGACTCTGGACTCTGGACTCTGGACTCTGGACTCTGGACTCTGGACTTTCAGCGTTTAGCTTCTTTCGCGATCATGACCTCGGTCGATTTAATGACTGCCATCGCGTCATCCCCGCGCTTCAGGCGCAGCGCGTCGATCGCGTCGCGCGTGATGATGGCGGTCAGGGTCTGGTCGCCGATGCGCAGGCGGATCTGCGCCATGAGGCCGTCGGTGCGCACCTCTTCGACGACGCCGCGAAGCTGATTGCGGCCGCTCAGGGCCACGAGGACAGTGGGAACCTTCTTGGACCGAGGCCTGCCTCGCCGAAGCGTCGCGGACGCGGAGGCGGGACCCTTGCGCGCCAGAAAGCGCTCGAGCTCCGATTCCGATATCCGATGGTGGCCGCCGGCGGTCTGGACCGTGCGCAGCGTCCCTTTGTAGATCCACTGTTTCAGCGTCGCGTAGCTGACGCCGAGGCGGCGGGCGGCGTCGCGCACCCGGACCAAGTCGTTCGCCATCCTGCCTCCAAAATCGATTGAATTGACTTCGAAAATCGAATGGTATCATATCAAATCGCCTATGCGTTTTGCCTGGTTGTGGACTTTGGTCTTTGGACTCTGGACTGCCCACGGAGTGCCGGGGGGCGCCCAAGAGCCGCCGCCCGCGCCGCTGATCGTGTTTGCCGCGTCCGACCTCGGTCCCGCGTTCGCGCAGATCGTTCCGCGGTTCGAGCGAAAGACGCGGACCGACGTGACGCTCGTGGTCGGCTCGACCGGCACGCTCGCCCAGCAGATTCGAAACGGCGCGCCCGCCGACGTGTTCTTCGCCGCGAACGAAAGCTTCATCACCGATCTCGCGACCGAGAACCTGACGCTGCGCCAGACGCACGCGATCTACGCACGCGGCCGCATCGCGACGGTCACGCTCACGTCGAGCGGCATCCGGGTCAACGATCTCAAGGATCTGGCAGACGCGCGCATCGCGCGCATCGCGATCGCGAACCCGCAGCACGCGCCGTATGGGCTCGCGGCGAAACACGCGGTCGAGGCCGCGGGGCTCTGGGAGACGCTCGAACCGAAGCTGGTGTTCGGCGAGAACGTCCAGCAGGCCGTCCAGTTCGTCCGCAGCGGATCCGCTCAGGCCGGCATCGTCGCGAGATCGGTCGCGGATGCCTCCGACCTGCAGTGGAAGCTGGTCGACGCGCGTCTTCACCGTCCGATCGAGCAGATGGCGGCCGTCCTCTCCCGCACGAAACAACCGGCCGCGTCGATGTCGTTCATCGAGTTCGTCAACGGCACGCAAGGGCGATTTGTGATGCGGACGTTCGGCTTCCTGTTGCCAGGCGAGTCCTTCTGATGGATTTATTTCCCGTCTGGTTATCGCTGCGCGTGGCATTACTGGCGACGGTGCTGACAGTCGTCGCGGGCGTGCCGGTCGCGTGGCTGCTCGCGCGACGCCGGTTTCCGGGACGTGATGTGGTGAGCGCCGCGCTTCTCAGCCCTCTGGTGCTGCCGCCGACGGTGCTCGGGTACTACCTGCTGATGCTGATCGGCTCGCGCGGCGCGATCGGCCGGGCCCTGGCCGCATGGAACATCGAGCTCGCGTTCACGTGGCGGGCCGCAGTACTGGCGGCTGCCGTCGGATCGTTTCCGCTGCTCATCAAGACGGCGCAGTCGGGTTTCGAATCGGTCGATCGCCGTCTCGAGCAGGCTGCCGAGACCCTCGGACATTCCGAGCTCAGCATCTTCTGGACGATCTCGGTGCCGCTCGCCTGGCGGGCGATTCTCGCGGGCACCGTGCTGGCGTTCTGCCGCGCGTTCGGGGACTTCGGCATCACGCTCATGGTGGCCGGCAACATTCCCGGCCGCACACAAACGCTTCCGCTCGCCATCTACGATCACGTCCAGGCCAATCAGCTCGATCAGGCGAACACGCTGTCGCTCGTGAGCATCGGCATCGTGCTGTTCCTGATGCTCGCGCTGGGACGCGCCGCGCGGCTCCGTTTCTGATGCTCAGCCTCACCGCGCACAAACGGTTCGGTGATTTCACGCTCGACGCGTCCTGGACCAGCGACCAGCCGATCGTCGCGCTCGTCGGGCCGTCGGGCTCGGGAAAAACGCTCACGCTGCAGTGCATCGCCGGCCTCATCACACCCGACTCGGGGCGCGTCGTTTCCGCCGGCCGGACGCTGTTTGACAGCGGCGAGCGGATCAATCTGCGGCCACAGGAACGCCGGGTCGGGTACGTCTTTCAGGGTTACGCGCTGTTTCCTCACATGACGGTCGCGCAGAACATCGCGTACGGAGTAAGAGGGATCGACCGCACGAAGCCCGTCATCGACCGCCTTGGACTGAGCACGCTGACGTCGCGGTATCCCGCCGATCTGTCAGGGGGACAGCAGCAGCGCGTCGCGCTCGCGCGCGCGCTCGCCACCGATCCCGACGTCCTGCTGCTCGACGAGCCGTTCTCGGCGCTCGATGCCCCGCTGCGCCGCGAGTTGTCGGCCGAGCTCAGCCAGACGCTGCGCGAGTGGGGCAAGCTCGCGGTGCTGGTCACCCACGACTTGCCCGAGGCCTATCAGATCGCCGACATGGTCGTCCTCTACGAGCATGGCGGCACGACCGCCGCGGTGCCGAAGAACGACCTGCTGTGGAACCCTTCGTCGGAGCGCGTGGCGCGGTTGATCGGCGCGCGAAACGTGCTGCGCGCGACGATTGCCGATGCGACCGGCGATTCGATCGTGCTCGATTGGCGCGGAGGACGTCTGGAAGCCGCGCGCTCGCCAAGCCATCCGCTGCATGCGCGAGCCGGCGATACGCTCGCCTTTTTTATCCGCCCCGAGTACG
The DNA here is from genome assembly GCA_964356125.1 of uncultured Bifidobacteriaceae bacterium. Taxonomy (GTDB): domain Bacteria; phylum Acidobacteriota; class Vicinamibacteria; order Vicinamibacterales; family JAMQPK01; genus JAMQPK01. The sequence continues at coordinate 10,875 of CAYHHH010000001.1, read as the reverse complement.
TGCGCCTGATTCGCAAGAACCGTCCGGTGACAGACGGGCTGCGGCAAACGAACCTGTTCAACGGCGAAATTGTGGGCGAGCGCGATGAGGGGACGACATGGGTGTTGTTCTTCCGGCTCGCGCGGCCCGGCACCCCCAGTCAGGGGGGCTACGATCTGGAAATCGAGATTCCGAAGCTCGTGTACGAGCGGCTGGGCATCTCAACCGATCGCCAGTGGGACGTCTCGATCCATCCGGGATCGATCCAGGTGCTTCCCGGGCATTGACCAGGAAATAACTAGAACCCGAGTCGAAGCGACACGCGGACCGAGCGCGGAAGCGCCGGGTGCGTGTGGATGTCATCGACGCCATCTGAAGGCTCGTCGCGGAGCCGCGACGCGTAGAAATAGTCGATGTCGCTCGCCTCGGCATCAAACAGATTGAAGACATCGAGCATGATGCTCGCGCGGCCTCGAAGACGGATGCCTGTCTGGGCGTTCACGAGCGTTGTCGCGGGCGACCGGACGCTGTCGTCCTCGACGAGCCAGCGCGCGCCGAAGTGACGGACGCGCACGCTGCCGAAGATCCGCCGCGAGCTGTCAAACGAGGCGCCGAGCGCGATGACCGACTCGACCGACCCCGGAATCCGGTCGCCCGCGGCATCCCCATCGGTGAATCGTCCTCTCGAGACGGCGATGTCAGCGTCGAGCGCGAGCCACGGACGCGGCCGCGCATATGTGGCCCACTCGACGCCGATGCGACGGCTCGGCCGGGTGGCTTCAGTCGTGCCGGCATCTCCAATGAACAGCAGCTCCGAGTCGATCCCCAAAGTCCACACCGCAAGGGTTGTCTGCACCTTCGGAATCCGAACCGTGCGTACGCCGAACTCCGCGCCGATCGCCCGCGCCAACGGGGTCGTCGGATCGACCGCCAGTCCGGTGCGGGGGTCTCGCGTCGTCGTCGCCCCGCGCGCGTCGTTGCTGTGAAATCCGGCGCCGGTGTTGACGTAGAGCTCGGTTCCACGAAACGGGCCGAGAACGACCGACGCCTTGGGGCTGACGAGTCCGCTCGCCTTCGTTCCGGAGTTGAGGGGGTCGTCCCCTTCGACATCGAAGTTGAAGATATCGCCGCGCAGCCCGACGGCTGTCCGCACGACAGGGCTCAACTGAAATTCGTGCTGCGCGAACAGGCCCACCGACCTCTGTCCAACCCTGTCGCTTCGAGTGGTCGAAAGCCGCCGGCGCGCCATCGTGTGATAGAGCCCGACAGAGCCGATGCGATCGAACCGCACCTGCGCGCCAAACATGCTTTCGGCCGCCCGGCCTCCCCACGTGTTCAGCCGCGTGTGCGTGACCCGGCCGCCGAGGACGTTGCGGCGATCTTCCTGCTCGAACTGGTCACCGTGGTCCGGATCGTCGAGAAAGTAGGTGAAGTTCGAGAAGAGATTCAGCGCGTAGCTCACGAAGTACGCATTGGCTCGTGTCGACGTGCTGCCGCCGGCCCACTGCGCGTCGGTCGACAGGCTGTAGCGACGCGTCTCGCCTCCGTTCGTCGGGTCGATGTGGCCGAATCGCGGGATAACGCCGTCCGCGATCGCGCGCGCAGGCACCTGATCGGTCGCATTCCACTCACCGCGATAGAACATGCCGGTCACCGAAAATCCGGACGCCGCTCCACCTTCGCTGTATCGGACGATGCCGTTCACCTTTCGATAGTTGTCGTCGAGCGTCCACGGCCCGTTGTTGCGGTTCAGCTCGAGCGCGGCGAGCAGGTGTCCTCGTCCAACCGCGGGTGACACTGCGGCAAGCGCGCGCGCCCAGCCATGGCCGCCGCCGCTGACGTCGACGATCGGCCGTTCGAGAAAGTTCACGTAGTTCACGTTCACCGCACCGGCCGCAGAGAAGTCCCCTTCCTCGGCGTAGTACGGCCCCTTCTTGAATTGGACGCCGCTGACGAGCTCAGGGATCAGAAAGTTCGCGTCGGTGTAACCATGGCCGTGGCCATGAGTCGGCATGTTCACGGGAATACCGGCAATCGTGGTTGCGAAATCGGTCCCGTGATCGAGGTTGAATCCGCGCAGGTAGTATTGATTGGCTTTTCCCTCTCCGCTGTGTTGACTGATGATCAGTCCCGGGACGGTCTCGAGCACCTCACCGGCCCGCATGATGGGCCGATCGAGGATCTGCTGCGCGGTGATCGCCCCTTCGCTCGCGGCGTTGGCGATGCCGACCAGGCTCTCGGCGGGATTGTCGACGTCGGCGAGATTCGTGAAGGTGCGCCGCCCTGTCACGGTGACGTCAGCGCTCAGCGTCAGGTGCAGCACCACGTTCACCGTGATCGTCTGCCCGGCCTGGGGCCGCACGCCCTGACGTACGAGCGATGCGAAGTTGATGAGCGTGAACGCGATGTCGAACTCACCTGGGCTCACGGCATCGAACTGGTACCGTCCGGCACGATCGGTTTGGCTCACGAGCACGGCGCCGGTGCCCCGCGGCCGCAGTTCCACCGTCACGCCCGCCAGCATCCCGCCGGTGGTATCTCGCGCTGTTCCCGCGATCCGGCCGTGCAACACGCTCTGCGCCGAAAGTTCAGCACTGATGATGGCCGCGAGAACGACAGCGGCCCCTACGGCTCTCCTCAAAGCGATCTCATCTCCTCAGCTGGAAACCCGTCGTACGGTCATGGTCATCAGAATTTCAATCGTATGGAAAATTGGACCGATCTGGGATCACCCACCGACAAAATCTGCCCGAAATTCGCTACCGGGCTGGCGGGATACGCACCGGGGCCGAAGTTCCCGTTTCGCGTCAGGTCGTTCCGCCGATTGGTCAGATTGAACGCCTCGGCAGCGCCTTCAATCCGCGCGCTGCCCACGACCCTGAAGGAACGGCTCACGCGAACGTTCAGGCTGAAGAAATCGCTGCCGACCCCGGAGTTGCGCTCGATGAACTCGCCGTTGACGACGGGCCGGCCGGCTGTGCCCTGCACGGTCGTCACACCCGAGGTGATGTTGAATGGCGGGGACGAATAGGACTGCAGCATGCCGGTCACTTGAAATCCATGCGTCAGCCGCTCCCACGGCGTCTCTGCCGCTTCCATCGACGTGTTGATGGCGCCGCTCAGAACGAGGCGGTGGCGCTGATCGTTGTCGGAGCGGCCCCAGTCCTTGGAGAGGTCGAACGCATCGATGGGCGAGCTGAAAAAGTTCTGGCCCACGTTGTCCATCGACTTCGAGAGCGTATAGGACACCCGGTAGTGTCCCCATCTGGCCGGCCGCTGCACGAACGACACGTGCAGGCCGTGATGCGTGGAACTGGCCGCGGACGAATACTGGCTGTTGTTCGCGTAGTTCGGGTTCGGGCGGCAGCCGTTGTTCGAACCGGCCGCGACGCACGCCGGCACGTTCTGATTCACCGCCATGATCAGATTCGCGCCGCGCAGGTACTGATAGCCCACGCTCACCGTGCTCTGCGGCCCGAGCTGCTGTTCCACCTCGACACTTCCCTGCCTGGAGTATCCGTTCGTCATGCTCGGATCCATCGTCGTCAGGTTGACCAGCGCAGCCGTCGAGACGGAGGCGCTCAGGATCTTCGGGAATGCCGGCGCGCCGTTCTGGGCCGGGGACAGCCCGATGCTGACTCGACGAAGCTTCGTGAGGTCGGTGGTGTTTCCAGCCGAGAGCAGCGCATTCGCCACCGCGCGAAGGGGCACGCGGTCGTAGAAGAGGCCGACGCTGCCGCGCACGATCGTGCGCCCCGAAGCGGACGGCGACCACGCGAACCCCAGCCGCGGGGAGATGTTGTTCGTGTCCGTCGTGATGGTTTCCAGGAACTGCAGGTCGTAGCGAAGACCGGCGTTCACGGTCAGACTCGGGTTCACCTTCCACTCGTCCTGCGCGTACACCCCGACGTTGGGATTCTGCTGCGTGACCGTGGTCTCACCAAACGCCTGGGTGAAACCCGCGTTGTTGTAGGTACCCGCCAGGAAATTCGCGAGCGACGAAAACGCGTACGAACCGCGACGGGCTCCGGGGTTCGAGATCGTGTCGTCGTTGTAGAGGAAGTCGACACCCGCACGCAACGCGTGCGCCCCTCGCTGATGGGAAAGGTTGTTCACCACCTGGTACAGCTTGTTGACGCGCAACGTAGGGCTGCTCTGAAAGGTGCCGAACACAGCGACCCCGGCGATGTTCACGGTGGGCCCGACGGGATCGGTCGATGGCGCCCGAAGATCGCTGTAGGCAAACTGCGCCCTCGTTTCCATCACGGTACGCGGGGACAGGGTCAGCGTGTTGCCCACGGCTACGGTCTGATCGATGTTGTCCAGTCCTGCGGAGCCGCTGGGGGCGTTCAGCCCGCCGACGCCGCGGGCGTTGCTGGAGGTGGCGTTGTAGAGGCTGTAGCGAACGCTCAACTGATCGCGGACGCTGAACTGGTGATCGACCTTCCCCAGAACGTTCGCGGTGTGGACCGGATTCGCGTAGATGCCGGTGGAGACGGGCAGGCCGGTGTAGTTCATCGCGGCCAGCCTGGCATTGATGACGTTGACGTTGTCCGGCGAGATCGTGACCAGGCCGGTCTGATCCAGTCTGCGCTGCTCGACGTTCGAGAAATAGAAGGTCCGGTCCCCGACGATCGGCCCGCCCATGCTGGCCCCGTACTGCTTCTGACTCATGGGCAGCTTGGTCCCCGAAAGGGCGTTGCGCCCATTGAACCGATCGTCACGGAAGTAGCCGTAGAGGTCGCCATGCGGCGTGTTCGTGCCGCTCTTGGTCACGATGTCGACGTAGCCGCCGAGCGAGCGCCCCAGCTCGGCTTGCCCGCCGGAGGTGACGACCTGAAACTGATCGACGGCGTCGACGCCGTAGGGAATGCCGCTGAATCCCGCGGCATCGTCGTTGGCCGACAGCCCATCGACGATGAAGTTGTTCGACAAATTGCGCTGGCTCCCGATCGACAGACCCTGTCCGGGAACGGCCGACGTTTCGGCAAAGAGCTGCGTGCTGCCGGTATTGGTCGGCGACACGCCGGGCACGAGCAGCGCCAGATCCAGGAAGTTGCGGCCGTTGAGCGGCACGTCCATCACTTCCGCCTGCGACACCGTGCTGGCGATCTGGCTGCGGGCTGCCTCCAGCACCGTTGAGTCCGCCGAGACCGTGACTGTCGTGTCGATGCCTGCGACCAGAAGCTTGACGGGCAGCTCGAACGCCGATCCCACCGTCACGGTCACGTTGTGCGAGGCGTCCCTGAATCCAGGCAGACGCGCGACGATTTCGTACCGGCCAACTCTCAAGTACGGAAAGCGGAACCGCCCTTCCTCGTCGGCGATGGCCTCGCGTACGAGATTGGTGTCGACCTGTCGTGCTGTGACGCCGGCGCCCGGCACGACCGCGCCCTGCGGATCGGTGACGCGCCCGCTGATGGTGCCGTAGCTGATCGTCTCCTGCGCCGACAGCGTGCCTGCAGCGATGCAGACGCACACGACGGACAGGAAGACGAGTCCCCTGAATTTCATGGGATCTCTCCTCCGTATTGTGTTGGGACGACAAGGCTGAAGCCTTGTGCCACCTATGGCACGGGCCTCAGTTCTGACCACCGGTGGCACAGGGCTTCAGCCCTGTCCGGTGTATGTCAACAGGAGAACCTACGCGCGGGGCGGAGGGGCCAGCGGAACGGGCGCGAGAGAAGTCGTCGACACCGTCACGCCCGGCAACGCATCGCCGGCGTCGAACGGAATCGGCGTGTGGCTGGGTGGCGGGAGAACGCCAATGGCGCCGAAGAGCGCCATAAACCCCGCATCGGTCTGGGCGCAGCCGATGGTCGGACAATCACAGTCGTGCGTGCCGTGCTGCTCTGCGTGCACCGGGCACGCCGGCGCGCCTTCATGCAACGGGCAATCCGCCATGCCCGCGTGCTCGGCGCTCGCGTCACACACGAGCGCCGTCGACACAATGGCAACCGCCACGACGTGCCACACGAGGGCAATCGCGGCGATCAGGCGGGCGCGATGGCGTATGGGCCGCATGACCGCATCATTATCGCAGAATCGCAGAAACGGTACGTAGTGCCGACCTTCAGGTCGGCCCGACCCGCTGGCTACTGCGTCAGCCAGGCGTCCAGATGCCGTGACTGCGCTCCTGTTGCGGTCGGCAGCGGGCTCAATTCCCACCCGTGCCCGGGATCGGTCACGAGCACGACGTCCATGTTGCGCGTGCTCCCGCCGCGCCCAATCGTAAAAGTCACCTTCGCTCCCGGTGTCATGCGCTCGAGGCGCAAAGCCATCTGCCCCGCCGCCAACGGCTCGCCGTCGATGGCCACGATTTCGTCGAGCAGCGACATGCCGGCGGCCGCGGCCGGCGACCCACGGCGAATGCCGGAGACGACGGTCTTGCCGTTCTCGATCCTCGACGCGATACCAAGGTAGGCGCGCGGCGCCGCCCGCGGCGGCGTGATGCGAAGGCCGAGCCAGGCGATCGCCTCGGTATAGTCGAGCTCGGCGGTCGTTTCGAGCGCGCGCGCCATCCAGGCACGTACGTCCCGCGCCTGTGACGGGCCCACCACCTCGGCGACGGCGGCCCGCACGTCGTCTCGCGAGAAGCCGTTCTCATTCGAGAACCGCGCGCGCATCAGGCGCATCACATCGTCCAGCGACTTCGCGCCGCCAGTCGTCCGGCGGATATGCGCGTCGAGCAGAAATCCGACGACCGCTCCCTTCACGTAATAGCTGATGGCCGTGTTCGGGGTGTTCTCGTCAGAGCGGTAGTACGTGATCCACGCGTCGTAGGAGGCGGATTCCACCGACTGTTCCAACCTGCCGGCGGTCGTCTGCAGCGCACGGACCTGCTTCGACAGCGCGTCGAGGTACTCCTCGCGGGTCGCGACACCCGCGCGCACGAGGAAGAGATCCGCGTAGTAGTCGGTGATCCCTTCCACGAACCAGAGCGCTCGCGTGTAGACCTCGTTCTCGTAGTCGAACGGTCCCAGCTCGACGGGACGCAGCCGCTTGCCGTTCCAGGCGTGGAAATACTCGTGGCTCGCCAGGCTCAGCCATGCGAGATATCCGTCGCGCGATTGCGTCGCCTCGAGCGGGATGTTCATGAGCGTCGAGTTCTTGTGCTCGAGCCCGTTCGACGCCGACCCGATGACGTTCAGGAAGTAGAACCGGTCGAACGGCGCGTCACCCCAGAATTGCGCAATCGCGTCCGCGATCTTCGCGAGATCTCGCGCCGCCTGCGGCCCGTTCCAGACGCCGCGCTCGCGGAAGTTGACCAGATAGTGCGTCTTGCCGCGCACGCTGAACTCGTACACCGACGGCGACCCCGCGACGATCGGCGAATCGACGAGCGTGTCGTAGTCGGGCGCGACGTACGTGTTGTCTCCCAGGCCCGGCGGCATCCCCGAGACACTTCTTGCCCACGCGCGCGGCAGCAGGAGTCGCACTTCGTGCACGCGGCGCGAAGGGGACTCGACGAGCGTGATGAACGTGGGCGCGCCGTTCATCATGGCGAACTCCTCGTCCACCCAGTTGGTGCGCACGGTCATCTCGTGCGCGTAGACGCGGTAGCGCACCCACACCGTCCTCGCGCCGTTGGTGGTGACGCGCCAGCGGTTCTTGCGTGTCTTCTCGACGGCAAGCGGCGCCCGCGACGGGTCGGCGGCCGTGAGCGCTTCGACGTGCCGCTCGTACTCGCGGATGAGATAGGACCCCGGCGTCCACACGGCCATCATCAGATCGATGGATGCGCGCCCTTCGGTCGGATACGACGCTTCCACTTCGAGGTAGTGGGTATGCGGCGCAGGAAAACTGACGGTGTACCTGATGGGCTCTAGGGTCTGAGCGGCGGCCTGTGGTGCCCACAAGAACAGGAGCGCCGCCAGGATGGGTTTCAGGCTTTGGGCTCTGGGCTTTCGGCCACTACTCAACGGCAACTCCTGGTCTGAGTTCCACCACTTCGACTCCGCGCGGGCGAGCGTGCGTGCGCAACTCCTCCACTGTTCCCGTCAGCTCCGGAAATGTTCCGAAGTGCATCGGTACGATCGCCTTCACGCCCAGCCACTCGGCGGCGATCGCCGCATCTTCTGGCCCCATCGTGAAGCGATCGCCGATCGGCAGAAACGCCACGTCCGGCGCAAGTCGATCGCGGATGATGCGCATGTCGCCGAAGAGCGCCGTGTCGCCGGCGAAATAGATCGCCAGCGCATCCTCGAAGCGCACGACGAATCCCGTGGCCGGGCCAAGGTCGCTGCCGTCTGGCGCGCTGCTGCTGTGCACCGCAGCCACCATCGCGATGTCGAGGCCCGACAGTTGTTGGCGGCCGCCGATGTTCATGGGCCGCAGATGCTTCACGCCCTGGCGCTCGAGCCATCCGGCGAGCTCGGGTGAGGCGACGACGGTTGCGCCGGTCTCTCGCGCAATCGCGGCGGCGTCCTCGCAGTGATCGGAGTGACCGTGCGTCACGAGGATGAGATCGATCTTGCCGACGCGCTTCGCCGCCGGCGGACATGACGGATTGTTGGTGAGAAATGGATCGAACAGCAGGCGCACGCCCTTCGGCGACGTCATGACGAACGTCGAGTGTCCGAGCCACGTGACGTTCAGGCCGCGCAGCGCAGCCCGAGACGGCACCGGACTGGCATCAGCCGACGGCAATCGCATCGCAGCGAATTATCCATTAAGATCGCTGTAACGTGTCGAGAGTTATCCCGCTCACTCCAGTAACATCCGCGGCCCCGCCTTCGACTGCGCTCAGGCCAGGGAAGCCTGAGTGGCTCAAGGTGAAAGCGCCAGGCTCGACGTCGTATCTCAGGCTCAGGGGCCTGATGCGCGACCTGAATCTTCACACCGTCTGCGAGGAAGCGCGCTGCCCGAACATCGGCGAGTGCTGGACGCACGGGACCGCGACGTTCATGATCCTCGGCGATATCTGCACGCGCGCGTGCGGCTACTGCGCGGTGGGGCACGGTCGCCCGCACGCGGTTGACGCGGCAGAGCCGGCGCGCGTCGCCGATGCCGTCGCCACGCTCGATCTCGCGCACGTGGTCGTCACGTCGGTCGATCGAGATGATGTGGCCGATGGAGGTGCGTCGATCTTCGCCGAGACGATCCGGGAAATCCGCACGCGCACGCCGTCGGCGAGCATCGAAGTCCTCATCCCGGATTTCCAGGGGAAAGCCGAGCCGCTCTACACCGTCCTCGATGCGGTGCCCGACATCCTGAATCACAACACCGAGACCGTGCCGCGGCTGTACAAGCTCGCGCGTTCGGGCGGACGCTACGAGCGCACGATCGAGCTCCTCGATCGCTCGCGGACGTACGCGCCGCAGATCGCCACGAAGTCAGGCATCATGCTCGGCCTTGGCGAAGAATGGGACGAGATCGTCTCGACGCTGTGCGATCTGCGCACCGCCGGCTGCGCCATCCTCACGCTCGGCCAGTACCTGCGGCCGTCTGAGAAACACCTGCCGATGACGCGCTACTACCATCCCGACGAGTTCCGCGATCTCAAGACCATCGCGCTGGAGATGGGCTTCACGCACGTTGAGTCAGGACCGCTGGTGCGCAGCTCGTATCACGCGCACGAACAGGCGGATGCCTTCAAACTAGCTGGTAGCTCGCATTCGTAGGGCTCGGCTTTAGCCGAGCTAAAGCTCGGCACTACGTACTGAATGTCTCTCAGCAAAGTTCACCACGACATCGTCACGTGTTCGCGATGCGAGCGGCTGCGCACGTATTGCGGCGAGATCGCTCGAGTCAAGCGCGCGGCATTCCGCAACGACACGTACTGGGCGAAACCGGTTCCGGGTTTCGGCGATCCGAACGCGCGTGTGTTGATACTCGGCCTCGCTCCGGCGGCGCATGGGGCCAATCGCACCGGCCGGGTCTTCACAGGAGATGGCGGCGACGGATCCGGCGACTTCCTGATGACGGCCATGCACCGGCACGGCTTCGCGAGCATTCCGACATCTCAGTCGATTGATGACGGCCTTCGGCTGAGGGACGCGTTCATCGCAGCCGCAGTACGCTGCGCGCCTCCGGACAACAAGCCCACGCCGGAAGAAATCGTCGCGTGCCAGGTCCATCTCGAAGCAGAGCTCGCCGAACTGAAACACGTGCGCGTTGTGGTGGCGCTGGGGAAGATCGCGTTCGATGTGTGGTGGAGGGTTATGGCGCGCCGAGGAGTTGTCGTCAAGCCGCGGCCGCCATTCGGTCACGGCGCGGTCTATAAGCCGAAAGGCGGCCCCATCGTGATTGCGTCGTACCACCCAAGCCGGCAGAACACGAACACCGGCAAACTGACGCCACAGATGATGTCGTCTGTGTTCAGCAAAGCCGCGAAGCTGCTGCGTACGTAGTGCCGAGCTTTAGCTCGGCTAAAGCCGAGCCCTACGACCAACCACCAACCACCAACCACTAACCTCTTTTCGGCTTGTAGACGTGCGCGCTCTCTCCAAAAAACACGTCAGCGGCTTCCATGACCGTCTCCGACAGCGTCGGATGCGGGTGGATCGTCAGCTTCAAGTCGGAGGCGAGCGCGCCCATCTCGATCGCGAGCGTGCCTTCGGAGATCAACTCCCCTGCGCCCACGCCAACGATGCCGACGCCCAGGATGCGCTCGGTTTCGGGATCGATGATGAGCTTCGTCATTCCGTCAGGCCGGTCGAGCGTCGTCGCGCGTCCGGATGCGGCCCACGGGAACTTCGCGATCTCGATGGGGATGTTCTGCTTCTTCGCGTCGGTTTCGGTCAGCCCGGTCCACGCAAGCTCGGGATCGGTAAAGACGACCGCCGGAATCGCGCGCGGCTCGAACACCGACGGCTTGCCGTTGATCGCCTCGACCGCGACGCGCGCCTCGTGCGACGCTTTGTGCGCCAGCATCGGATCGCCGGCGACGTCGCC